>CAJUQD010000029.1 GCA_910588105.1 uncultured Oscillospiraceae bacterium | reverse complement strand
CCCTTCTTTCGATGTCGCTCTCTTTACCGCTTTTCAACTGTGGTGACTATAAAGCCAATTGAAGTTCAAAAAGTTCTGAACAGAGACCTCAATCAAAAGCGATATCGGGCTTTTCCCCCTTACAATCGCACTTCACCTTTTCAGGAATCGTACCAAGAAAGTAGTCTTCAATCAAATCCCAACGGGTTTCGTTTGTAAAATCTCCCTCATAAAGATACGTAAGCATTTTTACAGAAATTAAATGCCTTTCCGCCACGGCTTCCAATAATCTATTGTTGTAACGATAGGGAGCATTTATGATATTTCTAAGTGCCTGGATTTGGTTGATGTAGATATACAATTGGCTGTTGGCACCGCCAATCATTTCAAAAGATAGTACACCCATGGCTTCCAAAACACCCAGAATGATACTGTATTCTTTGGTTCGTTTGCCGCTGTCATTTATAAGGTATAGCCGATCGTTCTGTGTTTCGTGTTCGATTTTCCGCAATCCGGACTCAATCCATTGAAAGTAGGAATTTACAGCCACATTGAACTGATATTTGACTTTTCCATCCGTAGTTGTCTTTTCCAATGCGATTGGAGACGCTGTACGAGCAAAGTTTTTTCTGTAAGAATCCATTGATGTAATTACAACTTCGCAAATTGTTTGCGCCTTATATTTATTAATATTACAAGATGCAGTGAGGGCCTCAATAATTTCCGAAACTGCAGTATGCTCAGACGATATTACCTTTTTCCCAATAAAGCCTTTTAGCGCGCTCCAGATATTCTGAAAGAGGCTGGAATAATCATCACTGAATACTACCGTTACGCATAGCGCGGGGTTCATCGGATATTTGGTCACGAAATCTAAGTTCTCGGCATCCTTTGCATAAAGCATAAACTTAAATTTGGGAAACGATTGATTTTTATAATCTTTTGACCATATAGTGCTTAATAATACCCGGCAAATATGCTTATCGTTTTCGATTTCTTCCACAGCGCCAGGATAACTCTTGGAAAGCCTTTCTTGTACTTTGGCAGCTATTTCAAAAAAGCCTACGGAAAACATTGGAATTGGGCGGACTGCAATTGGAGAAAAGCCAATTTTTGATTCAAAATCTTTTTGAATCAAAAGCAGTGCGGTTTTTACTTTGTTCACATTATTGTCTTCATCACTGACAGACGAACCGAAAATATAAGAAAAATTTTCTGCATCTAAAAGCATTGCGTTTCGTCTTTTTGTCAAATCCTTTCGCTTACCGGTTTGTATACTTCGCTGATATAGTTCATCCACTTTCTCAATTACTCTAACCAGTTGGTACTTTTGAATTGTAGACAAACCATGCAGCCTATTAATGTGTTTGAAATCACGTGAATTATAGTAATAAAGAGCCTCGCCCCTCAAATCTTCCCGCCTTGCTGCACGACCAATTTCTTGTACATAGTCACAAACATTTCCGGTAGGGGCAAAATGAACCACCAGTTCAATATCATTGATATCGATGCCCATCCCAAAAGCCTTTGTTGCAAGCATCACAAGTTTTTCTTTTGAGAGAAATTTCTCATAGTTTTCTTGCTTTGCATCTTTACTCAACGATCCATGATACATCGCAACACGCCCGATCTCATGCTTGCTCCTCAAGTATTCATAGCACCTATCAATCAGTGCAACTGTAGGAAAATAAATCAAAGTTTTTTTATTTGTTATAATTGCTCGCCGGAGGATATCTTCAATTTGCACAAACTTATCAAGTTCGTATTCTGTTCTGACTCCTTTGGGTTTCTGGGGATGCCTGATGTCGATATCAATATCATTACGTTTAACATAGCCTAAATAAGTAATAGGACTCAGCATATGAAGACTGTTGATTGTTTCTGTATACATATCCTCAAGGCCATGATAAATAGCCGTTGCAGTAAACGTAGCGATTACAAAAGACCGTCCTTTGCTATCTAACTGCTTTTTTCGGAGTTTTCGGATATGATCCCCCAGATACCAATAGTCTGGTCTAAATTGCTTACCCCAAGTGGTGACAATATGAGCTTCGTCTACGATAATCATACCAATCGTTCTATCACCTATTAATTGTTCCACATCGCTACGGCTCAATAGTGTTTCAGGTGAAAGGTAGAGGATATGGTACTGACCATCAGAAACCTTTTCAATAATGTCCTGTTTGATAATAGGAGAAATATCTGAGTTAATCGTTTTGGCGAACGAATAATTCTTTAGTTCCAGATTCTTCACTTGATCATTCATCAGACCGATAAGCGGAGAAATGACGATGGTAAGAAGATTATATTTTTCAGCAAGATAAATTGCGGGTACTTGAAACATCACCGATTTACCAGCGCCGGTAGGCGCCGTAACAAATATATCCCTAAAATCTTTCCCATTGCCACAATGCTCAACTTCTTCTACCAAATTGGCAATTATGCTCTCCTGAGATACCTGCTTGACAATTTTTTCGCCTCGATCAAGTGCATTTATGTCGTAAACGTCGAGATTCCTAAAAGATGGATATCCCCAGTATTTTTTTAAGATATCCCCATATTCCTTTCTTTGCTCATAAACATCATCAAGTTCTTGAGTTTGCAGAAAAAACAGTTGAGTATTCCTTTTCCAATAGTGTGCAACAATTGCAATATGATCTTTAAGTTTATTTATGTCGCCGATGTAATTCGATACACGGACATATACTTTGCTCGGTTCTTCAAAAAGAAGTTTAATGAAATCGACATAATCTGATTCCTCTATGATTTCTATAAAATCATCCACTGGCTCCGCAGTGTAGATAAGCTCCTCTCTTTTATCATCAAATAAGTTTACTAAGAAGACTTTTGGGTTCTGGAGTGCGGCAACAGAGCAATAGACACCCATTAAAGAACCATTGTATTCCTTTAATCCCTGAAACATAAAAATATATTCATCTATGTCTCCGATATAACTGCTATCTGCTTCGCCCTCGTCAGATTCATCATAATGATTCAATAGACCGGAGCGAACCGTATCACTAAAGTATTCCTCCACAGGGTACTGTTCCATATAGATATTATTATTAAGAATAACAACTTCCTTATATTGTGATACAACAAAATCTGAAAGAAGCAAAAATTCCTCGTAACTCAAGAATTTTCTTCTTCCGAAAATGGACATGAAATATCCCAGTTTGTTTGATACGACATCAGAAAGATTGATACTTTCTACAGAGGCATCGACAATCGACAAAGGGATTCCCTTTAATATGATAATAGAATCCTTGCTAATTTGTAATCCTGCCAATTTTTCCGCTAAGCGCTTGCCTATCGTTTTACAAGTCATAATTACTACTCCTCCACAAAATCTTTCAAGCGGCGAGAGCGAGTGGGGTGTCTTAGTTTTCTGAGTGCCTTTGCCGCTATTTGACGGATTCGCTCTCGGGTAACATCATATTTTAAGCCAATCTCTTCTAAAGTTCGGGGATGGTTATCATCCCAGCCAAAGCGAAGTTTTAGGATATCCCGCTCTCTTGGTGGTAATGTCATCAATACATTCTCCATCTCATGGCGTAACGCTTTGCTAAAGGCCATTTGTTCTACCGAGTATTCTTCCTCAACTGGGATAAAATCCCCTAATTCAGAGTCGCTATCTTCTCCAATTGGTACATCCAAAGAAGTATATCCGAGAAAATTTTGCTTCAGCTTAAGGCACTCTCTTACATCATCCACAGAATATTCTAATTGACTGGAAATTTGTAAGATGCGCTCATGAGGAGGAACACCCTCTCCGGTCAGCTTATTGTGGCACATAACTACTTTGTTGATTTTTTCCATCATGTGAACTGGTATCCGAATAGCATATCCATTATCCATTATCTCGCGCGAAATGCTCTGCTTTATCCAAAACACAGCATATGTACTGAAAGATGTGCCTTGATGTATGTCGAACTTTTGCGCCGCCTTTATCAAACCTAAAAAGCCAACTTGCTCTAAATCCTCAAAATCAAGGTGATTTCCGTACCTTTTCTCATAGGCAATAACATATTTATCAACAAGCCTTTTGTTTTTAATACATAAATCTTGAGCCGCCTGTCTATTACCCTGCTGGATCAAGCTACAGAGAATTTCGTTGGATTGGCGTATATTCTTATGCACAATAAGGTGTTCAATTTCACTTTCATGTACTCCGTTATCTCTAAAAAGAGCTTCATCGTATAAAACTTCAAAATCATCGTCTTCAAGTTTCTCATCAAATTCATCTTCGCTGTCCACATCGAGAACAAGAATGTCGTCTTTAATATGGGCATCAACAAGATCAATACCGTTTTTATAAAGAATATCCGTAACAGTGTACTGCTCTTTCCGAGACAGGATAGAAAATATTTGATCAAATTCATTGTAGGTTATCGCACTGTCTTTCACATATGGCCCTACCATGCCGAGTATGATTTCTTCATTCATGACCGTCCTGCCTCCTCTCATTGTTTTATAGTCAATTGGAAAAAGTCGGAGGTTTCTTTTCTTTCCGACCAATAAATCGTAACTCCCAATTCGCTTCTGTGTTCCTAACGCCTTGATTCTGGATTTTAGCGTATAATAATTCACTCGTCCGAATTATCAAAATTATACTTCGACTCTGTGCGCAGTAATTATTGTATAGCTATGTGCGTTCACGGTTATTTTGTAGTGGCCCGCGAAAATATACCAGTTCTTTCCGATTCTTTCAATTTTAGCATCTTTGTCCCGAATCTGCGCCTTGCTCCAGTAAATATCATCGTCTGTTTCAATTTGGCAGTTCCTTTTTATGCGCTCTATACCCATTTCTGTTGTATGAAGTTTATCAAGGTTTATTGGAAATCAAAGGTTTATTGGAAATCAAAGGTTTATTGGAAATCAAAGGTTTATTGGAAATCATTCATTTTTATACCATCCTGCAAATATTTACCCATTGCGATTCACCGGGAACACGAAGTCGAATTGGGACAATCGTAAAAGGTTACTCGACAAATTCTTCTGCTAACGGTCGTATACTTGTAATAGTGATATTCCTCCATCCGTTTTTTACAGGATACCACACAGAGCCGCATTTTTCCAGAGCAATCTATAAAATTCGCCAATATGCCATTGACAAACACTTGTTCTGTGTGGTAGACTATATCCCATGTAGATGGGCCAATTGAATAACACATATAGGCAACAACCCTCTTGGTGCTTGAAAAACACAAGGCCGGTACATCAAACTTGCTTCAGCGGAACGAAATCTCCGCCGGGGCTGGTTTTGATGTACCGGCTTCTTTTTTGCTTTTGACAACTGAATGACCGTCTGAATGAGATACTTCGCCATGACCTCCGCTGTGGAGCGAGCGAGACAACGCCGCTGAACAGGAGCAGGAACGCCATTCAGGACAATCGGCAAAACTGTGTGACGGCAAATCGCCGTCACTTAACCTTTCTCAAAGCCATCATGACGGCACTTTGCCGTCTACCACAGGATGACGGCAATTCTGCCGTCACTCAACAAACTGAAACTAACCATGACGGCAGTTTTGCCGTCACCTTTGCGTGGCATCACCTGTGATGCCACTTTTGTATGGGCTATCTATAAGAATGGCATCACCCATGATGCCATAGCCCAGGCATGGAACAGGCCAAACGTAATTGAGAGAAAATGTTCTCAGCACACTTCCTCAGAAAGAAGCCGACCCCGCCCGCTTCCCACACCCCAGGAGCAACAGAACTATCCCTGTCCACAGGGATAGCCACAGGGATAGCGAGCATCGGATTTATGCCCCCAAGGGGCAAAATCCATTCCCAGGGGAGACCCCTGAATACCCCCTCCCACGGCAGAAATTTGACAGAATGGAGGAATTGTTTTGAGTACGAACGATGAAAAAGTACGGCTGAAAATCAGACTGACGGTCGAAGAAAAGGCCAAGCTGGAGCATGACGCTGCCCTGTGCGGCCTGACCCAATCCGAATACTTCCGGCAAATTTGTTTGGGCAAGCGGCCCCGGCCTCAGCAGCCCCCGGAGTTTTGGGGGTTGCTGGAAGCTCTATATGATGTCCATGATAAGCTGGAACAGTTGACCGCCTATTACCCGGAAGCCGCTGAAGAATGCTCCCGGCTTGAAAAGCTCGTCCTATTTTTGCAGGGGGTGGCGTGATGGCGACCACCAGCCTGTGGCACATCAAGGGCCGGCTCAGTGACCTAATCGCCTACGTTGAGAACCCGGAGAAAACTGTACCCAAAGGAACCGAGGATTTTTTCAATGTATTTTCGTACATCCAGAACCCGCAGAAAACTGCGGACGGCTCCTTTGTCACCGCCATCAACTGTCTGAAACAAACGGCCCTGCGTCAGATGATTTTGACGAAACAGCGATATGGCAAAGAGGACAAGTACATCGCCTGGCATGGCTATCAGAGCTTCAAACCGGGGGAAGTCACCCCGGAGCGGTGCCACGAGATTGGCGTGAAGCTGGCCCGTGAAATGTGGAGCGACAGGTTTCAGGTCATCGTCACCACCCACCTGGACAAAGGACATCTGCACAATCATTTCTGTTTCAATTCCGTATCCTTCAAGGACGGTAAAAAGTACAATTACTCCAAAGCGGAGCAGCAGCGCCTCCGGGACATTTCAGACCGGCTTTGCCGGGAATATGGGCTGTCCGTTATTGAGCATAGCAGTAAGGCCCCCAGCCGTCCCGTCTGGCTGGACGAGCAGAGCGGCAAGCCCACCCGCTACAACATCTACCGGGCAGATGTGCGGGAGGCCGTCAATGGAAGCCGAACCGTGGAGATGATGGAGAGGTATCTCCGGCGCAAGGGCTATCTCACCGATTTCACAGGCAAACACTGGAAGATACGCCTGCCACAGTATCAGCACTTCACCCGTTTGGACACCCTGGACGAACATTGGACGCCGGAGAATATCATGCGCGGCCTGGGCGCACGGGCCAGCTTCGGCAACAAGCGCCCTACCGTCAATTTTGCCCCGGAACTGCCGGAGGAACTGCGGGTCTATGTTCCGTTTCAGCGCACCTCTCACACTTACCGGCTGTTCCTTTATTGGGAGTACCAGCTTGGCATTTTGCCCAAAGGGACGACCTATCAGCCCACCAGCCCGTTTTTGAAAGAGGAACTGCGAAAGCTGGACGAAATCACCGCCCAGGTGGATTATCTGGCGAAAACCCGCATTGAAACACTGGACGATCTTCTTTCAGCCCGTGAAGCCCTCCAAGGCGAAATGGACGAGCTGACCAATCAGCGGAAGTACTTGCAGAATAAAATCCGCAGAGCGTCACCGGCTAAAAAAGAAGAATTACGGGCTGAAAAGCAGGCCGTGACCGCTCAGATTACCGCCTGCCGCAAGAAATTGAAGCTGAATGTCGGCGTTGAGGAACGCTCCGCCAAAATCCAGGACACGATGGATATGGTTTATGCCAACGAGGAGCAGCACCGCCAGACGGCGCGGGCCAGGATGAAAGGAGAGCGATACAGATGACCGCAGAAGAAAGAACAACAAAAATTGAGGACTATATTGCTAAATTAGACGCTGAATGGCCGGAAATTGAGAAAATTATGGCAAGTCACAGGCTCAACTTGGACACAGGGCGGGAACCACTTCTTCTTTGCCGTATCCCGCCCGACATGGACTTTACCATGAAAGATGGCCACACCGAATATGAGGTGGTGGGCCGCTTTGACCCGAACAGTGATGAATTTCTGTTGGAACAGATCAGTTGCAAATTGCGGACTGCAGAAGATGACTAAAATGCCGAGCAATCTCGCTTTAAAGCGTTGAATTATAGACGTGGATATGGTATACTGATTTTGCAATACACCGTATCCGATTGTCGGAAAGGAGATACCGTGAGCAGACAATCGAAGGAAAACAGGATCACAGCCCTCTACTGCCGTCTTTCCCAGGACGATGGGCGGGAGGGCGAGAGCAACAGTATTGTCAACCAAAAGGAATTGCTTCAAGGATATGCTCGTCAGCACCGCTTCAAAAATTTGCGTTTTTTTGTGGATGACGGATGGAGCGGAACGAACTTCGACCGGCCAAGTTTCCGTCAGATGGAGCAGATGATCGAAGCCGGTGAAGTAGGGACGGTCATTGTCAAGGATATGTCCCGGCTGGGCCGTAACTATCTGCAAGTGGGGATGTATACGGACATTGTATTTGTGGAGAACGATGTGCGGTTCATCGCCATCAACGACAACGTGGACTCCGCAGTACAGACCGAGTTTGACATGACCCCAATCCGCAATTTTTGTAACGAACTTTACGCCAGAGATACCGCCAAGAAGATCAAATCCACGTTTAAGATGAAAGGCGAGAGCGGCAGGCATCTCACCACAAATCCCCCGTTCGGCTACGTCAAGGACGAGCAGGATAAGGACAGGTGGCTGATCGACGAAGAAGCCGCGAAAACGGTTCGGTACATCTTCAAGCTGTGCTGTGACGGCCTTGGCCCCACACAGATCGCCAACCGGCTGAGGCGGGAACAGGTACTCACCCCCACGGCATACAAGGCCCAGCAGCGGGGCGAACTGCTTCCAGAGCGGCCCTTCCAGTGGGCACAGAAAACCGTATCCGGGATTTTGGACAAGGTGGAGTACCTGGGCCACACGGAGAATTTCAAGACCGCATCCAAGAACTATCGCAGCAAGAAGCGGGTCAAGACCGCCAAAGAGGAACGCAAACTGTTCCGGGACACCCACCCGGCCATCGTGGACGAACACACATTCCAGGTGGTGCAGGAGATACGTGCCCACCGCCACAGGCCGACGGCTACGGGGAAGGTCAGCATTTTCTCCGGCAAGGTGTTCTGCGCCGACTGCGGGGCGAAGCTGCAATACTGCACCGCCAACGCCTTCTCTCCCAATCAGGACTTCTTCAACTGCGGCAACTACCGCAGCAACACAGGGACTTGCACCGCACACTTTATCCGGGCGGTGGCGCTGGAAAAAATCGTGCTGGCCCACATGAAGCGCGTTCTGGCCTATGTTCAGCAGTTTGAAACGGCTTTTGTCAAACGGGAGATGGAGAAGGCCAACCTCAAACGCCAGACCTCTGTGGAAAAGGCCAAGCTGGACATTGTGACGCTGAAGCGTCGGGACGAGGACTTGGATGTCTTGTTCAAGCGCATCTATGAGGACATGGTGGCGGGACGGCTCAGCCCGGAGCGGTTTGACAAACTCTCCACGCAGTATGAGGAGGAGCAGAAGCAGGTACGGCAGGTCATTGGGGAACTGCAATCGTTGATTGACGATGGTGAGCAGGAAGCCCACGACCTCCGGCAATTTCTGAAAAGTGTCCGCAAGTACACCGACCCGGAAGAACTGACGGCGGAAATACTGAACGAACTGGTTGACAAGATCATCGTCCACGCTCCTGACAAAAGTAGCGGACACCGCAGGCAGAAGATTGAGATTTACTACAAGGCCGCTGGGATCATCGACATCGCTGACGATCTCTGTGAAGCCGGGGATGGCAGGGGGCAGTGGCGTAAAGAGCGGAAAACGGCCTGAAAGGGCAGGACCGTGACCTTTTACAGTCACAGCCCTGCCATACATAGAATACTTCGTTGCGGCACCTCACTTGACCTGCCGCCCCCGTTTTTTAACGGCACACTCACGAGTGTGCGGAGCCCTATTTACCAAGGGAATCCTAAAGGGTGAAATCCTCATCTTTTAAATGCGCGAAATCGGCTGCCAGAGGCTTGGGCGGAACGCGCTTGAGCGGATCATAGCGGAACCGCCGGCAAGAGCCAGTGCAGATTACAATGCCTTTTTTGGCGCACACCAGCCGTCCCCCGTCCAGGGGGGTGGCCCATTGGCAGTAGCCGCAGCGCGGCTCAATATTTTTCACAAACAGCATGATGCTTCTCCTCCAGGCGGTAAACGCCGCCGCATTGACGCTGCGGCGGTCAATGACAGCTTATTTTTCATTATACACGATTATGCGGCGGATTTCCACATTTATTTCGCCAAAGCGAGCGGCAAAGGGCCGCCAAAAGCAGCCAGCCCGCCAATGCGGCCAGCGAGGATGCTGCCAGCGCCGTGGAAAAGTCCAGCGCGGCGATGGACTCGGCCTGCTCGGCCAGATAGTCGGCCACCGGGGCGGACAGGGGAAATAGTCTGGTGAGGCACCAGGTCAGCCCAGCGGCGATGAGCCCGTGGCACAGCTTGCCTGCCAGATAGGTTTTGGCGGACAGTCCGCTGTCTACCAGGAAGGACAGCACCTGGCAGTGCACGGACAGCCCCGCCCACCCCAGCATGAAGGCCGCCATGGACACCCGCCCCGCCAGGTGCGTGCCGCCGCGCAGGGATGACACCCCCGATGAGAGTTCCAGCAGTCCCGCCACCAGCCGTTGGGCCCATTCCGACTCAAAACCGGCCAGGGCTAGCAGCTCGGCCAGGGCAGCGAATACCCCAAAAAAGGAAAGAAGCTGGAGCACCACGGAAAAAAACACCACAAAGGCGCAGATGTTCAGGGTGCTTTGCAGGGAGCGGACCACCGCGCCTGTGAAGGCGGCGGGGACGGTGACAGCCTGGATGGGTTTGGGCCGGGGGGAAGTGGACTGCCGGCGCCCTGTCCCTCCGTAAAAGCGAAACAGCAGGCCCACCAGCAGCGATGCCAGGGCGTGGGTCAGGTAGAGGAGAAAACCCACCCGGCTGTCCCCAAAGATGCCCGCCCCGACCACACCAAGGATAAAGGCGGGACCGGAGTTGTTGCAAAAGGCCAGCAGCCGCTCCGCCTCTGGTTTGGAGCACAGCCCCTGCTGGTAGAGCTGGAGGGCGGTGCGTGCCCCCACGGGGTAGCCGCCGATGAACCCCAGGGCTACCGCCGCCGCGCAGCTGCCGCTGACTCGGAACAGTGGGCGCATCAGCCCCTCCAGCGCCCGCCCCAGATAGGCCGCCAGCCCCAGGTCTACCACCAGGGAGGACAGCACAAAAAAAGGGAACAGGGAGGGCACGATAACATTGAAGCACAGCGCAAGCCCGTCCTTGGCCCCGGCAATGGCCTCCCCCGGGGCGGCCACCAGCCCCGCCGTAGCGATGAGCAGCGCCAGCCCCGCCAGGGCGTCGCGCACCTTTTGTTGTCTGAGCAGTCCGAGCACAGCGCCACCACCTCCGTGGGGAGAGCCTATGCGGCGGAGGGGGAAAGCTTGCCTGTCCCCCCTTTTTTTGTAAAGTTTTGCTTTCCCCCTGTGAAAAGGTACAAAGTATCGGGCGTTTTTCCTTGTGCAGTTGGGGGAAATATGGTATGCTGGCTGAAATGGGACTGCGGGACAGCCCCGCCATTGAGGAGGCGTTGATATGCAGTACGAGATCACTGAGCGGATACCGCTGCTGGATGGACAGGGGAACCTCACCCGGGCGGGGTACGCCAAGCGGCTGCTGCCCGTGTATGACCGAAAAAAGGTCCGGGGCGGCATAACCCGGCTGAAGGAATGGGACTACTACTTCATTGGCAACGGTCGCTTTGGGCTGGCGCTGACCATCGCGGACAACAGCTATATGGGGCTGGATTCCATCTCCTTTCTGTCTTTTGAGGGGAAGCCCTGGGAGGTGACCCAAAGTCCCATGTCCGTGCTGCCCATGGGGCGGACGGGCCTGCCGCCCACCTCGGCGGCGGGGATTACCGCCAGCTCAGGCAAAAAGCACGCCATCCTGTTCCAGGTGGGGGAGGGGAAGCGGCGGCTCACCGCCCACATGGACAGCTTCCGGGACGGAAAGGCGCTGGACGCCCAGATCACGCTCACCGGGGAGCCGGAGGAGTCTATGGTGATCTGCACGCCCTTTGAAAAGCCCGCCCATTTCTATTATAACCAGAAGATCAACTGCATGCGGGCGGAGGGCACGGTGCGCATTGGGGAGGAGGAGTACCGCTTTGCCCCGGAGGATTCCTTTGCCGTGCTGGACTGGGGCCGGGGGGTGTGGACCTACCACAATACCTGGTACTGGGGGTCAGCCTCCGGGCTGGCGGAGGGGGTGGAGTTCGGTTTTAACATCGGCTATGGCTTTGGGGATACCTCCGCCGCCACGGAGAATATGCTTTTTTACCAGGGCAAGGCCCACAAGCTGTCAAAAGTGGACTTCGGAATCCCCATGCGGGACGGGAAAGAGGATTACATGAAGCCCTGGCGCTTCACCAGCGACGACGGGCGGCTTGAGATGGACTTTGTGCCGGTGCTGGACCGGGCGTCGTGCACCAGCGTGGGGATTATCAAGAGCGACCAGCACCAGGTGTTCGGCCGGTTCAGCGGCACGGCGGTGCTGGACGATGGCACAGCCCTCCAGGTGCGGGATCTGTTCGGCTTTGCGGAAAAGGTGGAAAACAAGTGGTGAGCGCCCGCGCCGCCCCCCAGGATGGGGGGCGGGTGGGTTCACCGCTTTAGTGCGGTAAAAATTTCTTGGGGAAAAGGGTTGACAAACGGGGCGCGCCTGCGTATAATGACAACAACAACCAAACACACCAAACCAGTGACGGAGAGAAGTACCCGGCGCGGCGAACCTTCAGAGAGCCCCCGATGGTGGGAACGGGGCGGCGAGCGGCCGGCGAATGGACTTCGGAGGGCGGACCGAACGGCATGGGCCAAGTAGGGACCGACGGGCATCCCACCCGTTATCCACCGGGGCGCGTATGATGGTACGCGTAAGCGAGCGGACGTTTTTCAACGTCAATTTGGGTGGTATCGCAGAAGCAATAGCTTTTGTCCCATGGGGGGACGAAGGCTATTTTCTTTTTCCTCCCCCGCTGCTGGCAAGGCGGGGTTCATCTGCCGCTCAAAATATTTTTTTGGAGGAAAAGAACATGAAAAAGCGCAACACCGTGAAGAGGCTCCTTGCCATTGCCGCCGCCGCGGCCGTAACCCTGTCCCTTTGCGCCTGCGGCCCAGCCTCTGAGCCGGGCGGACCTTCGTCGAGCGTGGGCGGTTCCGCCGAGCCCAGCCAGGCCGTCTATAGCGTGGCCATCATCAAGCAGATGGACCACCCCTCCCTGGACGAGATCGCCCAGGCCATTGAGGCGGAGCTGGCCCAGCTGGCCGAGGACAACAAGGTGACGATCCAATACCACACCACCTCCGGCCAGGGGGACCAGAGCACCCTAAAGCAGCTGGCCGACCAGGCCATCGCCGATCAGGCGGACGTCATCATCCCCATCGCCACCACCGCCGCCCAGATCGCCGCCGCCAGCGCCGAAGACAGAAAAATCCCCGTGGTGTTTGCCACTGTTTCCGACCCGGAGGGGGCCGGGCTCACCGGATTGGACTACGTGACCGGCACCAGCGATGCGCTGAACACCCGCTTCATCATCGACATGATGCTGGCCCAGAACCCGGACGTAAAGAAGGTGGGGCTGCTGTACTCCCTGTCCGAGGCCAACTCCGCCAAGCCCATCGCCGAGGCCAAGGAGCAGCTGGACGGCAGGGGGATCGAACATGTGGAGCGGACGGCCAACACCAACGAAGAGGTGATCGCCGCCGTCTCCGCCCTCATCGCCGAAGGGGTGGACGCCATCTTCACCCCCACCGACAACATCATCGCTGCCGCCGAGCTGGCCATTTATGAGGATCTGATCCAGGCGGGCATCCCCCATTACACCGGGGCGGACTCCTTTGTGCGCAACGGCGCCTTCGCCACCTGCGGCGTGAATTACACCGATGTGGGCCGGCGCACAGCGGGCCTGGCCTACCAGGTGATCGCCCAGGGCATGGACGGCGTGGAGGATTTCTATCTGATGGACGGCGGCATCATCACCGTCAACACGGAGACAGCCGCGGGGCTGGGCGCCGACTACTCTGTGTTCAGCACCATGGGCACCGTGGTGGAGGTCGTCACCACCGAGGACTGAGCCGCCTGACGGCGCGGGGCGCATTCAGACGGACAAATTCGAACCGGCAGCGGAGATGAGAACTGTGATTGGAAAAGATGTGCGCACGGGTGTGGGCCTGCTGGCGGCGCTCTTTCCGGCCGGAGGGCCGGTGGCGTATCCGTTTGGCATCCGAAACTTTTATGTGGCCGGCCCCGAAGGAAATCTGCTTGAGATTGGGAGTACGAGAAAGGGTTAAATGAGAAGCCTCCGCCCCGGCATCACCGGGGCGGGGGCGCGAGAGGAGCGAAAAACCGTGTTACAAATCGTACAGACCGCCCTGGAGCTGGGCTTCCAATATGCCCTGGTGGCCATGGCGCTGTTTTTAAGCTACCGTATTCTGGATATCGCCGATTTGACCACCGACGGCAGTTTTGTGCTGGGGGCGGCGGTGTCGGTGACGCTGACGGCGGCGGGCCACCCCGTCCTGGCCATCCCGGCGGCCATGCTGGCCGGGGCGTGCGCCGGGTTTGTCACCGCCTTTTTGCAGACCCGCCTGGGGGTGCCCTCCATTCTGGCGGGCATTATTACCAACACCGGGCTGTACACCGTAAACCTGATGGCCATGGGGTGGAAGTCCAACGCCAGTCTGCTCCGGGCGGACACCGTGTTCACCCTGCTCCGGGCGGCCGGGGTGGGCGGGGAGTGGTACGAGCTGCTGCTGTCCGCCGGCATCACGGCGGCGGCGGGCGTGCTGCTGTGGCTGTTTTTGGGCACCCGGCTGGGCCTGTCCATCCGGGCCACCGGCGACAACCGGGACATGGTGCGCTCCTCCTCCGTCAACCCGGCCTTTACGGTGACGGTGGGGCTGTGCTTGGCCAACGCCCTTACGGGGCTGTCCGGCGCGGTGGTGGGCCAGTACCAGAAGACGGTGGACACCAATATGGGCGCGGGCATCGTGGTCATCGGCCTGGCCTGTCTCATCATCGGCGAGACGGTGGTGGGCCGGGGGGGAATAGGCAGGGGCATCCTGGCCGTCATGGCGGGCTCCGTGGTCTACCGTTTCATTTACGCCGCCGTCCTTAACACCAGGATTGTGCCCATTGAGTGTTTAAAGCTGGTCACCGCTCTGGTGGTGGCGCTGGCCATTGCCGCCCCAGCCATCAAGAGCGGCGTTATGTTTCAAAAGCGCCGCCTGGCGGCGGGACGAAGGGGGGCGTGCTGACATGCTGCGCATCGAGCACATCTCTAAAACCTTCAATCCGGGTACGGTCAATGAAAAGACGGCGCTGTCGGATTTGTCCCTCCACTTGAAGCCAGGGGATTTCGCCTCCATCATCGGCTCCAACGGGGCGGGCAAGTCCACCCTGCTGGGCGCCATCGCGGGCAGCTTCATTGTGGACAGCGGCTCCATCGCTTTGGACGGCAGGGACATCACCTTCACCCCCGACCACCGGCGAAGCGTGGTCATCGGGCGGCTGTTCCAGGATCCCCTCCGGGGCACCGCCCCCTCCATGACCATAGAGGAGAACCTGGCCCTGGCCTACTTGCGCTCCACAAAGGAAAGGACCAGCCCCTTCAGCCGGATCGGGAAAAAAGATAAGGAGTTCTTCGCGGAAAAGCTGAAGCTGCTGGGCATGGGCCTTGAGGACCGAATGCGCCAGCCGGTGGGGCTGCTGTCCGGCGGGCAGCGCCAGGCCCTCACCCTGCTGATGGCCACCTTGGTCACTCCCAAGCTGCTGCTGCTGGACGAACACACCGCTGCCCTGGATCCCGGCACGGCGGAAAAGGTACTGGAGCTCACCCGGATCATTGTGGCGGATAACCACATCACCTGCCTGATGGTCACCCACAACATGAAGCAGGCGCTGGATATGGGTAACCGTACGCTGATGATGGCGGGCGGGCGCATTGTGTTGGACGTGTCCGGGGATGAGCGCGCCGGCATGACGGTGGACGGCCTGCTGCGCCGGTTCCGGGCGGGGACAGGCCATGAACTGGACAACGACCGCATGCTGCTGTCCGATTGAACGGGAGCGCCCCCCGGCAAGGCTGGGGGGCGCTCTTGCCATTTTGGGCAGGGCATGTTAAAATGAGGAAACGGGTTTGGGCTGGCCGCGCCAAAGAAAAGCGCAGGGGAAGCCCCAGACTATGATAACGAGGGGAAATAAATGGAGACAATTATACAAATTCTGAGCCGGGAGCTGGATCGCCCGGCCCAGCACGTGGAAAACATCATCACCCTGCTGGACGAAGGGAACACCGTCCCCTTCATCGCCCGCTACCGCAAGGAGCTCCACGGGGCCATGGATGACCAGCTCATCCGCCAGCTGGCAGACCGCCTGCAATACCTGCGCAATTTGCAGGACCGCCGGGACGAGGTGAAGCAGGCCATTGAGAACCAGGGCAAGCTCACCGACGAGCTGGCTGCGGCCATCGACTCCGCTGCCACCCTGGCGGAAGTGGAGGACCTTTACAGGCCCTATAAGCAGAAGCGGCGTACCCGGGCGGCCATTGCCCGGGAAAAGGGACTGGAGCCCCTTGCCCTGCTGGCCTTTGTCCAGGGCCCGGCGGTGGACATGGAGGGGGCGGCGCTGGAGTATATTGACCCAGAAAAGGGGGTGGAGACCGCCCAGGATGCCCTCCAGGGGGCCTCCGACATCATCGCCGAGCTGATCTCCGACGACGCCGGGGTGCGCGGGATGCTCCGTGAGCTGTACTGGCGGCGAGGGTCCATCACCTCCCGGGCGGCGGCCAAAGAGGCAGAGGACAGCGTATACCGGCTCTACTATGAGTTTTCAAGCCAGCTATCTAAAACCCAGGGGCATCAGGTGCTGGCCATGAACCGGGGGGAACGGGAGGAAATCCTGAAGGTATCGGTGGAGATGGACCGGGAGACCGCCCTGGTGGCCCTGCGGCGGCGGGTGGTGCCCGGCCGGGCGGCCATGGAGTTTGTGAAGGCCGCCGCCGAGGATGCCTACGACCGGCTCATCGCCCCCTCGTTGGAGCGGGAGGTGCGCTCCGACCTGACGGACCAGGCAAACGAAGGGGCTATCGGTCAGTTTGCCCTGAATTTGAAGCCCTTGCTCATGCAGCCCCCGGTGAAGGGCTTCGTCACCATGGGGCTGGACCCGGGCTACCGCATGGGGTGTAAGGTGGCAGTGGTTGACCCCACCGGCAAGGTGCTTGACACCACGGTGGTCTACCCTACCCACGGGGAGCGGGGGAAGAACGAGGCCATCGACAAGCTGGCCGTCCTCATCAAAAAGCACAAGGTGGCCCATATCGCCATCGGCAACGGAACCGCCAGCCGGGAGACGGAACAGATGGCGGTGGAGCTGATCCGCAAGGCGGGGGGCGGGGTGAGCTACGCCATAGTCAATGAGGCGGGGGCGTCGGTGTACTCCGCGTCCAAGCTGGCGGCAGAGGAGTTCCCCGAGTTCGATGTGAATCTGCGGTCGGCGGTGTCCATCGCCCGGCGGCTCCAGGACCCCCTGGCGGAGCTGGTGAAGATCGACCCCAAATCCATCGGCGTGGGCCAATACCAGCACGACATGCCCCAGGCCAGGCTGGGCGAGGCGCTGGATGGGGTGGTGGAGGACTGCGTGAACGCGGTGGGGGTGGACGTGAACACCGCCTCCGCGCCGCTGCTCACCCGGGTGGCAGGGCTGAACGGCACCACGGCAAAAAATATCGTGAAGTACCGGGAAGACAACGGCCCATTTACGACCCGGAAGCAAATTTTAAAGGTGCCGAAATTGGGCCCGAAGGCCTTTGAACAGTGCGCGGGCTTTTTGCGTGTGCCGGAGAGCAATTCCCCCCTGGACAACACCGCCGTCCATCCGGAGAGCTATGGGGCGGCGGAAAAGCTGCTGGCCCTGTGCGGCCACGACCTGGCTGACGTGAAGGCGGGGAGGCTGGGGGATTTAAAGGGCCAATTGGCTGCCTACGGCGAGGAAAAAGCGGCGGCGGCATGCGGCGTGGGCGTGCCTACCCTGCGGGACGTGGCTGCCGAACTGGTCAAGCCGGGGCGGGATCCCCGGGACGAGCTGCCCGCCCCGGTACTGCGAACCGATGTGCTGGACGTGAAGGACCTGAAACCGGGCATGGAATTGCGCGGCACAGTGCGCAACGTCATTGACTTTGGTGCGTTTGTGGACATCGGCGTCCACCAGGACGGGCTGGTGCACATCAGCCAGATCTGCGACCGTTTCATCAAGCACCCCTCCCAGGTGCTCAGCGTGGGGGATGTGGTGACGGTGTGGGTGAGGGAAGTGGACGAGAAAAAGAAGCGCATCTCGCTGACCATGCGGAAGGACCAGGCGAAATAGCCCATGGATGGGTGAGAGCGCCGGGCGCGCATCCTGGCGGGGCAGCACCTGACCTGTTCGGCCCCGCCGACTTGCTCCCGTTTGTTCACCGGGGGCGGGACCACACTCTGCGGGACGTGGATCGGATGGAGGAAGACGAGTATATCACCCTGACTGTCGAGAGGTTTGGCAGGTTAGTCTGTGGCACGGCCATGTCACGGCGGTGACCCTGCGGGTATCGTGGGGATGCTCAAGAGCCTGCCTGCGGCGATCCGGGAGGAGCTGGCCGGCTATGAGGACGACTGGTTCGCCCAGTATTTCCTACCCCCATTCCAGGGGAAGAGCAGCACTGCGAACGGATCGTGACCATTTCCTTGATTGAGTAAGAACCTGTATTCACAGCCGAAAATGCCGGATGGGCGGGGAAAGACCCGGTCGGACGGCGTTTGAGCTTGTGAATACGGGTTCTAAATGAACCGCCTCGTTCCAAAAGAGCGGGGCAGACAAAAAGGAGTTGTAACACATGGCCGGAAAGCTCTATCTGGTGCCCACCCCCATCGGCAACCTGGGGGATATCTCCCGCCGGGCGGCGGAGGTACTGGAGTCGGCGGACTTCCTAGCCGCTGAAGATACCCGGGTGACGGTGAAGCTGCTCAACCACCTGGGGCTGAAAAAGCCCATGGCGGCCTACCACCGCCACAACTGCGAAACTGCCGGCCCTGCCATCCTCCGGCGGCTGGAGGCGGGGGAGAGCTGTGCCCTGGTCACCGACGCGGGCACTCCGGCCATCTCCGACCCCGGCGAGGACCTGGTGGCCCTGTGCGCCGCCGCCGGGGTGGCGGTGGAGGCCATCCCCGGCCCCTGCGCGCTGACGGTGGCGCTGTCGGTGTCCGGCCTGCCCACAGGGCGGTTCACCTTCGAGGGCTTTCTGCCCTTGAACAAGAAAAACCGCCGGGCCCGGCTGGAGGGGCTGGCGGAGGAGGAGCGCACCATGGTTTTTTACGAGGCCCCCCATAAGCTGCGGGCCACCCTGGACGACCTGGCGGCGGTGTTCGGCCCGGAACGCCCCCTGGCGGTGTGCCGGGAGCTGACCAAGCTCCACGAGGAGGTGCTGCGCCTCACCATCGGGGAGGCGGTGGAGCACTACGCCGCCCAGGAGCCCCGGGGGGAGTTTGTACTGGTGGCGGGGGGACGCCCCGCCCAGGCGGCGGCGCCGGACGGGGACGGGGCTCTGGCCCGGGCGGAGCAGCTACGCCGGGATGGGCTGCCCCTCAAGGCGGCGGCGGCCCAGGCGGCGGAGGAGTTTGGGGCGAAGAGACGCGCGCTTTACAATGAGCTGCTCAGGCGGGAGGAAGAATAGCGGAAGCGGCGGGGAAGCCCGCCGCTTTTCCATTCCCATTTCTGGAAAAATGCTGGTAATCCTTACCTGTGTCGCCAACAGCTGGAAATGATAACATACGGTATAATGTTTCTGGGAAATTTTGGTGTTTAAATTAAGCGCGAAATTTGTCGAAAAAGTGGGAGGGCGTCAAAAGCATTTCAATAAAAAAAAGCCGCCTCATTGGCGGCTTTTCGTACAGCGGCAGGGCGGTGGGGAATTATTTGCTGCCCAGATCTTTCAGACAGCTTACGCAAACATTTTTCCCCTTGAAGGAAGTGATCTCGCGGGAATCCCCACAGAAAATGCAAGCGGGCTGATATTTGTTCAGGATGATGGAAGGCCCGTCCACGTAGATTTCCAGGGGGTCGCGCTCTGCGATGTCCAGGGTGCGGCGCAGCTCGATCGGCAATACGATGCGCCCCAGCTCATCGACTTTTCGAACGATTCCGGTTGCTTTCATTTGCTGTGTCCTCCTTGCGCCATGGCATGAATTTTTTTACAACTCATACTACGCCTTTATTATAACACAACGTATAACTTTGTCAATCAAAAAATTGGGGAAAATCCGTAATTATTGGGAACTCTGTCGGATTGTGCCATAGCGGCCTTTTCCTGGGACATGAATTTGTGCGCGCCGCCGTATATATAGGGGGACAGGCAAAGGGGGGGATCGAGATATGGCGATGTCGCTGATCTGGACGGTGATGGTGGGGGCGGCCATTTTGTGCGGTCTGGCCACGGGGAACGGCCCGGCGGTGGCAAAGGGGGCGCTGGACGGGGCCGCTGCCGGGGTGGAGCTGTCCCTCTCCATGATGGGGGTGCTGTGCCTGTGGATGGGGGTGATGGAGGTGATGGAGCGCTCCGGCATCGCCCGGGGGCTGTCCCGGCTGCTCCGGCCCGCCATATGCCGGCTGTACCCGGACTTTGCCGGGGACAAAAGGGTGATGGACGCGGTGAGCGCCAACCTGTCCGCCAATCTGCTGGGGCTGGGCAACGCGGCCACACCTCTGGGGCTGGAGGCCGCCCGGCTCATGGCCCAGCGCACCCCGGGGGTGGCGTCGGACGGCCTTTGCATGCTGGTGGTCACCAATACCGCCTCCCTCCAGCTCATACCCACCACGGTGGCGAGCCTGCGGGCGGCGGCGGGGAGCGCCAATCCCTTTGACATCCTGCCCGCGGTGTGGCTGGCTTCGGTGATCTCCGTCGCGGTAGGGGTCACGGCGGCCAAGCTGTTCGCAAGGGTGTGGAGGTAGGGCCATGGAGCTGCTGTTCACCATGCTGGTGCCCTTCCTGATGCTGGCGGTGGCCCTGTGGGGGCTGGTCAAGCGCGTGGACTTATGGGGGGCGCTCACCGACGGGGCGGAAAAGGGCCTCAAGGTCTCCCTGCGGATCATGCCCCCCCTCATCGGGCTGCTGACGGCGGTGTATATGCTGCGCGCCTCCGGGGCGCTGGAGCTGCTGGGGGAGGCGGTGGGGCCGCTGCTGTGTACGGTGGGTATCCCGGCGGAGACCATCGGCCTGCTGCTGGTGCGCCCGGTGAGCGGCTCCGCCGCCCTGGGGGTGGGGGCGGAGCTCATCAATACTTATGGCCCCGACTCCCTGGTGGGCCGGACAGCGGCGGTGATGCTGGGCTCCACCGAGACCACCTTCTATACGGTGGCGGTGTATTTCGGCGCGGCCAAGGTGGGCAGGACCCGCTACGCCGTCCCGGCGGCGCTGTGCGCGGATATTGCTGGGTTCCTGGCGGCGTCCTGGGCGGTGCGGCTGCTGTTTTGACGCAAAAAAAGCAGCCGGGGGATGATTCCCACGGCTGCCGCCATGGATTGTATTCAGCCCAGACCCAGGCGCTTGTGGTATATGGCCTCCAGAGAATCCGCCAGCACGCGGAATATGACGCTGCACCTGTTTTCCGCATCCGACAGGACACCGGGGCTTCCGGCGGGCTTCCACAGGCTCATCCGCGTTGCCCAGGCCAGCGCGTCGGCGTCTGCGAGTTGACAAAGCCGGCCAAAAGGCCGGCTTTGTCAATCAAACTGCGTGACCCAATGCTCTGCGCCGTGGGCGGCAAAGCACATTTGGATTTGTTCCTCGGTATTCTTTTCCAGGGCCAGCGGAGGCAGCCCGTCCGGGGCGAAGCAGCGGGACTGGGTGGTCTCGATATTGGGCGTGAACTGCCCGCCGAGGACGGTGCACTGCACAAATATCTTACAAATGCCGAAAGGGCTGTTGCGGGGGTTGCGCTTGGCCCAGTCCTGGACGGCGATGATCCGATGGGCGGACACCTCCAGCCCGGCCTCCTCCCGGACTTCCTTGACGGTGTTTTCCGCCACGGACACATTCACGTCGCACCAGCCGCCGGGGAGGGACCACCGGCCGTCATTTTCCTGGACCAGGAGGATTTTCCCATCCTGAAAAATGGCTGCCCGGGTGTCCAGCTTGGGGGTCTGGTAGCCAGTCTCGCCGCAAAACAGGTCTTTGACCTTTTCCAGAGGGATGTCCGCCATGTGGGCGAGCATCTCCGCCGCAATTTCCCGGATGCGGGCGTACCGCTCCAAGTCGAACGGGTCTTTCCCGTAGGCCAGCCCGGCCTGGGCCAGGCTTTGCAGCTCCACGGCCCAGTCCAGCCAGCGTTTGCAGCTTTCCACAATCCATCATCCTTTGCGCAAGGGGGACGCTTCCCGGGAAGCGTCCCCCCTTTTATCAGTAACCGGGTTATTCCTCCGCCATGGCCTTGGCCGCGGCGATGGCCTTCTCCTGGGCGGGGCCGGGGCACTCCTCGTAGCGCACGAAGCGCTGCACATAGGAGCCGCGGGACTGGGTCATGGCCCGCAGGTCGATGGCGTAGGTCATCATCTCGGCCATGGGGGCCTCGGCGGTGATGGTCTGCTGGCCGCCGCCGATGGGCTGCATGTCCATGACGCGGCCCCGGCGCTTGTTCAAATCGCCCAGCACGTCGCCCATGTAGTTATCGGGCACGGTGACCTTCAGCTCCACCACCGGCTCCAGCAGCACGGGGGAGGCCTCGGGCAGGGCGGCCTTATAGGCCAGCTGCGCGGCGGTTTTGAAGGCGATTTCGGAGGAGTCCACCGGGTGGTAAGACCCGTCGTACAGGGTGGCCTTCAGGTTGACCATGGGGTAGCCCGCCAGCACGCCGTGGACGCAGGCTTCCCGCAGGCCCTTTTCCACGGCGGGGAAGAAGTTTTTGGGAACCGCGCCGCCCACGACCTCCTCACAGAACTCCAGGGACTCGCTCTCGCAGGGCTCGAAGCGGATCCACACGTCGCCGAACTGGCCGGAGCCGCCGGTCTGCTTCTTGTGGCGGCCCTGCTTGGACACCGGCTTGCGGATCTTCTCCCGGTAGGCCACCCGGGGTTCGGACAGCTCCACATCCACGTTGAAGCGGCTCTTGAGCTTGTTCACCAGCACGTCCATCTGGATATCGCCGGCGGCGGTGACCACCATCTGGTGGGTCTCGGCGTTATTCACCACATTAAAGGTGGGGTCTTCCTCGTTTAGGCGGCCCAGGCCGGCGGCAATCTTGTCCTCCTGGCCCCGGGTCTTGGGGGCGATGGCGCGGGAGAAGTTGGGCTCGGCGAAGGGGATGGGATCCAGCTTGACGAACTTCCGGGCGTCGCACAGGGTGTCGCCAGTCTTGATGCGGTCCATCTTGCCGATGGCGCCGATGTCGCCGCAGCCCAGCTCCTTGACCTCCTCATTCTTTTTGCCGCGCATGGTGTACAGGCGGCCCAGCTTCTCGTTCTGGCCGGTGGCGGCGTTCACCAGGGTCAGGTCGGAGGTGAGGCTGCCGGAGATGACCTTGACGAAGGAGAACTTGCCGTACTGGTCAGCCACGGTCTTGAACACGAAGGCGGCGGGGACGGCGCCCTGGGAGACGATGAAGTCCTCGTGCTCGCCGTCCTTGTTGGTGGCGGAGGCGGGGACGCCCTCCAGGGGGTTGGGCAGCAGATCCACGATAAAGTCCAGCAGCATCAGGGTGCCTAGGCCGGTATAGGAGGAGCCGCACACCACGGGGACCAGGGAGCAGTCCCGCACGCCGGAGCGCAGGCCCTGCATGATCTCGGCATAGGTGAAGGTCTCGCCGGAGAAGAACTTCTCCATAAATTCCTCGCTGGTCTCGGCCACGGACTCCATGAGCTGGTCGTACAGCTCGTCTACCACGCTCACCTTGTCCTCGGGAATGGGGACCTCCTTGCGCTTGTTGCCGTCTGGCTCAAAGGCGCGCTTGTGGATCACGTCCACCACGCCGGTGACCTTTTTGCTCTCGTCCCAGATGGGGACCACCACCGGGGCCACGCTCTTGCCGAAGCACTCGCGCAGGGTGTCGAAGGCGGAGTTGAAGTCGATGTTGTCCTCGTCCATTTTGGAGATGTAGACGATGCGGGGCAGCCTGCGCTGGTCCAGCAGCCGCCAGGCCCGTTCGGTGCCCACGGAAAGGCCGCCCTTGGCGGCGCACACCAGCACCCCCGCATCGGCCACAGACAGGCACTCGGCCACCTCGCCGGCGAAGTCGAAATTGCCGGGGGCGTCCAGCACGTTGATCTTGCAGCCGTTATATTCCACGGGGGCCACGGCGGCGGAGATGGAGATCTGGCGCTTGATCTCTTCAGGGTCGTAATCGCAAACGGTGTTGCCGTCGGTGGTCTTGCCCAGACGGTCGATCACACCGGTCATGCGCAGAAAGCTCTCCACGAGGGTGGTCTTGCCGTTGCCGCCATGGCCCAGCAGACAGATGTTGCGGATATTATGGGGAGAATAGCTCATAGTTTGTTCCACTCCTTAAACGATTAGTGCTTGGGCCAAGGCTCGGCCAAAGCGTCACTAACGATAAGTATACAATAAATCCCGACATTTGGCAACGGTTATTTGAGGAAAATGACGAATCTTTTTTCCGGGGCGGGGGCGGATTTTTCTGTACAGGGGCGGGGCTGTGTGGTAAAATAGCTTTGACCGACCTCCACTTCGGTCCAACCGGCGGGCAGAGAGCCGCGGGCGGGAAAGCGCGTTCCCGCCCGGAAGGGACGCCCGCCGCTGTGCCAATGCGCTGGCACTCTAAATATTTTGCTGGAGGTATTTTTATGCGCAAAATCACTGTCCGCGATCTGGTCCTGGCCGCCATGGCGGCGGCGCTGTACGCTGTGATGGGCTATTTCGGCAATGTATTCGGCCTGACCTTCGGCCCGGTGCAGATCCGCTTTGCCGAGGCCCTCACCGTCCTGCCCTTCCTGTTCCCCGCCGCCGCGCCGGGGTTGGCCATCGGCTGCCTCATCACCAACCTGTTGTCCCCTTATGGGCCGATGGACATCATTTTCGGCACTCTGGCCACCGCTGTCGCCGCCGGCCTCACCATGAAGATGCCCAAGTGGTACCTGGCGGCGCTGCCCCCCATTCTGGTCAACGCCCTCATCCTGCCCCCCATGTGGGCCTGGGCGGAGGTGGGGGCGGTGAACGCCGCGTTCTGGATGGCCTGCGGCTTCAACGCCGTGACGTTTATCCTTGGCGAGGCCCTGGCCTGCTATGTGCTGGGAACGCTGCTGCTCAAGGCGCTGGCCCGGGTGGAGTTTCTGCGGCCCGCCATGCGCCCTGCGGCCCAGGCCCCCTCGGCTTGAAATAACGGGAAAGCCCCCGGACGGTGGAGCGTCCGGGGGCTTTCCTGTTTTTCGCTGTGTTCGGCGGGCGGCGCGGGAAAGGGTCAATCAGCCTTTTGCACGAATTTGGCGATGGCGTCGCTCATCTTTTGGGCGGTGCCGGGGCCGTACTGGTCCAGGTTTTCCCGGAACCTGGGGTCGTTTGCATACATCTGGCCCAAGCAGGCCAGGATGCCGTCGGTGCAGCGGTAGTGGTACTTGGTGATGTGCTCCTGCCAGCGCTTCACCAGGGCCTGGGCCTCCTCCCCCTCCGGGCCGGCGCACCTGCCGAAGGCGGCGAAAATCTCCTCCATCTCGGCCTGGATCTGCGCCTCTTTTTCCGGGGTGTAGTCCTTGTGCTTTTCCCGGCTCTCCAGGAACGCCTCGGTATTGCCCCAGCGCTCCGCCGCCTCCTGGGCGTATTGGTCCCGCACCGCCTCCCAGTCCGCCTGGGTGGGCTTGGGTCTTTCGTCATACATGGGATTCCCTCCAATCGTCTCGTCAACCAGCCGAAGCATGTCGTCCAGCCGCTGCCGCTTCATCAAAAGCAGGCTGCGGTGCTTTTTCAGCGCCTCGGTCCGGTCATGGTCCGGGGCGGACAGGATGCGCCCGATCTGCTCCAGCGGCACGCCCAGCTCCCGGTAAAACAAAATCTGCTGCAAAGCCGCCATGGTCATATCGTCGTAAAAACGATACCCGGCCGGGGTGACCTGGGCGGGCTTGAGCAGCCCGATCTCATCGTACCAGCGCAGGGTGCGCACGCTGACCCCTGCCAGCCGCGCCGCCTGGCTCACGGAATACCGCATCCTTCTCACCTCCAGGGGACAGTCTAACCCATGACGTTACGGGAGAGTCAAGACTTTTTTTCAAACCGTTTTACGTGAAACGATTGTTCTATTTCCATGCCCGGCCCAGCCGCTCCGCCGCCTGGCCGAGCTCCTCCTCACTGAGGCCGGCGAAGCCCAGCACCACCGTGGAGGGGATGGGGGGGACGGCGTGGCAGTACCGGCTCAGGGGATGGACCCGGATGGATTGGCAGGCCGCCCGTTCCACCAGCTCCCCCTCGGAGTACCGGGGCAGGGTGAGCAGGAAGTGGAGGCCCGCCCCCGCCCCGGAGACGGAGGCGCCGGGGATGGCGGACAGCGCCCCGGTGAACAGGGCGCATTTTTTCCGGTACAGGTTGCCGGTGCGCCGCAGGTGCCGCCCGTACAGCCCCTGGGCGATGAAGCGGCGCAGGCTCTCCTGCTCGAACCGGGAGACGGTGCACGCCCCATGGGAGAAGGTGCGCCGGTAGCGCTCCAGCAGCGGGGGGGGCAGGATCATGTAGGCCACCCGGATGGCGGGGGCGATGGAGCGGGAAAAGGTGCCCATATACACCACCCGGCCCGCCCGGTCCAGTCCCTGGAGGGCGGGTATGGGCCGGGAGGCGTAGCGGAATTCGCTGTCGTAGTCGTCCTCAATGAGAAAACGCCCAGGCTGGGACGCCGCCCAGTGGAGCAGGCGGCTGCGCCGCCCGGCGGGCATGGTCACCCCCAGGGGGAACTGGTGGGAGGGGGTGACATAGGCCAGCCCCGCGCCGCTGCACTCCAAGGCGTCCGGGTTCATCCCCTCCCCGTCCACCGGGATGGGGAGGGCCTGCCGCCCGTGGAGGGCGGCGGCCGCGTAGGCGGCGGGATAGCCCGGGTCCTCCAGGGCGACGGCCCTTTGCTCGGGCAGCAGCTGGAGCAGCAGGGACAGCAGATAGTCCGCCCCCGCCCCCACCACCACCTGCTCCGGTGAGCAGCGCACCCCCCGGTACTGGGCCAGCAGTCCGGCCAGGGCGGCCCGCAGGGGCTGGTCCCCCTGGGGGTGGCCCCGCTGGAGCAGGCCAGGGTTTTCGTACACCGCCTCCTTGGTGATCCGCGCCCAGGAGGAGAAGGGGAAGGCGGACGTGTCCACCGCCGAGGTGGAGCAGTCATAGGCCCAGCGGGACGGCTCCGGGGGCGGTGGGACGTCCACCGGGGGGGGGGCGGCGGGGATGGGGGGGAGCAGGTGGGCGCACACATAGCCGCTGCGGGGCTTCGCCAGCACGTAGCCCTCCGCCGCCAGCAGGGAGTAGGCGGTCTCCACCGTGCTCATGCTCACCCCTGCCAGGGCGCACATGCGCCGCTTGGAGGGCAGCTTCTCCCCCGGGAACAGCGCCCCGGACTGGATGGCCCCGGCGATATGGCGGTAGAGCTGCTGGTACAGGGGGGCGTCCCCGGTGAACACGGGGAGGGGGAAGGATGCGTCCATAGGCAGGCCACCTCGGCGGCGGGGACAATTCTGACCCCGTAAAAAAGTTGAAAACTGGAACTGGAAACCATGCCAGTTTTACATATAATAACACCAGAACCAGGGGCCGTCAAGGCCCCGAAAGGAGCTGGAAAGGATGAATCAATTCAAAAACAGGAAAACGGTGCTGATGATTTGCATGGTGGCCATGATGGCAGCGCTGGTGGCGGTGGGCTCCAAGGTGCCGGATATCCAGATACCCTCCCCCTTGGGGACTAACCGCTTCCATCTAGGCAATGTGATGTGCGCCCTGTCCGGGCTGCTGCTGGGGCCATGGTGGGGCGCGCTGGCCTCGGGGCTGGGCTCGGCCATTTTTGATCTGTTCGACCCCCTGCGCATTATGGAGGCCCCCATCACCTTTGTCACCAAGGGTATCTACGGTCTGGTGGCGGGAGCGGTGTATTTCAAGGTGTTCAAGGGAAAGAGCAACTACGTCAATGAGGCGGTGGCTAGCGCGCTGGCGGCGTTGAGCTACATTGCGGTGTATATGGTGAAGTGCTTTGTCTACAACGGCCTGCTGGTGAAGGGCCTGAGTCCGGACGCGGCCTGGCTGGCCACCCTGGGCAAGCTTCCCTCCTCGGCGTTTAACGGCATTGTGGCGGTCATATTTGCCCCCATCCTGGGGGTGGCGCTGCACAAGGCGCTGAAGGCGGCGCACTTGGATGGCTCGGCGGCAGGCACATAGGATTAGGCGCCACCATGCGCCATGAAAAAATGAAAGGCCCCCCGGCTGACGCCGGAGGGCTTTCATTTTTGAGAAAAGAGAGAGGGAGGAGATTGTCTGGTTTTGTACCTGACATGATTATAATACCAGGGCTCCCCAGGAAAGTGTTGGACGATTTGAGAACCTTCTGTAAAGGAATTGTGAATTTGCGCCCCGGCTGCCGGCGCAGCTTTTTGTGCCGCAAACCCCATGCGCCCGCGACTGTGCCATGGGCAGATGGAAACCCCCCCGGCCTGAACCGGGGGGTTTCCTTTTTTGAGAAAAGAGAGAGGGAGGAGATTGTCTGGTTTTGTACCTGACGTGATTATAATACCAGAGCCCCCCCAGGGAAGTGTTGGACAAATTGAGAACCTTTTGTGAAGAAATCGTGAACGTTGTGAAATTTCTATGAACTCCGGGAAAAATATAACAAAATAAGGGGAAAACAGTCGGCAGGCAGCGTCACCGCCTGCCGCGGTAGGAAGAGGCGGGACGGCGCCCGCCCGCCCGGCTGTACCGCCGCCGGGCCTTGCGGCGGGGAAGGACGACGGAGAGCAGAAAAACCAGCACCGCCAGAAGCACCACGCCTGCGGCGAGCAGCGCCTTCACCCACCACAAAGACCAGTAATACTTGATCTGCTGGACGGTGTAGAGAAATTCGGAGCGCTCCACGCTGCTGCCGGCCACCATGTCCAGGGTGCCGTATTCCACCCCGTCATACCGCAGGGTGACGGTGCCCAGCTTCTGCCCGGCGGCCACAGGGGCCTCGATGGGTTCCTCCGGCAGGTCAAAGTCCAGCTCGGCCTTCTTAGGGTCATAGTCCGAGGGCATGGTGGCCTCAATCCGGCCCGTGGGCTGGGCCAGCACGTAGTCCGCCTCGTCGGACAGGGTCACCTTGACCTCCCGCATTACGTTTTCCGTGTCCTGGTCCAGCAGGGTGATGCGGTGGAAGTTTTGGAACGCCCACTCCAGCAGCCGCTTGGTCTCGGAGAAGGACCAGAAATGGCGGCCGTTCTCGTCCACCGTATCCTCGGTGCCCAGCACCACGCAGTAGAAGGTGCGGCCCAGCTCGTCCACGGCGGCGGAGGCCAGGCAGCGCCCGGCCTCGCCGGTGTTGCCCGTTTTGATGCCGATGGCCTTGCCGTATGTATAGCCGATGGCGTAAAAGCTGCTGAGAAGGCCGTTGGAGGAGTAGATGGTCCGCTCCGGCTGGAGGTTGGTGGCGGGAAGGGTGTAGGAGGGGGTGCGCACGATGGTGCGGAAGGTCTCGTTGTCCATGGCGGCGGAGGCCATGAGGTAAATGTCGTAGGCGGTGGTGTAGTGCTCCGGGTCGTGGAGGCCGTGGGGGTTCATGAAATGGGTGTCCGCCATGCCCAGCTCCCGGGCCTTGGCGTTCATCCGGGCCACAAACTCCGCGGAGGTGCCCGCCACCGCTTCGGACAGGATATTGCACGCCTCGTTGCCGGAGGGCAGCAGGTCGCAGTACAGCAGGTCCAGCACCGTCAGGATTTCCCCGGCCTTGATGCCCGCGGTGGAGCTGTCCCAGGGCAGGTCCACCGCCTGGGCGGAGGCGGTGACCTGGGTATCCAGGGAGATCTCCCCCGCCCCCACCGCGTCCAGAACCACCAGGGAGGTCATGATCTTGGTGATGGAGGCGGGGTACATCCGCTGCCGGGCGTTGAACTCGTAGAGCACCTCGCCGTGGTCGCCGTCCACCACAATGGCGGCGCGGCAATTGGGCCGGGGGTCGTCCAGGGCGGAGGCGGGGGCGGCGAGGGACAGCGCCAGCAGCGCCGCCAGAAGCAGGGAAAGAAAACGATATTTTTTCATAGGAATCTCCCGCGATCTATGTTATAATGTATCATACCGCCCAGGGCGGCAGAGAGAACAGGCGTTACAAAACCATTATATCAGAAAGTTTTTACCCTTGCAACTGGGAGAAACCGGGTTTGGACAGAATTTGGAGGGACAAAATGAAGCTGGGCCAGACGCTGGCGGCGGCCATAGCGGCTGGAGCCGCTATGGTGCTGTGCTTCGCGCTGCGAAGCACAGCAATGGGGCCTTTCCAACAGCTTGCCCATGAGCGGCCTGCCGCGGTATACGCCCGGGGCGGGGAGCGGGTGGACATCAACACCGCGGGACTGGAGGAGCTGATGTCCCTGCCCGGCATCGGCCGGGCCCGCGCCCAGGCCATCCTGGACGACCGGGAGGAGAACGGGCCATACCTCCGCCCGGAGGATCTGATCCGGGTGAAAGGGATCGGCGAGGGGATTTTGGAGGATATTTTGGACCAGATCACGACAGGAGGATATGCAGATGCCCAAAATACTGGTGGTTGACGACGAGCGGGTGATGGTGAAGGGGATCAAATTCAACCTGGAGAACGAGGGATACCAGGTGGACACCGGCTCCGACGGGGAGGAGGCGGTGGACAAGGCCCGCACCGGCCAGTTCGACCTTATTATATTAGACCTGATGATGCCTAAGATCGACGGGCTCCAGGCGTGCATGAAGATCCGGGAGTTCTCCAACGTGCCCGTCATCATGCTCACCGCCAAAAGCGAGGACACGGACAAGATCATCGGCTTCGAGTGCGGGGCGGACGACTACATCACCAAGCCCTTCAACATTTTGGAGCTGAAGGCCCGTATCCGGGCGCTGCTGCGCCGGGCGGGCGCCGCCGCCCAGCAGCAGCGGGAGGCGGACCGGCTCACCCAGGGGGCCATCACCCTGGATCTCAGCGAGCGGGCGGCCTGGCGGGACGGGGAGCAGGTGGAGCTCACCGCCAAGGAGTTCGACCTGATGTCCCTGCTGATGCAGAACCCGGGGCGGGTGTACAGCCGGGAGAACCTGCTCAACCTGGTGTGGGGCTACGAGTATATCGGGGAGTTCCGCACCGTGGATGTGCACATCCGCCGCCTGCGGGAGAAGCTGGAGCCCGACCCGGCCAACCCGGAGCACATTTTGACCAAGTGGGGCGTGGGGTATTATCTGGCCAACAACACGTGAGAAGAGGGGTGGGTCCATGACGGCGGCAAGGCAGAGGGAGCGGGAGAGCCGGGTCCCCTTTTTCCGCAGCATCCAGGCCAAATATGCCCTGACCTACCTGCTGGTGGTGGCGGCCATCCTGATTGTGATGAACACCTACCCCATCCTGATGGCGGAGAACATGGTGTTCACCTCCAAGGAGAGCAACCTGAAGCGGCAGGCGCTGGTCATCGGCTCCACCCTGGCGGTGTCCGAGACGCTGACCAGGGAGGGCGTGGAGCAGACCATGGCCCTGCTGGAGGAGGCCCAGGGCACCCGGGTGCTGGTCACAGACGCCGCGGCCCGCATCCTCTACGACAGCTCCACCCTGGACAACCGCCTGGGGGGCTATGCCCTCATGGGGGAGGTGGCCGCCGCGCTGCGGGGGCAGGACGTGTCCCGATCCGAGTACCGGGAGGGGGCCATCCGCTCCCGCGCGGCGGTGCCCATCCTCTATCACGGCATGACGCTGGGGGCGGTGTACCTCTACGAGTACGACGGCGAGCAGGCGGGGGTGCTGCGCTCCATCCAGGCCAACCTGCGCTACATTTCCATTGTCATCTGTCTGGTGGCGCTGGTGCTGGTGGTGCTGCTGTCCAAGACCCTCACCCGCAACACCGTGCGGCTGCTCTCCGCCATCCGCCACGTGCGGGAGGGCGAGTACAGCCACCGGGTAGAGTCCCAGGGCAGGGATGAGATGGCCCAGCTGGCCGATGAGTTCAACGAGCTCACCGACCGCCTCCAGACCACCGAGGAGGCCCGGCGGCGGTTTGTGTCCGACGCCTCCCACGAGCTGAAAACGCCGCTGGCCTCCATCCGGCTGCTCACCGACTCCATTTTGCAAAGCCCCTCGGTGGATATGGACACGGTGCGGGAATTCGTGGCCGACATCGGGGAGGAGGCGGACCGCCTCACCCGGATCAGCGAGCACCTGCTGGCCCTCACCCGGCTGGACGCCGGGGCGGAGCGGGAGCGGGAGCCGGTGGAACTGGGGGCGGTGGCGGAGAAGGTGGCCCACTTGCTCTCCCCTGTGGCCCGCCGGGCCCAGGTGGAGCTTAAAGTCAGCGTGGAGCCCGCCTGCGCCCTGGCCGCCAATGAGGACGACCTGTACCAGGTGGCCTTTAACCTGGTGGAAAACGCCATCAAGTACAATATGCCCGGGGGCAGGGTGGAGGTGGGCGTGTCCCGGCGGGGGGAAAAGGTGGCGCTCACCGTCACAGACACCGGCCTGGGAATCCCGCCGGATGACCTGCCCAAGATTTTTGACCGCTTTTACCGGGTGGACAAGGCCCGCTCCCGGGCGGCGGGGGGGACCGGCCTGGGGCTTTCCATCGCCCGGGACACCGCCCGCCTCCACGGGGGGGATATCACTGCGGGGCCCAACCCAGCAGGCCGGGGCACCCGGTTTGAGGCGGAGTTCCCCGCGCTGCGAGAGGAGGAGGGGCCATGAGCAGAGCCGCCGTCAAGCTGCTGTGCGCCGCGCTGGCGCTGGCGCTGTGCTGGGGGTGCGCCCCCGCCGCCCCGGCGGAGGACGAGGGGCTGAAGCTCTGGTTCCCCACCCAGGGGCGCCAGCTTACCGCCGCGCTGGACAGCTGCCCCTATGAGGGGGAGGCCACGGTGCCCTCCATGCTGGACGCATTGCTGGCGGGGCCGCCGGTGGAGGAAACGGGGCTGGCCGCCGCCATCCCGCCCGGCACCCGGGTGCTCAGCTGGTCATTGGAGCAGCGGGTGGTCCATGTGGAGCTGTCTGCCGCCTACGCCGGGCTGGTGGGGGTCGATTTGACCATGGCGGATTACTGTATCACCCTCACGCTGGCCCAGCTGCCGGGGGTGGACGGGGTGCGGGTCACCGCCAGCGGCGCAGGGCAGTCTTACCGGGAGCGGCATGTGCTCTATCCGGGCGATGTGCTGTTTTCCGGTGCGGAGGAGGTGCCGGTGGAGGTGACCGCCGCCCTCTATTTCCGCAGGGAGGGGGGAAATTCCCTGGGCTTTGAGCTGCGGGTATTCCGCCTGACGGAGGACAAGGCCCCGGCCAAGGCGGTGCTGGAGGCCCTCCTGGCCGGGCCAAAGGAGGAGGGGATGGCGCCCCTGCTGCCCGCCGGGCTGGCGGTGCGCTCGGCCTGGGTGGACAACGGGGTATGCTATGCAGACCTATCCGGGCAGCTGCTGGAGCTGCCGGAGGGGGAGCGTGCCCTGGCCATCGACTCCATTGTGTCCACGCTGTGCAGCCTGGACACGGTGGGGCAGGTACAGCTGCTGGTTGAGGGGGAAACCATGGGGGAGTTTGGCGGGCGGGATCTGTCGCAGCCAATGGGGCCGCCTGTGGAGCCGGAGCGTTGAGCTTGGAAAACAGATGAGGGGCAAAGGAAGATAGAAAGGCCGCGGCCACCAGGGCCGCGGCCTTTCTATTGTGGGGGAGCGGAGGGAAAAGCTGAGGTGGAAAAGAACGGTTGTTGAGGAGGGGGGAGGTGTG
>CAJUQD010000028.1 GCA_910588105.1 uncultured Oscillospiraceae bacterium | reverse complement strand
TCTCCTGCGGCCTGATCCAGGACGACGACGGCGGCTTCACCACCTTCATCGACATTCAGGGCGTGGAGGACTTCCACGGCGAGATGGACTTTAAGGTGGCGGGCACCAAGAAGGGCATCACCGCCATCCAGATGGACATTAAGAACGACGGCCTGTCCCACGCCATCATTAAGGAGGCCCTGGACATCACCAAGGACGCCCGGTACGCCATTCTGGACGAGATCATGCTGCCCTGCATTTCCGCCCCCCGGGCGGAGGTCAGCCGCTACGCCCCCAAGATGATCACCGTGAAGATCGACCCGGACAAGATCCGGGAGGTCATCGGCAAGGGCGGCAGCGTCATCCAGAAGATCACCGCCGAGTCGGGCGCGCAGATCGACATTGAGGACGACGGCACCATCCACATCGCCTCCCCCAACGCCGAGGCCTGCGAGATTGCCAAGAAGATGATCGACACCATCGTGTTTGTCCCCGAGGTGGGCTCCCTGTACTATGGCAAGGTGGTGCGCATCCTCCAGTTCGGCGCCTTCGTGGAGCTGGCCCCCGGCAAGGACGGCATGGTGCACATCTCCAAGCTGGCCAATCATCGCGTTGCCAAGGTGGAGGATGTTATCAACATCGGCGACATGATCTGGGTCAAGGTCACCGATATTGATGAGAAGGGCCGGGTCAACCTGTCCTACAAGGACGCCCTCCGGGAGATTGAGGAGAAGAAGGCCCGGGGCGAAATTGTAAAGTAACACACTTTAACAGCGAATATCTGTTTTTGAATGTGGACACAGGCGTATACCTCTACCACCAGGACGAGGCCTCCAACGCATCCGTTCGTACGGCAAAACCCAGGCCAGCACCCACTCCTACCGGGACGAAAGCGGCACCAACCAGCTGGTGGTCTATAAGTACCTGATGGAGCGGGGCTAGGTCTTTATGGTGCGCAGCAACGCAGCCCAGGTCTCTATGGCTTCGTGACCACCGTGCGGGTGCTGGTGGGGGCGCTGTGCGCCATGATAGCCGCCGCCATCATTCTCATCGCCTTACTCATCCTCCGCCGGGAGGGGCGGGAGCTCATGGCGGTGGAGCAGGCCATCGGGCGTCTGGGAGATCTGAACCTGCCCGCCAACTCCGCCGACCGGGAGCTGGAGGTATTCGACAGCCGCTCCGATGAGATCGGCATGATTGCCCAGACCACCCACCGGGTATGCGGCGCCCTGCGTGAGACCATCGATGACATGAACCGCATCCTGGGCCAAATGGCCGGGGGCAATTTCACTGTGGGCGTGGAGGAAAACCAGCATTTGTATATCGGTGACTTCAGCACCCTGTCCGAGAGACTGAACCCCATCCGCTCCAACCTCACAGACATCATCCGGGACATCACCCAGGTGGCGGGCCAGGTGGACGCCAGCGCGGACCAGGTTTCCTCCGACGCCCAGACCGGCATCAAAACCATTGAGGACATCGCCGCCTTGCAGGCCAACATACTGACCCTGAACGCCGCGGTGCAGGCCAACTCTTCCGCTGCCGAGCGCAGCGCCGCGGTGTCCAAGGAACTGTCCGGCCAGGCCCGCGCCCTGAACGGCCTCATCGGCCGCTTCCATATCAGTTGAGCCCCGCTTAAAAATTTGTTTGACATTAAGTGACTATTGTGATAGTATCTTTTTGAGGTTACTATTGCAATAGTCACTTTGCGCTTCCCGGCGCACAGAGCCTGTTTAATATCTCGAAAAATGTCAGTTGACGAAGGAATTTCCCGTCAGGCGAGGCGGGATTTCGCGGGAATAATTGTATTTATTTTAAGAAATCCCAACAAAGCACGGCGGGAAAAGCGCCGGCAAATGGCGTTTTGAGAGATTTGTAACAGGCGCTCAGAAGGAGGTCATACCCATGGAAAAGCTGTACGACTCGGAGCTGAAGGTGATGGAGCCGCTGTGGGCGGACGGGCCGCTGTCCGCGGGCGCGCTGGCCAAGCGGCTGGGGGCGTCCTGCGGCTGGAACCGCAACACCACCTACACCGTCATCAAAAAGCTCATCGACAAGGGGGCTGTGGCCCGGTCCGACCCCGGCTTTGTCTGCACGCCGCTCATCACCCGCCGGGAGGTCCAGCGTCAGGAGACGGACAGCCTCATCGCCCGGCTGTTCGGCGGCTCCAAAGCCCAGTTCCTCTCCGCCTTCCTCGCCGAAAAGGATCTCACCCCGGCCCAGGCAGCCCAGCTCCGGGCCTTGATTGAAACGCTGGAAACGAGGTGAGCATATGGCCCAGCTGCTGCAAAACGCCCTGTATGGCACGGCGCTGATTTTGACCGCCGCTCTTTTGCGCCGGATTTTGGCCCACCGCCTCATCCCCGAGGCCCGGCTGGTGCTGTGGGCCCTTTGCCTGCTCCGCCTGCTCGCCCCCGCCGCCCCCGGGAGCGCCCTTTCCCTCTGGGGGCTGCTGGCCGGGCCCGCGCCCCAGCCTGCCCAAACGCCGCAGGTATCCAGCCCTGTCCAAACCGTCCCTGCCGCCCCAGCTCCCGCCCCCCAGCCCGCCGCCCCGGCCTTTCCCTGGGAAATGGTTCTTGCCGCCGTCTGGCTGGCGGGGGGGCTGGCGCTGGCCCTGCGCTATATCCTCAGTTGGCGGCGTACCCGCCGGGCGGTGGAATGCGCCATCCCCATCCCCCGGCCCGACCCCCGCTATTTCCCCCTGCCCAAGTGCGCCCGCCTGCGGGAGGGCGTGGTGGACGGCGCGCCCCTCACCTTCGGCGCGGTAAAGCCCACAGTGGTGCTTCCCCCCGGCCTCTCCGGGGTGGAGCTGGACTGCGTGCTGGCCCACGAGGGGGTGCACGCCGCCCGGCGGGACAACCTGTGGCACTACGCCATGGCGCTGGCCCTCGCCGTCCACTGGTGGAACCCGGCGGTGTGGCTCATGTCCCGGCTTTTGCGGCGGGATATCGAGCTGGCCTGCGACCGGGCGGCGGTGAACCGGCTGGGGGCGGACAGGCGGGCGGACTACGCCCGTGCCCTGGTTTCCCTTGCCACCCAGGGGGAAGGTGCCCCCTTCTCTCACACGTTCGGTCGGAAACTGACCGAGGAAAGGATTCTATCCGTTATGAAATTCAAGAAAACCACCATTTTAGGCGCGGTTTTATCCCTGGCGCTGGTGCTGGCCGTTACCGTCGCCCTTGCCGCCGGCCCCGCGAAGCCCACCCCCGCCCCGTCGCCCACAGACAGCGCCGGCAAACCGTCCGGCCCCGCTGGCATCCGGGTGAAAATCACCGATACGCCGCTGCCCGACGAGGCATCCGATAGGATAGCTGACCTCCTCTGCCGCATTGATGGGGAGGAATTCAACGGCGAACCCGCAAGCTCTCCGGAACACTCCTCCTGTCCCCACCTGCACTACAGGGACGCGGGGGTCGCCTACTCCTTCCGATCCGCCACGGAAGCTGCCCATACAAAAATCCAAGTCTTCCTCGAATGGTGCTTTGATTGTGAGGACGCGTTTGTCACCTCCGTCAAGCGGACGGAAGAACCTCACAGCTTCACCTTTGCGCGGGCGGGGGAGGACGACAACCCCGCCTTTGGAGGGGGCAGCTATGTGGAGGGCGACCACAGCGCACCGGACCCCAGCCAGCACCACTTTATCTTCAGCCACACCTGCTCGGATTGCTTGTACAGCTGCCAATACACCGTAAACGCGGGCTGCAGCGAGGACGGCTGCGTGGATATCCAGTCTGTGACCACGGATATCCAGCCTGTGACGGCAGAGTCCCCCGTGCGGACTTCCAGCGGAACGTATGCGCCCTGCCAGGCGGAGGACTGCGCTGTGCCCTACGACCACTTCCACCTGGATGGCAAGGTGGTGCGGATATACCGGGAGAATCCCGGCCTGCTGTGCACCCGCTCCAGCTGTGACAAGACAGGTCCCCACACCCACGACGGCGTCCAGTTTGTGGACAAAGCCCCCGAGGCGTATACCATCCTCCACCCAGAGCTGGAACCCGTGCCCTCCGCCGCGCCCTGACCCTCCTGCCGCGCAGTCAACAGCAAGGCCCCCGGCGTGAGCCGGGGGCTTCTTTATGCCAACCTGTACGGTTTGCGGGCCGGGGCGCGTCCATCCGCGCTGCTCACGACGGCTCTGCGCTTCCCGTTGTCACGCTTCGCCTGTTCGCGACGCGCGGCTTCCTTCCGGCCCGGACAAAACCCATCCGGGCCCTTGGCCCTCCTTGGGCTTTTGTCCTCGCTCCAGTCCATCTGCGCTGCTCACGACGGCTCTGCGCTTCCCGCTACGGCAGGTTCAATTCCCTGATGACCTCCTGGAGCTGCCCGGCGGAGGCGTTCAGCGCCTCCCGCTCGCCGTCGGCCAGGGGGATCTCCAGAATCTGCTCCACCCCCCGCCGTCCCACAATGGACGGGATGGACAGCGCCAGGTCCCGCAGCCCGTACTGGCCCCCCAGCACCACCGACACGGGCAGGATGGCCCGCTCGTCCTTCATGACGCACTCGGCGATCCGGGCCACCGCCATGGCAATGCCGTAATAGGTTGCGCCCTTGCGCTTGATGATCTCATAGGCGCTGTCCCGCACGTCCTCATAGATGCGCTGCTCCGCCTGGCGGTGGTTGGTGTGGCCCCGCATGGCGCAGAAGTCGTCCAGCGGCACGCCGGACACGTTGGCCCCGCTCCAAACGGCCAGCTCGCTGTCCCCGTGCTCGCCCACGATGACGGCGTGGATGGATCGGCTGTCCACCTTCAGGTGCTCCCCCAGCAGGTAGCGCAGGCGCGCCGAGTCCAGCACCGTACCCGAGCCCATCACCCGGTGGGCGGGGTAGCCGGAGATGCGGAAGGCAGCATAGGTGAGCACGTCCACCGGGTTGGACACGATGAGCAGGATGCCCTCAAAGGGCCGGGCGGTGATCTGTGGGATGATGGAATTCAGGATAGACACGTTCTGGCCGATGAGCTCCAGCCGGGTCTGGCCCGGCTTCTGGTTGGCCCCGGCGGTGACCACGATGAGGGCGCAGTCGCTCAGGTCGTCGTAGTCCCCAGCGTGTACATCCATGGCGGCGATATAGGGCAGCCCGTGGCTTAAATCCATGGCTTCGCCCACGGCCTTGTCCTGGTTGGCGTCGATGAGCACCAGCTCGCTGAACAGCCCCCGCTGGATGAGGCTGAAGGCGATGGAAGAACCCACAAAGCCGCAGCCGATGACGGCGGCCTTACGATGGTTGAGCATAGGAAAAACCCCTTCTGTTTTTGGGTAGTGTGCCCGAAACAGAAGGGGTTATGCTTAGAACCTGTATTCACAACCTCAATTCACCGCCTGGCCGGGCCTTTTCCCACCATGCCCACGTTAAATTTTCAGCAGACAAACACATTGATTCCTGTGAAAATTTGCCTTGTCTGACGGAAAATCCCTCGGCCAAGCGGCAATTTCAGCTGCGAATTCAGGTTCTTATTTGTCCAGCCGTTCATGGCAGTAGGGGCACAGCTGGATGCCCTTGCCCACCCGCCCCAGGTATTCGCCGCAGTGAGGGCAGCGCCAGTGGGAAAAGCTGTAGCGGATAAAGGCCAGCAGGAGGATGGCCGACAGCAGGGCCAGCGGCATACTGCCCAGCAGCCCAGCCAGTATCATGGACACCCCCATGGCCCCGAACAGCCCCCACATCACCCGCTTTGCCTTTTGGAGCTTCACACGCCCGCCTCCTTTTGCCGCGCTGCGGCGGTTTGCCCCCCTATTGTCTCCCGTCCAGCCATTTGCCGCAGTGGGGGCAGCGCCACAGCGCCCGGTTGGCGGCGATGACAACCGCCACGAAGGCCAGCGGGATCCAAAATATCGCGGCAGAAAACCGCACCAGCTACCACACCATCAGCCCCGCCGCAGCCACATTCAGGGCGTTCATCAGCATTTTTCTTGTTTTAAGGAAACACTGACTAGGTGCCGTTTGAAAATTGGCAATATGCCCAGCGGCAAGGAACTTTTTCGCCGGGCAAGGCGATTTAATCAGTCCTTCCTTAAAGTCCATACCATCTTCCTCCGCGCTACTCCAGCCCATACCGCTTCAAAACCGACTCAAACCATTCCGGCAGGGGGGCCCCCACCTCCACCCGCTCCCCGGTGGTGGGTTGGGTGAAGGTGAGCCGCGCCGCGTGGAGGCACTGCCCCGCCAGCCCCGGCATGGGCTTTTTGGACCCATACACCGTGTCCCCCAGCAGGGGGTGGCCGAGATAGGCCATGTGCACCCGGATCTGGTGAGTACGGCCCGTCTCCAGGCGGCAGGTGATGTGGCTGTGGCCGTTTTGCACGTCAACCACCTGCCAGTGGGTCACAGCCTCCCGGCCATCGGGGGTGACGGCCATCCGCTTGCGGTCTGTGCGGTGCCGCCCGATGGGCGCGGACACCGTGCCGTTGTCTTCCTTGAAGCCGCCCACCGCCACGGCGTGGTACAGCCGGAACAGGGAATGGTCCTGGATCTGGGCGGCCAGGGCCAGGTGGGCCCGGTCGTTTTTCGCCGCGATGATAAGCCCCGAGGTGTCCCGGTCGATGCGGTGGACAATGCCGGGGCGCAGCACCCCGTTGATGCCGGAAAGGCTGTTTTTGCAGTGATATAGCAGCGCGTTGACCAGCGTGCCGTCGGGATGGCCCGGCGCGGGGTGGACCACCATTCCCACCGGCTTGTTCACCACGATCACGTCGCCGTCCTCATAGGCCACGTCCAGGGGGATATCCTGGGGGACCAGGTCCACGGGCTCGGGCTGGGGGGGGGTGATGAGCAGGGCGTCCCCCGCCTGAAGGCGCGCGTTCTTTTTCAGCGCCCTGCCCCCCAGGGTGACCCGCCCCTCCTCCAGCCACCGCTGGGCGGCGGACCGGGTGAGGCCGTCCAGCGCGGCGGACAGCACCGCGTCCGCCCGCCCCGGCTCAGTGACCGTCAGGGGGAAGCTGGGCAGCGTCATCGGGCCCGTCCTCCTTTTTCTCGTCCTTGCCCACGTACAGCAGCACATACAGAAACAGCAGCGGCACCCCCACGGTGATGCAGCAGTCGGCCACGTTGAACACGGCAAAGTCTATGAAGGTGGTCTTGAACATGTCGGTGACAAAGCCGAACACCGCCCGGTCGATGAGGTTGCCCACCCCCCCCGCCAGCACCAGGGCGGCGGAGAACATCCCCAGGCGGTTTTTAAAAAAGCCCTTCAAAATGAGCCCGCACATCGCCAGCACCACTGCGGCGGAGATCAGGGTGAGCAGCCACGTGTGCCGGCGCATCAGGGAGAAGGCCGCCCCGGTGTTCTGCACATAGGTCAGCTCCAGCAGATACGGTATGAAGGGGACGGCCCCGCCCAGGGGGATGTGGGCGCGCACCAGGTATTTGACGATTTGGTCTAGGACCACCAGCGCGGCGGCCAGGATTGCGTAAAACATGGGATCAGCCTTTCTCTTCCTCATTCGTCGTACTCCTTGCAGGGCCTGTAATATCCCCGCCCGGACCTTTCCTCCAAAAACGGGATCACTTCCCAAAGGGAGGGGCACACCGCCGCCGTCATATCCAAAAACCGCCTCTCCGGCGTTTTCAGGTCGGGCACGCAGATTACCGGAATCCCGGCGGCGTGGGCGGCCTGTATGCCCGCCCCACTGTCCTCCAGCACCAGGCAGTCCCCCGGTGCCCGGCCCAGCTTTTCGCACGCCTTTAAAAACACATCCGGGGCGGGCTTACCCTGCTCCACCTCGCCCGCGAACACAAACTGGTGGAAATATTCCGTAACGCCGTGCCGGTCCAGCAGGTTCAGCGCCCGGTCCCTGGTGCTGGACGAGGCCACGGCAGTCCCATAGCCCCTCTGCCGCAGATAGGACAGCAGCTCCCCGGCCCCGGCCTTCAGCGGAACCCCCTCGGCGTGGAGCTCCTCTTCCCGGCGGAGGATGCGCTCCAGCGCCTCCTCCGCCGGGAAGGGGAGCTTGTACGCCTCCACCAGATGGGCGGCGTTGACGGTCTCCGGCTTGCCGCTGAAGCTGCGGGTGTACTCCTCCAGCGCAAAGGGGCGGCCGAACCGGGCCAGGATCTCCTTCAAAATCTGGTAGCAGATGGTCTCCGTCTCCACCAGCAGGCCGTCCAGGTCAAAAATCACCGCTTGGATCATATGTCTCCCTCCGTTCAGCGAATATGCCTGAGCTGGGTGGCCAAACGGTCAAGCCTGCGGCGCGCTGGCCCCCGTTTATCCTCCGGCAGCGCAAGTCCGCACAGCGCCCCCACTTTTTCCGCCGCCTGCCGGATGTCCAGACCGTCCGTGTCCACCTTTTCCTCCGTAACCTGGGTTGTAAAGGCGTCCAGGCACCGCCCGATCTGTCGATACCCCCAGGAGCCGGGCCGCTCCAGCCGGGAGGCCAGGCGTTTTTTCAGGGTGTCCTCCCCCGCCCAGAGGATGAAATGCCGCACCTGGTGCTTTTTTGCCAGAGCGCCCACCAGTTCCTCATAATAGTCCCGGCTGGTGACGGTCATGGGCACAATGATGTGCCCGCCGTACCGGGAGGCGGCGTAGTCCAGCATGTCCAGGTTGAAGGCCCGCCACATGGGGAATTCCTGGAAATCGTCCAGCCCCAGCCCGGGGGGCAGGTTGTCCCGGATGAAAAATCCGGCGTTCTCCGGGTCGTAAACATAGGAGCCGGGCAGGCGGCGGCTGAGCTCATAGGCGGTCTGGGTTTTGCCCGCGCCGAAGGCGCCGTTGAGCCAGATAATCATGAAGCCCGCCCCTCCCTCACAGGTTTTTAACGAACATCAGCTCATACCCCTCGCCGGGGGGCAGAAACCCGCCCACGGCCTCATAGCCCAGCCTCTCATAAAAATGCTGGGCGCATTCGCGAGACTGGGTGGAGGTCATGACGGTCTCATAGCCCGCCTGCCGCATCTCCGCCTCCCAGTGTCCCGCCAGCGCCCGCCCCAGGCCGCGCCCCCGGCTCCCGTCCAGCACAAAGAGCAGGTTCATAAAGGGGGTGTTGTCCCAGAACAGGTTCCAGCGCAGCCAGCCCGCCAGCCTGCCCCGCTCCTCCGCCGCGTACACCCGGCCCAGCCGGACGCTGGTTTCCAGCTCCTGGGGGGCGATGTGGCGGTCCAGGCGGGAAAGGGCGGGAAGGTCGCCCGGCCCTGCGGTTCGTATGTTCATCGGAGTTCTTCCGCCTCCTATTCTTTGGGCTGCCACAGCGCATGGTGGGAATACGGGTCATGGATTACAATGTATTTCTGGTGGGAGCGTCCGCCGTAATTGTAATGGAGGAAAAATCTTTTGTCAATGAACAGGCAGAACAGCCGGACCACATCTGCCTGTTCTCCCGTCTCATAGAGGACATCGTAGGTATGGGCCGGCCAGTCAGGCGCGGCGCGGTGCGCGGAGCCCTCCGGGCGCTTGGCGTACAGGGCGGTCTGCACGCCGTTTTTGGTCAGGGAGAACCGATTTCCGGCGTGAAAGAACAAGCGGTACTCGTCCTGGTGGATGCGGAAGGTCATGGCGGGCCTGGTGCGACGCTCCAAAGATCCGCCCACCATCTCCTCTCCCTCAAAAACCTTGTACCGCGTGGAAAAGAACATCTGCACAAGCAGGGAAAACCACAGCAGCCATCGCCAGCAGACCCAAAACCAGCGGTCTGTCTCCCGCAGGCTGAGGTTTGGCGCGCCGTCCCGGAAAACCTCAATATCCTCCATGGCAAAGCCGTTGGTTTGGCGGGCATAGCCAATCACCGCCCCATTTTGGACATAATGAACCAACTTCTTGTCCGGCTCCAGCTCACTCAGCTGGCGGCTTATGGTCATCTTGGCCATGATGCCTCACCTCAAAAAAACTGCCAGGGCTTTCGCCCCGGCAGTCATTATATCACAGCTTTTCCTATTTGGAAAGGGCCTCGTCAATGGCGCGGGCGGCGGTCTTGCCCGCGCCCATGGCCAGGATGACGGTGGCGGCCCCCGTCACCGCGTCGCCCCCGGCGTACACGTTCTCCCGGCTGGTCAGGCCGTTCTCATCGGCGATGATACCGCCCCACTTCTCGGTGTCCAACCCCTGGGTGGTGGACTTGATGAGGGGGTTTGGGCTGGTGCCCAGGGCCATAATCACGCAGTCCAGCCCGATGTCGAACTGGCTGCCCTCCTTGACGATGGGGCGGCGGCGTCCGGAGGCGTCCGGCTCGCCCAGCTCCATCTCCACGCAGCGGATGCCGGACACGGAGCCGTTCCGGGGATCCCTGGGGTCGTCCGGGTTGTGGTAGCCCAGGATCTCGGTGGGGTTGGTGAGGGTCTTGAAGATGATGCCCTCCTCCTTGGCGTGCTCCACCTCCTCGGCCCGGGCGGGCAGCTCGGCCTCGGAGCGGCGGTAGACGATGTACACCTCGGCCCCCAGCCGCTTGGCGCACCGGGCGGCGTCCATGGCCACGTTGCCACCGCCTACCACCGCCACCTTGGCGGAGTGCTGGATGGGGGTGTCCGCGCCGTCCTTGTAGGCCTTCATCAGGTTGATGCGGGTGAGGAACTCGTTTGCGGAGTAGACGCCCTTCAAATTTTCACCGGGTATGTTCATGAACTTGGGCAGGCCCGCACCGGAGCCGATGAACACCGCCTCAAAGCCCAGCTCCTCCTTCAGCTCGTCAATGGTGATGCAGCGTCCGATGACCATGTTGGTCTCCACCTTCACCCCCAGCTCCTTGAGCGTGTCCACTTCCTTCTGCACGATGGACTTGGGCAGGCGGAACTCGGGGATGCCGTACACCAGCACGCCCCCCGCCAGGTGGAGGGCCTCGAACACGGTGACCTCATAGCCCTTCTTGGCCAGGTCTCCCGCACAGGTCAGCCCTGCCGGGCCGGAGCCGATCACCGCCACCTTGTGGCCGTTGGGGGCGGGGCGCACCGGCTTTTCGGTGGCATTGGCGTTGTGCCAGTCGGCCACGAACCGTTCCAGCCGGCCGATGCCCACCGGATCATTTTTGATGCCCCGGACGCACTTGGCCTCGCACTGGCTCTCCTGGGGGCAGACCCGGCCGCACACGGCGGGCAGGGCGGAGTCCTTGGCGATGATCTGGTACGCCCCCTCAAAGTCGCCCTCCGCCACCTTGGCGATAAACTCGGGGATGTGGATTTTCACCGGGCACCCGGCCACACAGGGCATATTTTTGCAGCTCAGGCACCGGGCAGCCTCGTCCATGGCCTGCTCCCGGGTGTAGCCCAGGGCCACTTCGCTGAAGTTGCCCGCCCGCACCTGGGGGTCCTGGTGGGGCATGGGGTTCTTATCGGGTCTCATGTTAGGCATATCACTTTACCTCCTGCTTGAACAGGTTGCACGCCTCTTCATAGGCGTGGCGCTCAAAATCCTTGTACATGGCGCCCCGGGCCATGGCCTCATCGAAGTCCACCTTGTGGCCGTCGAACTCCGGGCCGTCCACGCAGGCGAACTTGGTCTCGCCCCCCACGGACAGGCGGCAACCGCCGCACATGCCGGTGCCGTCGATCATGATGGGGTTCATAGACACCACGGTGGGGATATTATACTCCTTGGTGAGCTGGCACACAAACTTCATCATGATGACGGGGCCGATGGCGATCACCCGGTCGTACTGGGCCCCCGTCTCGATCTGCTCCTTCAGCAAATCGGTGACCAGCGCCTTTTTGCCGTAGGAGCCGTCATCGGTTCCGATGATGAGGCTGGTGGAGGCGGCGCGGAACTCATCCTCCAGAATCACCAGATCCTTGTTGCGGAAGCCCACGATGAGGTCCACGTGGCAGCCCACGTCGTGGAGCTTCTTGGCCACGGGGTAGGCGATGGCGGTGCCCACGCCGCCCCCCACCACGGCCACCCGCTTCAGGCCCTCGGTCTCGGTGGCCCGGCCCAGGGGGCCCACGAAATCCTGGAGGGAATCCCCCTCCTCCTTGTGGTTGAGCTTTTCGGTGGTGGCCCCCACCACCTGGTAGATGATGGTAACGGTGCCGGCCTCCCGGTCAAAATCGGCGATGGTCAGGGGAATGCGTTCCCCCTCTCCGTCCACCCGGAGGATAATGAACTGGCCGGGCTCGGCCTTGCGGGCCACGGCGGGGGCCTTGATCTCCATCAGGGACACGGTGGGATTGAGCACCCGTTTTTTTACGATCCGATACATAGCTTCTCCTCTTTCCTATGGATATCAGCGCACCCGCAGGGCGGTACGCCATGGGCTGATTGTGAATATTATAACACAACCTCCCCTCCCCGTCAATTTCAATCCCCTGGAAACCGTCCCGGAAATCCCCCATATCTGCAAAAAAGGGGACTGACCCCGTCAGTCCCCTTTTCCCTCTCAGAATACGGCCACCCGCAAAATGATAGCCAGCGCCGCGGCGGCCACGCTCACGGTGGACGCCAGCTCCGCCCAAAACGCCGCCCGGCGGCTCTTCCTGGGCCGGGGCGCGGGCATGCTCAGCTCCTCCGCCGCCGTCCCGTCCGCGCTCTCCTCCCCGCATGCCTCCAGGTTGGCCGCCCTCCAGGCCGTCAGGTCGATCACGTTATCCCCGCCCCGGGCGCGCCCGGACTGCCGCACCACGGCCGTCTGGCAGATATCCCCCGCCGACCCGCCGAACCCGGCGGCCATGGCGCCGCCGCTCCATGTGGTCAAGGTATTGTACGCAGTGTTCATAGCCAAAGCCTCCTCATTTGGTACGGCTCCATCATAGCGGGATCTGAGTCCCATAAACCGGTCCCTTTTTGCTTTTGAAACAGTTGTTTCTTCATCCGTTTGTTTTACTATTTATTATAATAGTATATTCGTTCGCCTTTGTCAAGTCTTTTTCGCAAATTTGTTCGCGTTTGTTGAAAAATTTCGCCCCCGGCTAGTACCGGGGGCGAAATCCAAATCCGATTATCTGAGATAGTTGCGGGGATTGACACTGGTGCCGTTGATACGCACCTCGAAGTGGCAGTGGGGGCCGCTGACGTTGCCGGTGGCGCCGGAGCGGGCGATAATCTGCCCCTGGTACACCTTCTGCCCCACGCTCACCAGCAGCTGGGAGTTGTGGGCATAATAGGTGACGTAGCCGTTGTCGTGGCGAATGGCCACCAGCTTGCCGTAGCTGCCGCTCCAGCCGGACTTGATGACGGTGCCGCCGTCGGCCGCCTTGATGGCGGTGCCGGTGCGGCAGGCGATGTCCAACCCCAGGTGGAAGTCATAGCTGCCCCACAGGTTGCGCCCGCCGAAGTTGGAGGTGATGGGCCCCCGCACCGGCCAGATGAAGTAGCCGTTGGAGGCGGTGACAGGCCGGGGGGTGGTGCCGGTGTAGGCATAGGTGGTGGTGGGCTCCTTCAGGGTCTCGGCGGAGAGGATATTCCGGCCCTGCTCCACGCCGTTGATATAGGTGACGTGGGCGTTGACCCGTTCCACGCCGTCCTCACCCTGCTCTTTTACCTTGGTGTCGCCCACATAGAGCTCGGCGGTCTCGATATACTCCACCGGGCTGGGGATCTCCTGTTCATAGGTCTCCTCGGTGGTGTTCTCCACCGACAGGAAGGGCACCGCCTGCTGGATGACCAGCTCCTGGCCCACCCAGATTTTATCCACCAGCACATCGGGATTAAGGACGGACAGCTCGTTGGGCCACATGTCCAGGGAGTAGGCGATAGCGTTGAAGGTGTCGCCTTTCTTCACCTCGTAGGTGGACTGCTCCACCCGCAGCTGGCCCAGGGTGGTGCGAATGGACTCCACATCATATTGGGTGTTGGACGGCAGCTCGATGGGGTAGACCTCCACATCCTCCACAAAATCATAGCGGATGGTGTTCTCGGTGAGGTAAGGCTGGGCCACCTCGTCCAGCAGCTGGTACAGCGCGTCCTTGGTGGGGGCGTAGCCCAGCTCCTGGCCGTCCACCCGCATTCCGTAGGCGGTGACCAGCGCGCCCACGCCATCGAACAGGGCGTCCTCAATCTGTGCGGTGTCGCTGAGCTCGTCGGGTGACACGTAAACCGGGGTCATGGAGATCTCCGCGTCATAGGCAAACTGCTCCCCCAGGATGTCGGAGGCCCGGGACTCAATGTTGCTGACAATGGCGTCCTTCTCGTCGGGGCTGGACACCACGCCCACCTCCTGGCCGTTCACGTTCATGGCATAGGCCCGGATATAGCTGCCGTTGAAAGCGCCGATGCCGATGACCACCGCCAGCAGCGTCACATACAGCAACGGGGACACCGGGTGGCGGTCCACCACGCTGCGAACCCTGGCCGCGGCCTGGGCCACACGGCCCAGCCTAGCGGGGGCCTGGGTGCGGCCCTTCTTTTCCTCCGCCACAGCCAGCGCCTGGACGGGAAGGGAGGGACGCTTTTCCCCGGCCTGCTTTTCCCTGGCCGGGCCCCGTCTCACCCGCTTCCCCACAGACCTGGCCCGGTTGAACGCGGCCCTGGCTCCGTCCACCGCCTCCTTAGCCCCGTCCAGCGCGTCCTTCACGCCGCCCAGGGCAGCCTTGGCGTTGTCCAGCGCACCCTTGGCCCTCCCCTTCAGGGCGGCGGCGGAATGCTTCTCCTTCCGAACCTGGGCGGCCCGGGCGCGGGCGGCCTCCCGCTCGGCCTGCTTCTCGGCGGCCTCGGCCTGCTCGATATATTGCCTCCAGGACTGGGGCCTGGCGGCCCCGCCCCCTTCTCTTTTGTCCGAGCCGGCTTGGCCGGCCCCCCTTACTGTCTTCTCCACACTCTCATGCTCTCTCTCGGTCTGCTTCACGGATGTCCCTCCTGTTGGTCTGGGGAAGCTCCGGTTCAACGCGCCTTGGCACCCTGCGGACCTTGCCAGCCTTCCCCTGGTTTCCGGCAAGTTACAAAAAATCCGAAAAGAGTTACAAAATGGTTACAGGCCCATCCTACACCATTTTGTCCCTCCCGTCAAGTCCCGAATTTCCGGCGCGGACTGGACCGTCCGTTTTACCGGGGCATATCTTGTTGTCTTTTCGGGCCATTTGGGGGACCGTGGCACATTTTATGGTGCCCCTGGCGAAAGCGCCAAATTTTTCCCGCTTTTTTCGTCCTTTTGCCTAGCCCTCTTGACAGCGCCGCCCCGGCAGTTTACAATAGCAATGCCGCAAAGTGAATGGAATATCACAGGGGCGCTGGAAGCATTTCCGGCTGTGATGTGGAGGATAAGGCCCTCCCGGTCCCTCGTACCTGATCCGGGTAATGCCGGCGTAGGAAGTGAATTCGACGATATGGGCCGTTGTCGTTTCTCTCGCTTACCGCATTGCACCGTTTGCATTGCGGTATACTTATTTTAAGGAGGAAACGACAATGTCAAACAGTAAATCCCACAACACGGTGCGCTGGCTGATGGAGAGCGCCATCATGATCGCCATCGGCACCATGCTCAGCGAATTCCCCAAAATCGACTTTCCCCTGGGGGGCGGCCTGACCATCTGCTCCATGCTGCCCTTGGTGCTCATCTCCTGGCGGTACGGCGTGGGCCGGGGGCTCATCGCCGCTGCGGCCTATAGCCTGCTTCAATTGGTGCTGGGCCTGAATAACGTGCAGTATGCTACCTCCGCCCTCATGGCGGCGGGCATCGTTCTGCTGGATTACGTCATACCCTATACCCTCATCGGCCTGGCCGGAATGTTCAGGGGCAAAGCGAAGGGCCCCCGCCTGGGCCTGGTGCTGGGCATCGTGGTCACTTTTCTGTTGCGGCTGGCCTGCCATTTCATCACCGGCTGGTGGATCTGGGACGCCCTGTGGCCCAACGAATACGGCTGGACCGGCCCTGTGTACTCCATCCTCTACAACGGCAGCTATATGGGGGCGGAGATCGTGCTCACCGGCTTGGTAGCTTGGATTTTGTATTCTACACCCCTCAAACGGTACTTTGATGGGGAAGATTTGAAATAAGGACTGATTCATGTGGGCAAATTCGACGGCGTGCTCTTCTTCGCGGACTACGACGACACCTTATATAACAGCAGCCACACCGTCTCCCCCGAGAACCGGACGGCCATCCGCTACTTTATGGAGCGGGGCGGGCGGTTCTCCGTGGCCACCGGCCGGGCCCACCGCACCTTCACCCCCCAGATTGAAAAGGAGGATATCCCCCTCAACGCCCCTGTGGTGCTGTCCAACGGCGCGGCCATCTACGACTACGCCGAGGACCGCTACCTCGCGGACACCCGCCTGGATGGGGACGCCCCGGCCTGGCTGGCCCAGCTGTGCCGGGAGTTCCCCGACCTGGGCTTTGAGGCGTACCACGGCGAGGATATCTACGTCCACAATCCCAACGCCGTGACCCGGGAGCACCTGTCCCGGGTGGGGGGCGCGCAGGTCCTCGCCCCCATCGGCGAGATGCCCACCCCCTGGAGCAAGGTGATCCTCCAGCAGGACGAGCCCTATCTCCGCCGGGTGCAGGCCCGCCTCCTCTCCCTCTGGGGGGACCGGTGCGAGGCCATCTTCTCCAACCGCTATCTGCTGGAGATGACCGCCAAGGGCTGCAATAAGGGGGCCATGGTGGACAGGGTGGCCCGGCTGCTGGGCATAGCGCCCCAAAACCTCTACTGCATGGGGGACAACCAGAACGACATCCCCATGCTGGCGCTGGCGGCCATCCCCTTCGCCCCGGCCAACTGCGCCCGGGAGGTGCGGGACTGGGGGGCCCGGCTGCTGGGCAGCTGCGACGAGCACGCCGTCGCCCAGGCCATTGAGATTCTGGACGGCGTTTATTAAGACTTTCTTAAATCAGCCCATCCCCGGCGGGAAATGTCCCGCCGGGGGTTATTTTTCCCCTCTCTGCGCCGAAACAAGGAGCGAGCGCTTGCGCCCAAAACAAGAAATGAGGAGCGAGAAAAGGATATGAACATCTTCAAGCGAGTTTCCACGCTGGCCTTGGCGCTGGCCCTGGCGCTGAGCCTGGCCTCCTGCGCCTCCGGGCCCGACATGCCCATGGAGGTCACCGTGAACGACCACACCATCGCCCTGGGCCAGACCACCACGGGCGATATGGCCGGCTGGGGCTGGCAGGTGGACTTCACCGGCTCCCAGAACGAGATCTACGAGGACGCCAAGTACGTGGCCTGCCACTTCCGCATCAAGACGGAGGAGGGCTCCGGCCACGAGTTCTGGGTCTCCGTCTATGTCCCCTTCCAGAAGAACATCAAGGGCGACTACGTGGATTTCTCCGCCGAGGAGAAGCAGTCCCGCACCGAGGGCGTGGTGTACCGGGTCAGCCTGCGCAAGGACGCCGGCGAGAACATCAAGCTCACCTACAACGGCGCGGACTACCACAGCCTCACCTGGGAGGACGTGGAGGCGTGGGGGGCCAAGCCCACTGAGCACTCCAGCGACTATTCCCCCATCTACGAGCTGGAGGCGGCCCAGGGCACCCTGAAGTTCCAGAAGGGCTACACCGGCCAGGACGAGCCGGGCGAGTTCGCCGTGGTCATGAACACCAACGCCTTCGCCAAGCTCCAGAAGTAAGCCCATTACATAAGCGGCCCCCGCCCAAGAGGGCGGGGGCCGCCTGCGTTTTCCCTCCGGGGCGCGGGGCGCCCTCCTATCCCTTTTCCAGGAAATAGGACGCCTCCATGTCGGCGGTGGCCAGGGCGAAGGCCAGCGGGTACTGCTGGAGGGCCTGGCCCACCAGCTTATTGTCCTCCGGGCCGGAAAAGCCCATGTGCCAGCGGATGGCCATGGCCTCCTCCCGGGTAAGGCGCATGAACCCCGAGATGATGTACACCGACTTTTCCCCGTGGCCGTAGGGCAGCTTGTCCTCGTAGTAGAAGGTGGGCACCTTCTCCCACTTCCCCGTAGCGTCGTCCTTCACGTTGCGGGTGCCCGCCTTATAGCACCCGATCTTGCAAAGGTCGTGGAGCAGCGCGGCGATGGCCGCCGACTCCATGGGGTACTCCACCTGGTACAGCTCCCTCACCCGCTCCCGGGCCAGGTAGGACTCCAGGCAGCGGAACACGTTGACGCTGTGGTCGCACAACCCCCCGGCGTAGGACCCGTGGTAGCGCGCGGAGGCGGGGGCGGTGAAAAAGTCGCACTTATTCTCCAGGTAGTCTAGCAGTTCGGCGCTGCCCTCCCTGTGGATGTGCTGGGTATAGATTTCGATAAACTCCTCTTTCCCTGGCATGACGGGCCCTCCTAAGCAGATTTTCCCCATTGTACCACAAAACCGCCGCCCTGCAAATACCCTGCGGGGCGGCGGTTCCTCGAAATTTTATGGGCTGGGCTCCATGCCCGGCGTCTTCACGGGGCCGGGGCGCTGCCCTCCCCCAGCTGTGCCAGCACCGCCAGCGTGCTGGACGCGGTATCCTGCACCCGGATTTCGATCCAGAAGTTGGCGTTCACATCGTTGCTGAACTGGAAGTTCAGGTTGCGCCGGCCCTGCACATACTTGTCCCAGTCCTCCACCCGGCGCACGCCGATGCGGCCCGCCTGGAAGTCCTCCTTCACCGCCTCATACAGCGCCATGGCCTCCGCCCCGCCGTAGTACACGGTCTGGTCCGTCCCCGGGTCGTGGCCGTCGTTCTCATAGCTCACCTCCCGCAAGCGCCAGCCCTCCTCGGCCATCCGCCGCTCGGCCTCCTCAAAGCCGTAGGCTCTCCAGTACAGCTCCCGGTCGCCGTAGATCTGCCGGATGGCCCAGGCGGCGGTACCCTCCCGGTCCGCCTCCCCGGGGGCCACGTATACGGGGTAATACCACCGGGACAGGGTGGAACCGTCCTTCATATGGTAGGTCAGGCACAGGTTTGTCTCGCTGGCGGTTCCGCCCGGGTGCGTCCCCCGCTGGTCCACCGCCGCCTGGTGGAGGAGGACGGCGTACTTCACAAATTCCGGCCCGCCCTCCTCCGCCCGGAGGTAGTCCCCGCCGTCGGCAAGGGAGCACAGGTTGGCCCCCTCGAGCTCCACATAGTCCACCTGGTCCGGGTCGGGCACCCTGGTCTCAAACCCGGTCAGGTCGAAGCCCACCACCAGGAACAGGGCGGTAAACACCCCGGCCACCGCCGCCGCCCCCTTCCAGTAGCGCAGCACCCGGAAGGATTTGTCCAGCAGCATCCGGGCCGCGAAGTAGCCGACGACGCCCCACACCAAGATGGAGGCCATCAGGGTGGGCTCCTGCCCGCCCAAAAAGCTGGTGGTGGCCATGCCGAAGGTCAGCCCGGCGCAGAAGGCCACGCCGTACTGGAACACCGGACGCATACATCTGACCGAAACCACATCCCCCGCGCTCTCCAGCCGTCGGGCGCGGTAGAGGAGGAAGGAGGCCCCGGCCAGCAGCAGCGCCGCCGCCGCATACGCCGCCACGCTGTCCAGCCCGCGGGTTTGGAACAGCCCGTCGGCATACCATCCCCCCACGCCGGAACCCAGCTTCATCACCGGCGTGAGCCATTCAATCAGGGTCTGCATCCAGGGCCCAAAGCCGTTGAAGCCGTAGTAGAAGCGGTGGAACACCGCGCTGGCCAGCACGCACAGCGCCCAGGTTAGCACGTTGAAAATGCCGTAAAAGGCGGGCAGGGCCAGGATGTGGCCGGTGAACATGCCGCAGAACACCGCCAGGGAATAGAAGAAGAAGCATTCCCCGCAGGCAACGGCCAGCCAGAACCCCAGCCCCGGCAGCAGCACCGTCCCGCCGATGGCCTCGATAAGCAGGGTGAGCAGGAAAATGGCCGCGTTGGGCACGACGAGGAAGGCCAGCCCCGCCAGGTAGTGGGTGGCAAACAGCCCCTCCCGCCGCACGGGCAGGGAGCCGAAGAAATTGGCCGAGCGGGCGTTATACAGGTGGCTGCACACCGCCATGGCGGCCAACACCCCGAATACCAGCGCCAGGACCATGGCCATGTGCGCCATCTCCGGCACACTCTGGGCAAACCGCCGCATATACCCGTCCGTGAGGCCGGGGCGGGCCTGGGCCTCCAGCTGGAGCATCATCAGCCCCTGGAGGGGCAGGGCCACCAGCCAGATGGCGGAGTAGGCCCCCCACACGGGCCAGAACCGCAGTACGGTTTTCTTGAACACGGGCCAGTTAAAGAGCGATGTCCCGGACCGCATAGTCCTCACCTCCCATTTCATAGATAAAGATCTCCTCCAGCGTCAGGGGCAGGGCCTCCATAAACAGCGGCGCCAACGGCTTGAACTGGGCCTCCACCTCTTCGGCGCTCCCCCGGACGATGTAGGTATACACCCGTCCCACGTGGTCGGTATGCACCACCCGCACCCCCTGGGGCAGCTCCGGCGGCGTTTCATCGGCAAAGGCAATCTGGAGCTTCACCGTGCCCCCCTGGAGGTCGGACAGGGACCGCTCCAGCGCCACCTTCCCCCGGCTGAGCAGTCCTACATGGTCGCACACGTCCTCCAGCTCCCGCAGGTTGTGGGAGGACACCAGCACCGTGGTCCCCCGCTCGGCCACGTCCCCCACGAGCAGCGACCAGACCTGGCGGCGCATCACCGGGTCGAGGCCGTCCACCGGCTCGTCCAGCAGCAGATAGTCCGGCCTGCAGCTCAGCGCCAGCCAAAACGCGGACTGCTTCTGCATCCCCTTGGACAGGCGGCGGATGGGCCGCTTTTCGTCCACGGCGGGGAATGCCTCCCTCAGCTTCTCATAGCGGTCCGCGTCGAAGGAGGGGTAGAGCCCCCGGTAGAGCTTCATCATGTCCCGGGTGGAGGCGGAGGTGAAGTAGTACAGCTCGTCGGGTATGCCCGCCATGCGGGTTTTCACCGCCGGGTTCTCATAGATGGGCGCACCCTCCAGGGTGATTTCCCCGCTGTCCTGGCGGTAGGCCCCGGTGAGGTGGCGCAGTATGGTGGATTTGCCCGCCCCGTTGGGCCCCACCAGCCCGTAGATGGCCCCCCGGGGCACCGTCATGGTCAGCCCGTCCAGGGCGTGGAAGCCATCGAAGCTCTTGACCACGTTTTTCACTTCGATCATTTCGATTCCTCCTTCCCGAAAGCGGCGCACCGCGCCGCGATCTCCTCCCAGGCCATCCCCAGGTACAACAGCTCCTGGACGATGGTGTCCAGCTGCCGGAGCAGCTCCACCCGGCGCTTGTCGGTCACGTCCTGGGGCAGGGCGGCGAAGCTTCCCTTGCCCGGCACCGAGTAGGCGTAGCCCTCCCGCTCCAGGGCCTCATAGGCCCTCTGGATAGTGTTGGGGTTGATGGCCAGCTGCCCCGCCAGGGTGCGCACCGAGGGCAGCTTATCCCCCGGCGGGATGGCCCCCGTGATGATGAGCCGGCGCAGTCCGTCCCGGACCTGCTCGTAGATGGGGCGGCTGTCCCGCAAGTTCAGGCTGAGCATGGCCCCGCCTCCTTTCACAAATTGTACTCATTGTATTATATGTCTTAGTACAGTCATCATAGCACAGCCGCTCTCTCCTGTCAAGCGGGAAAAATCTCCCGAATATTACAAATTAAAATTTGCGCAAGACTGCTGACAACGGGCCGTACACCTGCTATAATGTTGGTGTCTACCCTTACACAGGGGGTCAAAGTGTCAAAAAACACCAAAACCGACTCGTTTCATCCCAGAATATTAGAAAGGGGTCTTTTCCTATGTCCAAACACGATTTGAACGCCGCCGCTTTCCTGGAGTGCGTAGGCGCCTTGCTGGACACCGGCGAGGTCAGCTCCATGAAGCGGTGGCGGCACCACTTCTCCATTACCTGCTACCAGCACTCCCTGTTCGTGTCCTACGTAGCCTTCCGGCTGGCCCGGTATTTTGGCTGGGACTACCGGGCCGCTGCCCGGGCGGGGCTGCTCCATGATTTGTACCTCTACGACCCCGCCGACGGCTCCGCCCACCCCGGCAACCAGTGCCTGGACCACCCGGAGTTCGCCCTGCGCAACGCCGCCGCCCTGTGCCCCGACCTGTCCGACCGGGAGAAAAACGCCATCGTGTCCCATATGTTCCCCCTGGCCGTCCACCTGCCCCGGTGCCGCGAGGCGCTGGTGGTCAACATGGCGGACAAGATCTGCGCCACCCTGGAGGTGGTCCACCTCTACCAGACCCGACGCCTGCAGCGCTGGCTCCCCCTGTCCGCCGCCTGAGCTGCGGGCGGGGTTGCTGACATAATCACCGCTTTCCCCCATTTTTCTCCCCCGCTTTCGTGAAAATGTGACAATTTTTCCAAAGTGTGAAAAATCTCTTCAAAAAACTCCGGTTTCTGATATAATGTTTTTACGGCAGGCTGCTTCCCGCCCGGCTGGGGAAGTTGATATATGTGGTTGAGAACGAATCATTACGATCAAAAGAGAGGAAGATGGGAAGCATGATCTCACACGGCAAGGATCTGAAGATTTTCGCGGGCAGTTCCAGCAAGGCCCTGGCCAGGGACATCTGCAAGGAGCTGAGCATCCCCTTGGGCAACGCCGAGACCGGCGCCTTTTCCGATGGCGAGAACTTCGTGTCCATTTTTGAGACGGTTCGCGGCTCCGACGTATTTGTGGTCCAGTCCACCAGCTCCCCGGTAAACGACAACCTGATGGAGCTGCTCATCATGATCGACGCGCTCAAGCGGGCCTCCGCCGGGCGCATCACCGCTGTCATCCCCTACTTTGGCTACGCCCGGCAGGACCGCAAGACCAAGCCCCGGGATCCCATCTCCGCCAAACTGGTGGCCAACCTCATCACCCGGGCGGGGGCGGACCGGGTGCTCACCATGGACCTCCACGCCAACCAGATCCAGGGCTTTTTCGATATCCCGGTGGACAACCTGCTGGGTTCCCCCGTGTTTGTAGACCACTTTTTCCGCCGCTTCGCCCCCGTCCATGAGGAGACCATGGTGGTGTCCCCCGATGTGGGCAGCGTGGCGCGGGCCCGGGCCTTTGCCCAGAAGCTGGATATGCCCATGGCCATCGTGGACAAACGCCGCCAGAAAGCCAACTCCTCCGAAGTGATGAACATCATCGGCGACGTCACCGGCAAAAACGTGATTTTGCTGGACGACATGGTGGACACCGGCGGCTCCCTGTGCCACGCGGCCAAGGCCCTGGTGGAGCTCGGCCACGCCAAGTCGGTCACCGCCTGCGCCAGCCACGGCGTGCTGTCCGGCCCGGCCATCCAGCGCATCAACGAATCCGCCCTGGACGAGGTGGTGTTCCTGGACACCATCCAGCCCAAGGACAATATCAATGAGCTCTGCCCCAAGATCAAGTACCTGTCCGTGGCCCACCTGTTCGCCGAGGCCATCGAGCGCATCTACCAGGAGATCTCCGTGTCAAAGCTGTGGCAGTAACCGGCTGCTGAGCCGTCGTGAGCAGGGCGGATGGAGCGCAGCGAGGGCAAAAGCCCGGCCCCCGCAAAGCGCAGGCGGATTTTGCCCGAGCCGCAGCGAAGCCGCCCGTCGCGAACAGGCGAAGCGCAACGCCAACCGGCTGCTGAGCCGTCGTGAACATCGTCGGCACAAGCTGCGCTTGTTCGCTTCCCCTGTAGGGAAAGCTCAACCGCTCCGCTGTGCCTCCTCTCCCCACAAAGCCTAAAGGACGGCTTTGCGGGGGCCCCATTTATGGAGCGCAGCGAGGGCAAAAGCCCGGCCGCTCCCCCGTTCCATCCCATAGAGACAAGCTCCGCTCCAGGGCCCTTGCCCTGGGGCGGTTCTTCCCTGTTCGGAGGTGTTCGACATGTTTTTCCAAAAAAAGCTCCCCGTTTCCTGGCTGGTGGTGGGCCTGGGCAATCCGGGGGACAAGTATGAAAATACCCGCCACAACGCCGGCTTCCTGGTGGCGGACGAGCTGGGGGAGCGGGGGCGCTTCCCCATCCAGCGCCTGAAGTTCAAGGCACTGACCGCCGCCGCCGCCATTGGCGGCCAGGGCGTGCTGGTGATGAAGCCGGTCACCTATATGAACCTGTCCGGCGAGGCGGTGGGGGAGGCGGCCCGGTTTTACAAGCTGCCCCCCGGCCATGTGCTGGTCATCTCCGACGATGTGGACCTGCCCCTGGGCAAGCTGCGGCTGCGGATGGGCGGGTCCGCCGGGGGCCACAACGGCTTGAAAAGTATCATCCAGCACCTGGGCTCCGACCAGTTCCCCCGGCTGAAGGTGGGGGTGGGGGGCAAGCCTCATCCGGACTACGACATGGCCGACTGGGTGCTGGGCAAACTCCAGGGTGAGGACAAAAAGGTGATGGACCAGGCGGTGAAGCGGGCCGCCGACGCGGTGGAGTGCTTTTTGCGGGACGGGCCGCAGAAGGCCATGAACCAATTCAATTGAGGTTGCCATGAAACAGCTTTTGAACATCTTGAATACGGTGCCCGAGTTCGCCCGGCTGGCGGCGGATCTGGAATCGGGCCGCTCCCCGGTGGAGGTGGCGGGGCTGTCCCCCGTCCACCGGGCCCACTTCGCGGCGGGCCTTTTGGAGCGGCTGGGCTGTCCCGTGGTACTGGTGTGCGCCGACGAGGGGGAGTGCGCCCGGCTGTGCGCCGACGTCACCGCCCTGACGGGGGAGGGCGCCACCATAATCGGGGCGCGGGAGTTTTTATTCCACGACGGCGCGGTGGCCTCCCGCCAATGGGAGCACCAGCGGCTGGCCGCCTTCCATGCCATGGCCCAGGGCAGGGCCAGGCTCATCGCCGCCACCATCGAGGGGCTGCTCCAGCGCACCCTCCCCCCCGGGGAGCTGGCCGCCCACCTGGTGGAGGTGGACGCCAAGGGAAGCTATGACCTGGACGAATTGACCGACCGCCTGGCCGCCCTGGGCTACACCCGGTGCCAGCAGGTAGAGGGGGTGGGCCAGTTCGCCCTGCGGGGCGGCATCCTAGACGTGTTCTCACCCGGCGCGGACGACCCGGTGCGCATCGAGTTCTGGGACCGGGACGTGGACTCCATGGGCCCCTTCGATGTGTCCTCCCAGCGGCGGGCGGGGCGGCTGGACAAAGCGGTGTTCCTCCCCGTGAGCGAGCTTCTCCCCGTCAGGGATGACACCGAAAACTGGACGCGCCTGAACGACCGGCAGCTTCCCGCCCGGTATGAAGCCTTGGCCACCGCCGCACACCACCTGCCCCCGGACGCCGTCGTGTGCCTGTCCGAGTCCAGCCGGGTGGCGGAGCGGGGCAAAAACTGGCTGTGGCAGCTGAATGAGGACGTGAAAACCCTGCTGGAAAACGGGGCCGTAGACGGCAAACACGCCGTATTCGCGGCCGGGATGGACGACCTTATGGCTGTGCTGTCCGACCACGCCCTGTGCTTCCTGGACTCCTTCACCACCTCCGCCTCCCCCCTGCCCCCAAAAGACGTCCTCACCGCCCAGGGCCGCCAGCTCTCCTCCTTCGGGGCCAGCCTGGACGCGGCGGCGGCCGACCTCACCCAGCTGCAAAGCGCCGGCGCCGCCGCGGTGGTGCTGGTGGGCAGCGAGCAGCGGGCGCTCAACCTCCAATCCCTGCTCCGAGAACGGAAAATCCGCTCCGCGGTGGATTTCCAGCTCCACGACCTGCCCCAGCCCGGCGGGATCACCATCGCCGTGGGGGGGCTGTCGGCGGGGTTTGACTACATCGGCTGTCCCTGCACGGTGCTCACCGAGGGTGGAAACGAACCCCGCCGCAAGGGCAAGCGCCTCAAACACGCCGCAGACCGCCGGAAGGTAGATTCCTTTACAGACTTATCCCCCGGGGACCTCATCGTCCACGAGCACCACGGCATCGGCCGGTTTGTGGGCATGGTGAAGATGACGGTGGACGGGGTGGACAAGGACTACGTGAAGCTTGCCTACGCCGGGGCGGACGTGCTCTACCTCCCCGCCACCCAGCTGGACGCCATCGCCAAATATATCGGCTCGGGGGACGACCCGGAGACCAAAAAGCTGTCCAAGCTGGGGGGCACGGATTGGGAAAAGGCCAAGACCCGCACCCGCAAGGCGGTGAAGGACCTGGCAAAGGGCCTCATCCAGCTCTACGCCCAGCGCCAGCGCCAGCCGGGCTACCCCTTCGCCTCCGACTCCCCCTGGCAGCAGGAGTTTGAGGACGACTTCCCCTACGACGAGACGGAGGACCAGCTGCGCTCCATCCGGGAGATTAAAAAAGACATGGAGGCCCCCCGCCCCATGGACCGGCTGCTGTGCGGCGACGTGGGCTACGGCAAAACGGAGGTGGCCCTGCGGGCGGTGATGAAGTGTGTGCTGGACGGCAAGCAGGCCGCCATCCTGGTGCCCACCACCGTGCTGGCCCGCCAGCACTACCTGACGGCGCGCTCCCGGTTTGCCAAATACCCGGTGGAGATTGAGGTCGTCAGCCGCTTCCGCACCCCCGCCCAGATGAAAAAGGCGCTGGCCGGGGTGGAGGACGGCTCGGTAGACCTGCTCATCGGCACCCACCGGCTGCTGCAAAAGGACGTGCGCTTCAAGGACCTGGGGCTGCTGGTAGTGGACGAGGAGCAGCGCTTCGGCGTCACCCATAAGGAGCGGCTGAAGGAGATGTCCAAGCAGGTGGACGTGCTCACCCTGTCCGCCACCCCCATCCCCCGCACGCTGAATATGGCGCTGTCCGGCATCCGGGACATGTCCGCCATCGAGGAGCCCCCCTCCAACCGCCAGCCGGTGCAGACCTACGTGCTGGAGCACGACTGGTCGGTGCTGGCCGACGCCATGCGCCGGGAGCTGGAGCGGGGGGGCCAGGTATACTACCTCCACAACCGGGTGGACACCATCCAGCGCACCGCCGCGCGCATCAAGGACATGCTGGGGCCGGAGGCAGAGGTGGCGGTGGGCCATGGCAAGATGAGCCAGGAGGAGCTGGGCGACGTGATGACCCGGGTGTCCGACGGCGAGGTAGACGTGCTGGTGTGCACCACCATCATTGAAACGGGCATCGACATCGCCAACGTGAACACCCTCATCATTGAGGACGCGGACAAGATGGGGCTGAGCCAGCTCCATCAGATCCGGGGCCGGGTGGGCCGTTCCCCCCGGCGGGCCTACGCCTACATGACCTACCGGGCGGGCAAGGTGCTCACCGAAGTGGCCGCCAAGCGCCTGAGCGCCATCCGGGAGTACGCCGAGTTCGGCTCCGGCTTCAAAATCGCCATGCGGGACCTGGAGATCCGGGGGGCGGGCAACCTTTTGGGCCCGGAGCAGTCCGGGTTCCTGATGAGCGTGGGCTACGACCTGTATCTGAAGCTGCTGGAGGAAGCGGTTTTGGAGGAGAAGGGGGAGAAGCCGGACCGCCTCCCCGAGTGCACGGTGGATTTGACGGTCTCCGCCTCCATCCCGGACAAATACGTACCCGACCCGGGCCAGCGGATGGACCTGTACCGCCGCATCGCCCGGGTGCGCACCCAAGAGGATGCGGACGACATCACCGACGAGCTCATCGACCGCTTTGGCGACCCGCCCCGGCAGGTGAACAACCTGCTCTCGGTGGCGCTCCTCCGGGGGCAGGGGGCGGAGTGCCGCATCACCGACATCTCCCAGAAGGGGGCCGCCCTGGTGTTCGCCCTGGAACAATTCGACCTGGAGTCCATCGCCGCGCTGGCGGGGCAGTATCCCGGCCGGATGCTCTTCTCCCCCGGCGACGCCCCCGCCCTCACCCTGAAGCTGCGCCGGAACGACGACCCCCTGCGCACCGCCGCCCAGGTCGTGGAGCGGTACGGGGCTCTGCTCACGACGGCGCCGCAACCTTGAGTCGTGCTGCGCCCTTCCCATCCACAACCTTGATTTGCATTTCCCGCCCTGTTGATGTATAATACCCCCCAACGGCCCCGTGCCGGAATCATTCTGCCTCACGGATTGGAGAATACCATGAAAAATTGGAAACGACTGCCGGCCCTGCTGTTATCCGGGGCCCTGGCCCTGTCCCTGTTCGCCTGCACCACCGCCAACCCCACCAGCGGCGATCCCTCCGTCTCTCCCGGCGCGGACCCGTCCGCTTCCCCCAGCGCGGACCCGTCCGCCTCCCCCAGCGCCGCACCCGAAATCGTGGCCGACCTGACCCAGCCCCCCCTGATGTTCGCCGCCGGCGCCAACCCGGACGACGTGATGCTCACCGTCGACGGGGTGGATGTCCCGGCCGACCTCTTTTTCTACCTGCTGGGCCAGGCCTGCATGAACACCCAGCAGTATTTCTCCTACTTCGGCCTGAACCTGGCGGACATGCCCGACGCGGCGGGCGACCTGCTGGAGCAGGGTGTCCGCCTGTCCGCCTATCACACTCTGGTGCGCCAGAAGGCGGCCGAGCTGGGCTGCCTGCCCACCGACGCCCAGATGGAGGAGGTGCGCCAGGCCATGGAGCAGTCCGACCTGGACACCGCCGGCCCCTACTGGGGGCTGACCGAGGAGAGCGCCCAATTCATTTTTGAAATGACCACCTATTACGAGAACGTGAAGAACGCCGTCACCCACGCGCCCGACGAGCAGGAGCTGAATGAGTACCTGGACGCCCAGAAGGTTTACCGGGTGAAGCACATCCTGCTCAAAACGGTGGACGACAGCAAGCAGCCCCTCCCCGATGACCAGGCTGCCCAGAAGCGGGCCCAGGCGGAGGATCTCCTCTCCCAGCTCCAGGGGACGGACGCCGGCGCCCTGGAGGCCAAGTTCGACGAGCTGATGATGGCCCACAGCGAGGACAATCCCCAGAACAACCCCGACGGCTACACCACCTCCTCCGGCCAGATGGTGGCCCCCTTTGAGGAGGCGTCCCTGGCGCTGAAGGAGGGGGAGATCTCCGGCATCGTGGAGAGCGAGTTCGGCTATCACATCATTCTGCGCCTGCCCCTCACCGACGAGACGAAAACCCAGTACCGGGACAGCTTCCAGGTGGACGCCATGGAGGATCTGGCCGACCAGTGGATCGCGGAGGCCCAGATCACCCGCGCCGGGGCGCTGGACAGCCTGAACGCCATCGACTTTTACCGCCGGCTCAGCGCCTACCACCAGGCGCTGGCGGAGAAGGACGCCCCGGCGCAGAGCGGCCCCGTGGAGAGCGGCGGGGTGGGCTGAGCGTTCCCCCAGCCGCCATTGTCACGCTCCGATTGGCCGCGCGGCCGGGTCGCTTTCGCTCCGGCTCGGACTGGTCTCCGGCCCGCACAGGCGGGCCTGCGCTCGTCCTCGCTCCGCTCCAAGCCCCCCTGCGCGGCTATCGTCGCGCTTCTTTCCCCTTGACAGCCACCCCCATTTCTGGTATCATCTACCTCAAGTGATAGGGGAGTAACCGGCGGGGTTCTGTCCCGCGGCTAAGGCCAACAGCAAGAGGAATTCCCTCTGGCTTAGTCTGAAACGGTAAGACCTATCCGCAGTCTGAGACTGCGGATAGGTCTTTTTTGTTTCCCGCTTGTCCCCTTTCCCTACCATTCGACCCCCAAAAAACGCTATATTCAGAAGGAAAGAAAAGGAGTGTTGGACTATGAGCCAATGGTACGACAAGACCGCCGCCCAAACCCTGGCTGGGCTGGAATCCGGCCGCTCCGGCCTCTCCCCCCAGGAGGCCCAGGCGCGGCTGGATAAATACGGCCCCAACCAACTGGCCGGGTCGGCAAAAAAGCCCCTCTGGGCCCGGTTCCTGGACCAGATGCGGGACCCCATGATTTTAGTGCTGCTGGCCGCGGCGGCACTGTCCCTGGTCTCCTCCGCCGGGGAGGACTGGGTGGAGGCGGTCATCATCCTGGTCATCGTGGCGGTGAACGCCTGCATCTCCATCTCCCAAGAGGACAGCGCGGAAAAGGCCCTGGAGGCATTGCAGAAAATGTCCGCCCCCCTGGCCAAGGTGGTCCGGGGCGGGGAGCAGGTCCGGCTGGAGACGGCCTTTCTGGTGCCCGGCGACGTCATCGTGCTGGAAGCGGGGGACCTGGTGCCCGCCGATGCCCGCATCCTGGAGTGCGCCAACCTGAAGGCGGACGAATCCGCCATGACCGGCGAATCCGTCCCGGTGGACAAACAGGCGGACGCGGTGCTGCCCGAGGGCACGGTGCTGGGGGACCGCAGCAATATGGTGATCTCGTCCACCGTCATCACCAACGGCCGGGCGCTCTGCGTGGTGACGGCCACCGGCATGGACACCGAGGTGGGCCGCATCGCCGGGATGCTCATGGGGGAGGAGGACACCTCCACCCCGCTTCAGCGCAAGCTGGCGGAGATCTCCAAAACCCTGTCCTTCGTGTGCCTGGCGGTGTGCGCGGTGATGTTCGGGGTGGGCCTGCTCTACCACCGCCCCCTGCTGGAAATGCTCATGGCCGCCGTCTCCCTGGCGGTGGCCGCCATCCCGGAGGGCCTGCCCGCCATCGTCACCATCGTGCTGGCCCTGGGGGTGCAGCGGATGGTAAAGCACAACGCCATTGTGAAAAAGCTGCCCGCGGTGGAGACCCTGGGCTGCGCCGGGGTGATCTGCTCGGACAAAACCGGCACCCTCACCCAGAACCGCATGACGGTGAAGCAGGTGTGGACCCCTGGGGACCGCCACCGCCGGGAGGCGCTGACCATCGGTGCGCTGTGTAACGACACGGTGCTCTCCCCCAGCGGCAAAACCACCGGCGACCCCACCGAGACCGCCTTTGTGGACGCCGCGCTGGCCGACGGCCTGGACAAGAACATTTTGGAGCAGGAGATGCCCCGGGTGTTTGAGCTGCCCTTCGACTCCGAGCGCAAGCTGATGAGCACCGTCCACCCCCTGCCCGGCCAGCCCGGCCGGTACCGCGTCATGGTCAAGGGCGCTCCCGACGTGCTCCTTTCCCGGTGCACCCACATCCTGGCCGGGGCCGCCGCCCCCCTCACCGCCGCCCTGGGCCGGGACGTGGAGGCCGCCAACGCCTCCATGGCGGAGCAGGCGCTGCGGGTGCTGGCCTGCGGGTATAAGGACATTGAAAAATTACCCGCCGGAAACCCTGTCAGCGGGGAATTGGAGACAGGACTCACCTTCGTGGGGCTGGTGGGCATGATCGACCCGCCCCGGCTTGAGGTAAAGGACGCGGTGGGGCAGTGCTACGCCGCGGGCATCCGCCCGGTGATGATCACCGGCGACCACAAGCTCACCGCCGTGGCCATCGCCAGGGAGCTGGACATTTTCCGCAGCGGCGACCTGGCCATCACCGGGGAGGACCTGGACTTCATGCCCCAGGAGCTGCTGGAGCAGGACGTGGACAAATTTGCCGTCTACGCCCGGGTGTCGCCAGAGCACAAAATGCGCATCGTCAAGGCTTGGCAGAAGAAGGGCGTGGTGGTAGCCATGACGGGGGACGGGGTGAACGACGCCCCGGCGCTGAAGGTGGCGGACATCGGCTGCGCCATGGGGATCACGGGCACCGACGTGGCCAAGGGCGCGGCGGACATGATCCTCACCGACGACAATTTCGCCACCATCGTCAAGGCGGTAGAGCAGGGCCGGGGCATCTATTCCAACATCAAAAAGGCCATCCACTACCTGCTCTCCTGCAATATCGGCGAGATTGTGACGCTGTTTTTGGCCACCCTCTTCAACTTCCACCAGCCCCCCTTGGTGGCGGTGCAGCTTTTGTGGCTCAACCTGGTCACCGACTCCCTGCCCGCCCTGGCCCTGGGCATGGAGCCGGTGGAGCCCTCGGTGATGGAGGAGAAGCCCCGCTCCGCGTCTGAGCCGCTGTTCACCCGGCGTTTTTCCATCCGCCTGGCCTGGCAGGGGCTGATGGTGGGCCTGCTCACCCTGGCGGCCTACTGGCTGGGGGAGTATGTGCTCAGCGACCCCACCCTGGCGGACGCCACCGCCAACACCATGGCCTTCGCCACCCTCACCTTCTGCCAGCTCTTCCACGCCTTCGACGTGCGCAGCGAAACCCAGTCCATCGCCCACATCGGCCTCACCTCTAACCCGGCCATGAACAAGGCGTTCCTGGTGGGCATGGCCCTGCAATTGTCCGTGCTGCTCATACCGCCGCTGATGTCGGTATTCCGGGTGTGCGCCCTGACCCTCACCGAGTGGCTGGTGGTGCTGGGGCTGTCCCTCATCCCGCTGGCGGTGTGCGAAATCGAGAAGGCGGTTAGGCGCAACAAGCGCTGAACCCAAGCGCCCGGGCGGCTCCACGCTTCTTTTGCATTTCCCTGTTGCAATTTTCCCCCTGTCAGTTTATAATGTTAGTCAGAATCTTAACAAACGGGATTCAACAAATAAATTGAATTTGGAGGTCGATTCCCATGAAAGATTTATATGTGGTCAGCTGCTGCCGCACCGCGGTGGGCTCCTTTGGCGGAAGCCTGAAGGACACCCCCGCCACCGACCTGGGCGCCATCGTAGTCAAGGAGGCGTTGGCGCGGGCCAACGTGAAGCCCGAGCAGGTGGACGAGGTGATGTTCGGCTGCATCCTGACCGCCGCCCAGGGCCAGAACCCCGCCCGCCAGGTAGCCATCAAGGCCGGCGTGCCCTTCTCCGTCCCCGCCTATACCGTGGGCATGGTGTGCGGCTCCGGCATGAAGTCCGTCATCGAGGCGGGCCGCGCCATCCGCTCCGGCGACGCGGAGATCGTGGTGTGCGGCGGCACCGAGAACATGAGCGCCGCCCCCTTCGCCTCCATGGACGCCCGCTGGGGCGCCCGCATGGGCGACAAGAAGCTGGTGGACACCATGATTAAGGACGGACTGTGGGACGCCTACAACAACTACCACATGGGCACCACCGCCGAGAACATCTGCGATATCTGGGGCATCACCCGCGAGGAGCTGGACGCCTTTGCCGCCTCCTCCCAGCAGAAGACCGAGGCCGCCCAGAAGGCCGGCAAGTTTGAGGACGAGATCGTCCCCGTGACGATCAAGAAGAAGAAGGAAATGGTGGAGTTCAAGGTGGACGAGTTCCCCAAGGCGGGCGTCACCGCCGAGGGCATCGCCAAGCTGCGCGGCGCGTTCCCCGTGGGCCCCGAGGGCGTTGAGGACGAGGTGGTGCACACCTTCGAGCTCACCCAGATCCACGAGGCCGACGCCAGGAAGCACGTCCAGCGGGTCACCGCCGCCAACGCCTCCGGCATCAACGACGGCGCGGCCGCCATCGTGCTGGCCTCCGGCGAGGCGGTGGAGAAGTACGGCCTGAAGCCCATGGCCAAGCTGGTGAGCTGGGGCCACGGCGGCGTGGACCCCAAGATCATGGGCGTGGGCCCGGTGCCCGCCTCCCGTGACGCCATGGCCAAGGCCAACCTGACCATCAAGGACATCGACCTGGTGGAGGCCAACGAGGCGTTCGCCGCCCAGTCCATCGCCGTGGCCCGGGAGCTGGACTTCGATATGAGCAAGGTCAACGTCAACGGCGGCGCCATCTCCATCGGCCACCCCGTGGGCGCCTCCGGCGCGCGCATCATCGTCACCCTGCTCCACGAGATGGCCAAGCGGCCCGAGGCCAAGAAGGGCCTGGCCACCCTGTGCATCGGCGGCGGCATGGGCGTCGCCACCATCTTCGAGAAGTGCTAAAAGGGGCCTGACATGGACTGGCAGGCGCTTTACAAAGAGAAACTCACCACCGCCGAGGAGGCGGTGAAGGCAGTCAAATCCGGCGACTGGGTGGACTATACCTGGTGCACCAACCACCCCATCGCGCTGGACGCCGCCTTGGCGGCACGCAAGGACGAGCTGTATGACGTGAAGGTCCGGGGCGGCGTTACCATGTGGATGCCCGAGATCTGCAAGGCGGACGACGCCGGGGAGCATTTCACGTGGAACGCCTGGCACTGCTCCGGGGTGGACCGCAAGATCATCTCCAAGGGCATGGGCTATTTCTCCCCCATCCGCTATTCCGAGCTGCCCCGGTTTTACCGGGAGAACGTGGACGTGGATGTGGTGATGGTGCAGACCACCCCCATGGACGCCCACGGCAACTTCAGCTTTGCCCTGGCGGCCTCCCACCTGGCGGACATGATGGACAAGGCCAAGACCATTATTGTGGAAGTCAACCAGAACATGCCCTGGGTGTACGGCCTCACCGGCAGCGAGATCAACATTAAGGACGTGGATTTCGTGGTGGAGGGCAGCAACCCCCCCATCGCCCAGCTGGGCGGTGGGGGCGAACCCTCCGAGGTGGACCGGGCGGTGGCCAACCTCATCGTCCCCCACATCCCCAACGGGGCCTGCCTCCAGCTGGGGATCGGCGGGATGCCCAACGCAGTGGGCTCCATGATCGCCCAGTCCGATTTAAAGGACCTGGGCGTGCACACCGAGATGTATGTGGACGGCTTTGTGGATATCGCCCTGGCGGGCAAAATCACAGGTAAGCGCAAGAACCTGGACAAGGGCCGCCAGGTGTACGCCTTTGCGGCGGGCACCCAGAAGCTGTACGACTACGTCAACCGTAACCCGGAGGTGATGGCCGCCCCGGTGGACTACACCAACGACGTGCGGGTGCTGGCCCAGCTGGACAACTTCATCTCCATCAACAACGCCATCGACCTGGACCTGTTCGGGCAGGTCAACGCCGAGTCCGCCGGCCTGCGGCAGATCTCGGGTACCGGCGGCCAGCTGGATTTCGTGATGGGCGCGTACCTGTCCAACGGCGGCAAGA
>CAJUQD010000027.1 GCA_910588105.1 uncultured Oscillospiraceae bacterium | reverse complement strand
AAAGTGACCTCCAACCGCACCAATGCCAGCAATGGCAGCACTGTCACCCTGACCGTCACCCCGGACAGCGGCTATGTGCTGGATGTCCTGACCGTCACCGACAGCCGGGGGAACGAGATCAAGCTGACGGCCCAGGGCGGCGGCAAATACACCTTCACTATGCCCAGCAGGGCCGTAACGGTAAAGGCATCCTTTGTTCCTCTGCCGGACGATACGCAAAAGCCCTGCGACGGCGGCGCGGACTGCCCCTCCCGCGGCTTTAGCGACCTGGGGAGCGTGGGGACGTGGTATCACGAGGCGGTGGACTATGTGCTGCGGAATGGGCTGATGAACGGTTACAGCAACGGGACCTTCGGCCCCAACGATAACCTTTCCCGCGCCCAATTCGCCCAAATCCTCTTTAACAAGGAGGGCAGGCCGGTTGTCAATTACCTGTTGCAGTACAGTGACGTGGCAAATGGCGCGTGGTACACCGAGGCCATCCGCTGGGCCACCAGCCAGGGCGTTGTGGGCGGCTACGGAAACGGGAATTTTGGCCCCAATGACAACATCACCCGTGAGCAGCTGGCCGTCATGCTCTGGCGGTACGCCGGCAGTCCTGCGGCCACTGACAAGGAGCTGCATTTCAATGACGCCGACAAGGCCAGCGGCTACGCCCTGGCGGCCCTGCGCTGGGCCGTTGAGAACGGCATCATCAACGGCAAGGGCGGCGGAATCCTGGACCCCCAGGGCCTTGCCACTCGTGCGCAGACGGCGCAGATGTTGAAGAATTTCTTGAGTAAATAGCAGCCATTACAACGGGGCGGCGAGACGATCCAAATGTCTCACCGCCCCGCATCCTCAATACGGAACACCAAGGAGGTGAGAGCTGATGCAGCCCATTTTGTTTATTGGAGCCGATTTTGAACAGTTCCTTCGAATCAAGACGATCCTTAATGATTTTACCTGCGTATATTCGGTCAACCTGTCGGACGGCATCCGGCAATTTAACCAGCAGCGATTCAGCCTGATTGTGCTGGATCTGTCTTTGATCCTGTCAGATGTGGACCAGGAAGAACTTCTGCGTTCGTTTCGCCGCGCGCATCCGGTGCCTATTATTGCGCTGTGCGAAAACGCGGAGGACTCAAATGTTGTCCGTCTGCTGGGAGCGGGGGCAGATCAGGTGCTCGATATCCAAACAGCAGATACCGTATTGACAGCGTATGCGCAAACGCTGGTCAACCGTTATACATTGCTCGATCACATGGATCGGGAACAGGACTGCCGCACAGAACTGTGTGTTGGGGATTTTAAGATCGACCTGATGCGCCGTCAGGTTTTCTTAAAAGAGGAAAAAATAGAGTTGTCCGGCAAAGAATTCGACCTGCTGCTCTTTTTCGCGCAGAACCCAAACCGGGTGCTGACAGAAGCTCAAATCTACGACCGGGTGTGGCATACGGACAAGGGTTTTCACAGCAGCATCGCAAAGCCCATTAACAGGCTGCGGCAGAAAATAGAGCCAGATCAGCGCAATCCTGTGTATATTCAGTCGATTCGTGGCGTAGGCTATCAATTTGTGCCGAATATTGTAACATCCTGCGATATTTGACAGGCAACGGTCATCTAATGTCAGCGTATTGTCAGACTATGTCAGCGATTTGTCAGAATCCATCTGTATAATCCCTTTTATGTTGAAAAAGGGAAGGAACTGTTTGCAGCAATAACGGCTGTTTCCCGGATAGGGGAAACAGATGCGAACAGCAAAATCTTTACAACGATATTTGACTTTGCCAGCGGCGGCCTCCGACAAGGGGGCCGCCGCTTTTTGCGTTTCGACCCAATCTGACAGTGTTCCCCATCCACCCGATACCCGCTGGCAGCCATATATAGCGGAATATCCGTGATCCCCAATCTCAAACCGCTTGCCCTAAAAATTTTAGATTGGAGATCACACAATGAATTATGACATGAAGCGCAGCGGTGCGTACATACAGAACCTTCGCATCCAAAACGGATATAGCCAGAATGAACTCGCAAAGGCTATGAACATCAGCCAGAGCTTTTTGAGCCGGATCGAGGCTGGGCAGAAAGGCTGCTCCGTGGATATGTTCATACAGCTTTCTGAGTTTTTCCATGTTTCCCTGGATGCCCTGATTCTGGGTATGGAACCGGATATGGCATTGGAAACTGAACGCAGAGCACACATGAAAGCAGATATTACAGAAGTAATCGATAGGCTGGAACAGTTGAAAGCGCAGCTCTGACAGCAGTATGTCCAATGGTCATTGGAATATGTCCACTGCTCATTAGCCAACTGAAGCTGCGGCATTTACAATATAACCAAGGCGAAAGCCTCTTGCACCTTGACAATTTCACACCAGCAGTACGGATCACCACACGGACAGACGCACAGTGCGCGCCATGACCCGGAGAGAGCGAAAACTCCTCCAGGCCGCGATAAAGCCTGTGCGGGGCAGTTCTGGCAAAGCAGCCCGCCATCCCCTGGGTTGAAAGCAGTAGAGACCCTTGGAATGTGTCCGTGAAGGTCCGCCGAACCTTGTCCGTTACTGTTCCCTATATCTCATCGGGGGTCGAGCTGAGAATACGATGAGTACCTATGAAAAATGAACCATTTAAGGGGATTTTAGGATGAATACCAACGATAACAGGCGGAATGCCCATAACGAAATTGATAGGATCTTCAAAGTCCTACTCCCCGCCCGGAACATGGCAGAGCGCCCCGAACAGGCGGCGCTCTGCCACCGGATGCTGGACGCCATGGTGGAGGGCGGCATCGCCCTGTGTGACGCCGGCACGGGGATCGGCAAGACCTATGCCTACCTGGTGGCCGGGACGGTGTACAGCCGTTTCCGGGCCGCCTGTGGGCTGGAGCGGAAACCCATCCTGGTCTCCACCTCCAGCATCGCCCTCCAGACTGCGGCGCGGGACGAATACCTCCCCCTGCTGTCCGATGTGCTGACGGAGGACGGCATGATCACCCAGCCCCTCCAGGCGGTGATCCGCAAGGGGAAGTCCCACTACGTCTGCGATACGCGGCTGGAACAGCGGCTGGGCCAAATGGATCTTCAAAAGAAGAACTGGAAAGCCGGCGCGGCCCTGCTCTCCCTGCGGGGGCAGCTTGACATGGACGAGGCGGCCCACCTGAGTCACTATGACCGGGAGCGCGTCTGCGTCCCCCGGATCTGCGACTGCGGACGGGAGGGCTGCCGGTATCGCGCCTTTTTGGAGGACTGTGATTCCGGGCGCTATCTCTTCCAGATCTGCAACCACAACCTGCTGCTGGCGGACGCCATCCACCGGGGCAGCGGGCGAAAGCCCATCCTGCCGGACGCCTGCGCCCTCATCGTGGACGAGGCCCACAAGCTGCCGGAGACAGCCCGCCAGATGTTCGGGGTGACCCTGGCAGCGGATGACATCCGCGCCCTGACCCACAGCCTGCGAGGAGAACGCTTCCTGCTGGCGGCGGAAGTCCTGACCGACAGCGCCAAGTCCCTGCTGCGGAAGCTGGATCGCCCGCCGGAGGGCAGGCCCTTCGACCACTACCAGAAATCGCTGGCCGCGCCGGAGCGGAGCCTGACGGTGATCAACCGGCAGCTCTACGGCCTTCTCACGCCTGCTACCCGCAGGCGACTGAAGAACGCCTTCTCCAGCGTGTCCCTGTTCCACCGGGGTCACCCGGATATGGTCTTCTATACGGAGGAGGACGCTCATGGCGGCACTATGCTGTGTGCCACCATCTCTGACCTGACCACCCAGCTCCGCCAAACACTATGGCAGAGAGAGCAACCCGCCATCCTCACCTCCGCCACCCTTGCGGTCGGTCAGGACTTCCGGCGGTTTCGAGAGCAGACGGGTCTCCTGACAACTAGCCGGGTCAGGGAATCTGTTTCGCTTTCGCCCTTCGACTACCAGCAGAACTGCCTGCTGTACTTACCGAAGTTTCCGCCCAGGCAGAAAGCCGCCGCCTACTATGACGAGCTGACGAAGGAGATCGCCGCCCTGCTGGACGCAACCCAGGGCCACGCCCTGGCGTTGTTCACGTCCTACGCCGCCATGTCAGCGGTGAAGGAACGCCTGCCGAGCTACGGCCTTCGCTATCCGTTGTTCACCATGGGCCGCAGCGCCATCCATACCACCGAGCAGTTCAAGGCCAGCCCCGGCAGTGTGCTGCTGGCGGCGGGGGCCGCCTGGGAGGGCTTCGATTTCCCCGGCGACTGCGTGTCCCTGCTGATCATCCCCCGCCTGCCTTTCGCCGTACCGGACGCGCTGAAGGAAAAAGAACGGGAGAACCACCCCACCCTCCGACTGTTCATCCGGGCGGTGGCGGTGCCGGAGATGCAGATCAAGCTGAAGCAGGGCTTTGGCAGAGCCATTCGCACCGAGTCTGACACCTGTGTAGTGGCCATTCTGGATGAGCGGGCCGCCAAGGGCAAGCGCTACAGCAAGGGTGTGCTGGCCGCCCTGCCAGAGATGCCGGTCACCGGCAGCCTGGAGGACGTGGCACGGTTTATCCATAGCGTGAAAGGGCCGGACTATTTCCGGGAGGCATCCGCATGATCGACACGAAAAACGAACTGCGGTATATCCTGCTGACCCGCCTTCTGGAAAGGGCCGCCGCCGCTGGCCTGCTGACGCTGGAGGAACTGTATGCCGCCAAACGGCTGGCGCGGGACAAATACCGCCCCCAGACTGTTTGGGAATAGTGATAGCTATTCCCGCCAAGGTGTGGTAGTGTTGTCGGTACCCAAAAGAAGGAGGCCGCAGCATGGAATATCCGTTTTACCTGGAACAGAAATTTTTCGATGCCGGACGCCTGGAAACCCGCACCTTGACCGCCCAGGAGGCGGAGGCCCTCAACTACGAGGACGGCCATACGGCCCACGGCGAGGGTTACACTCTGTATGTGGACGGCTACAACAGCCTGGAGGCCATCCAGAGCTATCTGGACGAGTGGGAGGCCACAAAACGGGCCTATGCGGAGCAGTAAGGCGGAAGGGAGTGTGCGCCAGATGAGCAAAAATATCACCATCATCCCGCCCAGCGAGGGCAGTCCCGATACTCTTCGGGTGGCGGCATACTGCCGTGTCAGCACCGACATGGAGGAGCAGGCATCGTCCTACGCCTCCCAGATCCGCAGCTACACCGAACTGATCAGCCAGCATGAGAGCTGGGAGTTGGTGGACATTTATGCTGACGAAGCGGTGAGCGGCACAAAAACGGAGAAGCGGGAGGACTTCAACCGCCTGCTGGCCGACTGCCGGAAGGGCAAAATCGACCGGGTGCTGGTGAAGTCCATTTCCCGCTTCGCCCGGAACACCAAGGACTGTCTCTCCGCCCTGCGGGAACTGATGCGGTTGGGCGTAACCGTCCAGTTTGAAAAAGAGAATATCGACACCGGAACGCTCACCACAGAATTGATGGTGAGCGTTTCCGGTTCCCTGGCCCAGCAGGAGTCTATGTCCATCTCCCAGAATATCCGCCAGGGCTATCGGCGCAGGATGGAACGAGGAGAGTACATCACCAATAAGCCTCCCTACGGCTACCGGAACGCAGGCGGCGGGAAGCTGGAGATCGTTCCGGAGGAGGCGGAGGTCATCCGCTGGGTATTTAGAGCCTACCTCAATGGATGCAGCCCCGCCAGCATCGCGGCGGAGATGAATCGCAGAGGTGTCCCTAAAAAATATGGACCGTCAGTGTGGAAAAAAACGGCGGTGGTCTATTGGCTTAAAAATGAGAAATATGCAGGCAATACACTCTGCCAGAAAACCTTCAAAACCGGATTTCCTTATGTGGCAGTGAAAAACAACGGCGAATTAGATCAGTTTTATATCGAAAACTGCCACCCTGCCATCATCAGCCAGGAATTGTTCGACAGGGTGCAGGCTCGAATGGCGCAGAGAAAGGTATCTCAATCGGAACCGATCCAATATCCGCTGTCAAAGAAGCTGGTATGTGGAAACTGCGGCGCGACATTTTACCGCAACGCCAGCCGGTGCGGGACAGCCACCTGGATCTGCTCAGAGCATAAGGATGGCAGAGGGAGCTGTCCAACCATGCCGGTCTGGGAGAGAGATGTTTACACGGCTTTCATTCGGATGTACAACAAGCTGCGGCTTCACGAGGGCGTCATTCTGCGGCCCGCTCTCGACCAGATGGAGGCCCTGGAGGATGCCGTGCAGCGGGAGAATCCCGCCATGCTGGAGGTCAACCGGGCCATCGCCCAGGCCACCGAGCAGAACTATAAGATCAGCAAACTCCGCGCCAGCGGTCTGCTGGACGCGGACGCCTGTGCCGCCAAGCTGGCCGCTTTGGACGCCCAACTGACCCAGCTCCGGGTCAAGCGCCGCAGACTGCTGAGAAATGATGACATCAGCGAAGTGGCAGAGACGCTCCGTCAAACTATGGATACCCTTCACCAAGGGCCGGAACGGTTGGAGGAGTTTGATGAAGCCTTGTTCGCGGAGCTGGTAGAGAAGATCGTAGTCAGTCCCACCGCCCTGCGGTTTCTGCTGAATGGCGGTTTCGAAGTAACAGAACGACTCTGGGAGGGCGAGAGATGAACAGGAAGATTTTGTATGGCTATCAGATTCAGGACGGAGAGCTGACCGCCCATCCCAAGGAGGCAGAGTGTGTGCAACGGATATTCTCCCTCTATCTCTCCGGCATGGCCCAGCATCAGATAGCGGATACCCTCAATGCGGAGGGACTTCCATACAGCGCGGAAAGCCCCGCATGGAGCAGGCCGAGGGTTATGCAGACGATTCGCAACTCTCGCTATATGGGAGAAAAGGGGTATCCGACCCTGGTCGATGATAAGACCTTCTGTGCTGCACAGGCGATGAGGGCGAAGCGTGTGCGCAAGTGGGGTGACCATCCGGCCCTGTGCTTAGTCAAGAAGCTCCGGTGCGGTCAATGCGGCCACAGCCTGCGCCGGTTAGCGCAGAGCCAGTGGAAACACACCCTACGATTCCACTGTGACGGATGCGGCATGAGCGTCACCATTCCCGATGCGGACCTGCTGTCAGAGGTGGAGCGGCAGGCGGCGGAGTACACGCCCTCGGCAGACGCTCCGGGCTATGCCCCCTCCGAGGACTCCGTCCGGCTGACCAACGCCATCAACCGGGGTCTGGAGAAGCCGGAACACCCAGAGGAGGTGACTGCTCTGATCATGCAGGGCATCTCCGCACGGTACGCCTGCTTCCCAACACAGATGACTGCAACAGATATTCTGCGTCTGATCAGAGAAAAAGACTACGATCAGGCCATTCGATATATCACCATCACTGCGGACAACGCGGTGACAGTGACCTTCAGGTAATTGGCAAGACGATTGGGAAAGGAGTCATCATGGAACAAACCGTACAAAAACAGAGGGTGGCCGTTTACTGCCGGGTCGCCACCGGCAGCGAGGATCACTCCGCCAGCCTCGCCGTCCAGGAAGCGTACTACACTGAGATGGTGGGTCAGCACCCGGAATGGGAGCTGGCTGGCATCTACGCCGACAGGGGCATCGCCGGCGCTGACCGACAGAATCAGAAGGAGTTCAAAAGGATGCTCACCGCCTGCAAACAAGGCGGCATCGACATCATTATCGTCAGGTCGGTCTCCCGGTTCGCCAGGAACACGGTGGACTGTTTGGAGGCAGTACGAATGTTGAAAGCCTGCAGTGTAGGTGTGATCTTTGAAAAAGAGGGCATCAGTACCTTCGAAAAATCCGGCGAGGTGGTTCTCTCCATGTGCTGCGAATTTGCCCGGAAAGAGAGTGAAACCATTACCCGAAACCTCATATATCCGGTGTGGCGGAGGTCATAACGTTTCAATATCAGGCAAAAACAGACAAGGAAAGGAGACTGCATGGAACAGACAGCACAGCAGGAGCGGCGGATACACGTCATCCCCGCCACAAAACAGGCTGCGGCCCCCGGACGGGCCTCTGGCCGCCGCCAACGGGTGGCCGCCTACTGCCGGGTATCCACCGACAGCGAGGAGCAGCTCACCAGCTACACCGCCCAGAAAGCCTACTACACCCAGAAGATCGATGAGAACCCCGATTGGGAAATGGCCGGTATTTTTGCCGATAAAGGCATCACCGGCACGAGCATGAAGAAGCGGGTGGAGTTCAAAAAGATGATCGCCGCCTGCAAACGGGGCAAAATCGACCTGATCCTCACCAAGTCTCTCTCCCGCTTCGCCCGGAACACGGTGGACTCCCTGGAGGTGGTGCGGATGCTCCGGGCCAACGGCATCGGTGTGATCTTCGAAAAGGAAAATATCAATACTTTGACTGAGTCCAGTGAGTTCCTGCTCACGCTGTTCAGCGGCTTTGCCCAGGCGGAGAGCGAGTCCATCAGCAAAAACGTGATCTGGGGTATCCAAAAGAGCCGGGAGGCGGGGAACGTCCCCTTCCAGTATCAGAAGCTGCTGGGCTACCAGCGGGGGCCTGACGGTCAGCCGGAGATCGTGCGGTCGGAGGCGGAGGTGGTGAAACGCATCTACCGCCGCTACTTGGACGGGTGCAGCTTGGCACAGATCAAGAGGGAGCTGGAGGCGGACGGCGTACCCACCGCCAGCGGCATCCAGGGCTGGACGTATCAGGTGGTGCGCAATATCCTGACCAATGAGCGCTACATTGGCGACGCCCTGCTGCAAAAGACCTACACCACCGACTGCATCAGCAAGACGGTGAAGAAAAACCAGGGTGACCGCCCCATGGTATATGTGGAACGGAACCACCCCGCCATCGTCTCCAAGGCTATGTTTTATCAGGTGCGGGAGGAGATGGCCCGCAGGGCCAGCAAGCGGAAGGTGATGCAGAAAACAGGTAAGACCGAGCAGGGCAAATACTCCGCCAAATACGCCCTGTCCGAGCTGCTGGTGTGCGGAGAGTGCGGCACACCGTACAAGCGATGTACCTGGGCCAGAAACGGCAAAAAGCGGATCGTCTGGCGGTGTGTCTCCCGGCTGGAGTTCGGCACGAAATACTGCCACGACTCACCCAGCATGGATGAGGACAAGCTGCATCAGGCCATCCTGGAGGGCATCAACGAATTTGTTCAGGCGGGACAGGGCCTTGGGGACGAGCTGCTGGACCTCGCCAGCATCGTCCAGCAGGGCGGCAGCGCGGACGGCATCGACCCGCTGACCCTTCGCAACCGACTGGATACGCTGACTGCCCAGCAGGCGGAGCTGCTGGACAAGGTGCTGGAGGACATGGAGAGCGAGGAACTGAATGCCCAACTCAAGGCGATCATGGAGGAGAAACAGGCCATTCTGGGTCGGCTTGGCGCGATCCAGCAGGATGAGGAGCAGCGGGCCGGACAGGAGGCCAGACTGCGGGAGCTGGCGGAATGGCTGAAGCAGCAGAAGTCCGAATTTGCCGAGTACGATGATTCTATCACCCGCAGGTATGTGGAGAGGATCACTGTTGTGGATGCCGAAACCATCCGCATCAAGTTCCGATATACCGATGTTGAGATCGACAGGGCTGTCAGGACATAATCAGGAGAATACACCATGGAAATTTATATCACGGGAGACCTCCACGGAGATCTCCGGCGCTTCCAACCGGAAATCTTCTACGAGCAGGAGGGCCTCACAAAAGAGGACCTCGTACTGGTGGCAGGTGACTTCGGCTGTGTGTGGCACGGCGATGAGCGGGATGACGAGGGCCTGGACTGGCTGGAGGGACGGCCCTTCACCACGGCCTTTGTGACCGGGAACCACGAAAACTACGATGCCCTGCGGAAATATCCGCTGGCGGAGTGGCGGGGCGGAAGCATCCAGCGAATCCGTCCCTCGGTGATCCTGCTGGAACGGGGCCAAATATTTGACCTGGGCGGAAAACGATTCTTCACCATGGGCGGAGCCAGCAGCCATGACATTCAGGACGGCATCCTGGAGCCGGACAATCCTCTGTTCAAGAAAAAATGCAGGGAGTTGGACGCCAGGGGCGCGATGTACCGGGTGAACCACCTGTCCTGGTGGAAGAATGAGTTGCCCAGCGAGGATGAGTACCAGACCGCCAGAGCCAGTCTGGACAGAGCGGGCTGGGAGGTGGACTACATCATCAGCCACTGCTGCCCCTCCAGTGTGCAGGACATATTCAGCGGCGGGCTTTATCAGAGGGACGCCCTTACGGAGTTCTTCGATGAGATACGCCAGCGGTGCCGATTCAAATACTGGTTTTTTGGCCACTACCACGAAAATATGGTCATAGAAAAGAAATGTGCGATGCTGTACGAACAGATCATCCGATTGAAACTGTGAAAAGCGTCCGGCAGGGCGGGAACAAGATAAGTTCCCGCCTTGCCGGACGTTTCTCCATTGTAGCCACAATTTCTTCCAGGTGGAGTGATATGCGCCCAAAACCCTTGCGCCACAACGCTTACCCAGATGCATCTTTTTTATCTACAGAAGGAAGATGGCGAGGCGGTTGCCCAGACCGATGGCAATGCTGCCCCAAAGGTTCTCCTTGGCCTTGAGAAACAGGCCGTGGTGGCCCTTGGCCGGGTGGTCCGGGGGAAGCTGTGCCAGGGTGCGGTTGATGTCCTGGATGCTCTGATGGGCCAACAGCTGGTACACGTCCCCCAGCCCCCGCTTTTCGATGGGGAGCAGGTTCCCATGGGCGTCCTTTAGGTTCACAACATAGTGGATCAGCGCCATCAGCAGATTTAATTCCGCACGGCTCCAGAAATCGTCCGATTCCCGGGCCCCGGAGGTGTTTTGGATGATGGTGTTGGCCACAGTCTGGGCCAGCTGGGGTTCCTTGTCCAGCCCATACAGGCAGTTCCAACCGTCGGAGTGGGCCATGTCCAGAAAGTTCACTGCTTTTACATAATGGCCCTTTTCACGGAAATAAGGGGACAATTTCTCGAAAAGCTCGGCCTTCGGATCGGTCACAAAAACTGATTCGCCGCGCTGGGCGCAGCCCATCAAAAATGGGATGATGAAGCCCCGGGATTTGCCGCTGCCCGGCGCGCCGATGCACAGCAGGTTGTTGTTGTCCCCCGGCACCATGCGGTGGGCGGCGTACAGGGCGTACTTGTCCGGGTCTTTGTCCCGCCGTTTGTATTTGCCCAGCATCATGCCCTTCACCTCGGTCACAGTCCCCACCTCCAAAAACTCCCCCATCTCCTTTTTCGTGAGGAAGCTGGAGGAACCGTGGGTGCCGTCGGGAAGGATGTCAAAACCCCGGCTGTCCCGGGTGGCCTTGTAGCCGGAAAACCACTTGTACCCCGTGCCGGTGAACAGGCAGATCAACAGGGCGATGACAGCGGTGGCACCCAGGCCAAAGGGCGTGAACAGCACGAACCAGTTGCGGAAAGGGTTGAACACCCAGATGCTCTCCACCACCTCATCCCCCGCCTTGTGGAAGGTGGCGGCGGTGCCCAGCCGGATGGAGTTCAGCAACATTCCGTAGAAATACCAGCCAACCAGCACCAGGGCGGCGTAAAGGGGCAGCTTCTTCTTGTGGCGCTCATACCAGGGGCCGATTTTTGGCTCCAGGTAATCCTCAAGTTTTTCGATTAGCTTGGATAAGCGGGGCATCGGCCACCTCTCCTTTCGCGGTGAGAAATTGGGTGCGCGGGGGCACGTAAGGAACGGGCTTTCTTCCAGTGACAGCGGCGATGGCCTCGGGAGTGAGGACAAACACCCGCGCCAGATTTTTGTCCCGGCAGCGGGGGAACAGCACCTGTTCCGCCTGCCCCTCCAGGGCGGCCATGGCGATCTGCGGAAAGCCCCGGGCCCTGGCCGCCCGGATGGCGGCGTTGATCCGGCGCAGATCCATGTCCGCCGCCAGGAGGAAGGGCACGCCCTGGAACATGGCGTCCCACTCGGGCACGTCCTCCGGGGGCGGGCGGTACTGGTTTTTCAGCGCGGCCTTGGTCAGCCGCGCCCGGTAATCCGGCACGGCCATGATCTGGAGCTGTACCGCCCCGGTAGCGTCGCAGGACAGCAGATGGACGGGCAGCTGGAGACAGCGGTATGCGCCGCCGTAGGTGAGGAGCTTGGTGTCCTTTCGCTCCGGGGGACGCTCCAGCTCGGACAGCACGCTCTTGTAGCTGCTCCCGGCAAAGAGGAAAGCCCGGCCCATGTCCCGGAACCGGGCGGTCTGATTGGAGAAAGCCGCCAGCTCATCCATCAGCGCCACTTTACCGATGCCGGGACAGACGTAGTGCATGGCGTACAGGCTGTCCCCCAGCCGGGCGATGGCCGCTACCCGTGTGCTGCCCCAGGGGTTGGCCCCCTTCCGCCGGGTGATGGCGGGGAGGAACAGGGACGCAGGGCCGTCCAGTTCCTCCGGCCCGAAGGTGAAGGGGTCAACGCCGCCGTGGTAGGCGGTCACCGCGATCCGGGATACCCGGATTCGCCGCTCGATCAGCGGTGGGTGGTAGGCCCGGGTGGTCTGGGGAACCGCGCCGTCCAGCAGATGTTCCAGCAGGAGCTGTCCCTTGCTGGTCAGCAGCAGCGCCCCGCTCTTTTCGTGCCGCCGGATCAGGCCCATGCCCATGAGGTTTTTCCGCTCCGCCTCCGTGGCGAGGCCCCGCAGATCCCTGGGCTGGATGAACTGGCACCAGCACAGCAGCTTCAAAATGTCAACGTCCCTCTGACTGAGAATCACGCATACCGCGCCCCCTTTCCATATTCCTGCCCGCGCCGAAAACGCCCTTGCGCCGGTTCCGGCGCAAGAACTTTTTCGGCGCTTTTCCAAGCCCCCTATGGGGAGCCAATCTGATGGCTCCCCATAGAAGTCAGCTTTTTTCACATCTCTCGTTTTTGCCGCCGCCCCGCAAGTCTTTGTTTTCAACGCTTTAGGGCGGCAGACACCCATCAGATTTCTGCTGGCCCGAAAATTGGCCGAAAACGGGCCAAATTGTACTGAAACCTGATGGGTGTCCCGGTCACTTTTTGGGGCAATTCAGTTCCATCCGCCATCATAAAAATGCTTCACCTCATAGTCCCCGGAATGGAAGGCGAAGAAGTCCGCCGCGTCCGCCAGATCCAGCAGGGTGATGTGGCAGATATCCACCTCGCTCCGCCCGGACAGCAGCGCCACCGCCAAGGTGTGCTGGTCGTCGTCTGGGATGAGCCTGCCCTTGATGGCATTGGACACGGCCTTCCAGCCCTTGTTGTCCTGGTCGAAAATGTGGCGGCCTTGGATGGAGGTGAACTCGTCGATCACCAGCAGCGCCCGGTTGAAAAAGGGCAGCCTGCACCCCTGGGCCTCATATTCATCCAGCAGGCGGCGGATGGTGTCGGAAAGCCACTCCGGGGGCTGGAACCGGCAGTGCGGAAGCAGGGTGTTCAGCGTAATGTGGAGCCAGTGGTAGCCCAGCATATCCACCGTCCCGGCGATCTCCATGGGCGGGAGGACGGGCCGGGAGCCGTAGCCCCCGGTGCCCGTGCTGTACCGTTCGCACAGCTTCCGCACCTCCAGAGCGGCGCTCTCGAACTGTGCCGCCGTCTGCTCCAACGCCCGCTGGAGCTTGTCCGGGTCGGGCTGGCCGCCGTCCGCCAGAGCCGCAAGCGTACCTGTCTGGCAGAAAGCGTTGTTGGCCAGCTTTTGGAGATGGGCGGCGTCCTGACGGAAGCTCATCTGCCGCCCTCCTTCCGCTTTGTCCGCAGGTCTGTGGGAGAGGTGGTGATGGCGTCGTACTCCTTCTCGGTGGCGTGGAACTGCACCGGCACATGGTTGTAGCCGATGCAAAGCAGCCCCTCCCCCCGGCGAAACCGGGTGATCTGCCGCACCTCATCCTCGGACAGGTTCAAGACGCCCTGGATGAGCCGGGCCTCCTGTTCCTCCATCTGCATCACCAGCTTGATCCGGCTGGAATCCAAAATTCCCTTGCCATATTTGCCGCCGTCCAGCCCGAACAGGTCCTGCATCCCCTGGGTGGAGGTGATGGCAATGCCGCCCAGGCCGCGGATGGTTTTCACCATCTCCTGGACGAATCCCGCCGCCAGGGGATTGGAGTTGGCACCCACCAGGCTCCATAGCTCATCGGCGATGAGGGCGGACAGGTCGCTGCCCGCGTCCATAATGAGGTCGTTGGCAATGTCGGTGGCCCAGAAAATGCCGGGGAGCAGCAGGTCGTCCGGCATCCCGGAGGTGTCCAGCACGATGTACTTGTTGTCCAGGTCGATGTGGTTGCGCCGGCCCATGGCGGAGGCGGAGCCGGTGACGTACCGGGCCAGCACCACCGCCAAATGTTTGGTGTCCGGGTTCTGGGCGAGCACCTCGTACCAGTCCGGCAGGATGGGCATTTCCACGAAGTTCCCTTCCTCATCGGTGACGGAGGCATTGTCAAAGGTGATGCCATACCGCCGGTAGCACTCCACCAGGGAGGAATCCAGGTGGTTCTTGTCCTCATCGGACAGGTCCCGCTTCTGGAGCGAGTACCAAATGATGAGCCGGGAGATCTTGTCCGCCAGCACGGAGTCGTCCCGGGCGGCCATGTCCCGCAGGCCGGCGTAGCTGTCCAGGGATTTGCGCCGGATGGCCATGATGTTGGGGCAGTCCTTGGAGGACGGGGACAGGCGCAGGTACAGCCCGCCCAGCAGCTCGCACAGGGGCCGGAACTCGTGGCCCTTCTTGGGCACGATGAAGATGACCCGCCGCCCCTGTTGGCGCAGCCGCCCGCCCAGGCATTGGAGGGTGAAGGTCTTGCCCGCGCCGGAGGAACCGCCGATCCAGCAGTTGCCGTTGGTGTACTTGTAGTCGTCGTAGGGGTCCAGGAACACCGGGGAGCGGTTGTAGAGGTTCAGCCCCAGGAAGATGCCGTTGCGGTCGCTAAGCTCATAGGAGGCGAAGGGGAAGGCCGCCGCCACCCCGGAGGTGAGGGCGTTGCGCCGGGATTTGCGCTCCACGTCGGCATCCAGGGCCAGCAGGGGGAGGGCGGAGAGGAACGCCTGCTCGTTTTTGTAGTCGCAGCGGCGGGCGATCATGTCAATGGACACGCACAGCTTTTCCACCGCCGTCACCCGCTGTTCCAAAGTCTCCGGGTCATCGGCGGTGACTTCCACCAGCGTGTGCATATAGTAGAAGTCCTCCCCCTGGCGGTTCATGGCGTCCTTCAGGTACAGCCCCGAGCTGATGGCGCTGTCCAGCTCCTCGTAGTCCTGGCGGGTGTCCCCCACGTCCCGCATCCGGGAGCGATTCACCATGGTGGTCTGCGAAATTTTGGACAGGATCTTCTCCTTGGGCTGGCGCTTGACGGTAAAGCTGAGGCTGACGCCCTCCCCGGCCTCCACCAGCGGGGCCAGCCAGCAGGAGCCCACGGTGGTGGAGTAACCGTACCCCGCCACGTAGAGGTAGGCGTGGTACACCCCGTCCACCAGGATGTAGTCCCGGCTCTTGGTGTCGATGGCCGTGGGGGACAGGATGTCCAGGATGGTGGTGGAGCCCGCCTCCAGCTCGGACAGATCCGCTTTTTCCTCGCCGAAGATCAGGTGCTTCAGCGAGAACTTTTCCTGATCCCCGCCCTTTTTCAGCGCGGGCTTTTTCCTGACGGCGGTTTTGGCCCCGCTTTTGGTTGGTTTTTTCTTCTGCATATGGCTCACTCCTCAAACACGCCGTGGACGGCGGTGGTCATGTCGAACACGCCCTCTGGAAGCTGTACCCGCCGGGCCGTCCGCTTGTTGATGATCTCGTACAGCAGCTTCAAAATGAAGTCGTCCATGAAGCTGGGCTCCAGTACCTCCAGCTCACAGCCATCCAGATACCGCCGGGCGGTGTCCGCCTCCTCGTTGAGCCGCTGGACGATGGCGGCGGCGGTGCGGCCCTTGGCGTGCATCCTCCCCTCGTACTGGAAGATGAGGAAAAAGCGGTGCCGCAGGGCGTCGCTGGCCACCCCCTGGCCGATTTGGGTGATGTTGTCTTCAATCATCTCCCGGCAGGATTCATTGGGCTCGTTGGCGGCGTACTCTTTCATCCGCTCTACATAGTCCGCCGTGTCGGCGGGCAGGGTGCGGGCCTCAATTTGCAGGTCGTCCGGCGCGATTTTCAGCCACGCAGCGTAGCTGGAGATGATATTCTCACGGTCGTTGGGGGACTTCAGGTAGATGTTCACCGGCAGCACCTCCAGAATTTTCACGAAGCGGCCGTCTTTCGTCACAACCACGCCGCCCACGATGTTTTTGATGGGCAGCCACGCCTGGATGCTGTCCCGAAAGGGCTCGGCGGCGGGAGCATTTGCCCCGCCGCCGAACAATAATTGTTTCAAATCCATGGTTCAGTCTTTTCCTCCTCTGTATGTCATAAGGCGGCGCTTTTTCCGCCAGCGCCACCAGGCCGCGATCCAGCGGGTGAGGCTGTCGTCCCGCACGCCGATGAGCCCGAAGCCCCCCAGAGGGACCACTATGATCAGCGTCACCGTGATTTTAGTGGTCAGCTCGAAGGGCAGCAGCACCAGGCAGAAATACAGCACCGGCAGCACTAAAATCACCGCTTCCACCAGGTTTCGGAGCTCAAACAGGCCCATCACCCGGCCCGCGTCGGTGAAGTTGGCAGGGATGTAGTAGGTCTCATTCAACGCCGCCCACCTCCAGCAAACGGCCCCGGTAGCGCCGGAAGTCCCGGGACAGCTCCCGGACAGCGGCGGCGCGGCGGAGGATCACCTGTTCCACCGCGTCAGCCAGCTGCCCTTCCAGCCGGGGGGTGGGGGCGGTCTGCCCCAGCTCCGCCCGGCTGATGTATTGGTCTGAAAGCCAGGACGCCTCGGACAGCTCGGTGAGCTGGAGCCCATGGCGCAGCCGCAGGGCGCGCAGATTGGTTTCACATTCCATATGCTTCACTCCAAACAGTTGATTATTTCATCCGATTACCGCGAAAACACCCAGAATGGCCCTCCCGCGCCGGCCCGGGCGGCGGCCTCGTTGACAACGGTGCGAAGGGGCCACTCCTGGTTGCTCCGCTTTACGCTGGCGGGGTCGGCCACCAGCACTTTGCCCTCCTCGGTGATGCCCCGTAGGACGATGAAGTGGCCGGTGGTGGTGAAGTGCCCCGGAGCCATGATGGCGATGACCAGCTTGCCCGATTCAAGCGCCTCCACCAGCTTTTTGCTGTCCTTGCCGATTTTGTCAACGGTGAGGCCGTAATGCTCGCCGCCGTTGGGGATCAAGCTGTGGTAGCTCCCGTTCCCCTCGCAGCGGTAGCCGTTCCGGGCGGACCACTGGGCCACATCGTAGGGCGTCACCTTGTTGTCCGTCAGGGAGGCCACCACCATGGCCAGGGCGGTGGGGCCGCAGCCCTCCCAGCCGATGGTGCCGGTCCGGCCGTAGAGCTTGTTGCCCCACCGGGCGTCCGTCTGGTTGTAGTAGACCACGGGGGTGCTGGCATGGACAAATGTGACGTTCCCGTAGTCTGTACCGTATTGGCCCGGGCCGTCGGTGTCGCCGGGGCTGATGCTCTGGCCGTCCGCCATCACCGAATAGAGCAGGGCTGCCCAGTCTTTTTCCTCCTGGGTGAAGCCCAGCTTGTCCATGTACGCCTCCGGCGTCAGATCCCGAACCGAGATATGCAGAACGCGGTCTGTGATGGAGGCGGTATAGGTCAGCTTGTCGGAAAGCAGCTTTTCGATTGTGGGCTCATCCATGACGTTGAGATCCTGCTTGTATCGGACGGAACCGATGGCGATGAGCCAATAATGATTCACATTGCCCAGGGACTTTTCTACCTCATAATCATCGTAGTCCGGCCCATCGTCCGTCATGAAATCTGGGAGAATGCTCTCCACCAGGCGGTCGATGACAGATTGGTTTTTCCGCTCAATGTTCTGATAGACCGCTTCCAGTCCATGGGCAGACGCGGTAAAACCCATAATATCGGGCGTGGTGGAGCTGTCGTAGCCGAAAAAGATATTAGGCAGGGCAGTGAACACCAGCATGGGGATGAGCAACAGGAGAACCAGCAGGCCCACCACTATTTTAATGAGGAAGGGCGCGGCCTCCTGCGCAGCGGCCAGGGCTGCACCCTTGGCCCCGGTGGTGGCCAGGGCGGTGAGGATATGCGCCGCTCTGGCTGTGCCGCCGTCCCGGCGTCCGTTTTCATCCATGGTTGTTTCCTCCTCTCCTATTGGGGGGCGGACGCCGGGCAGGCTTCGCCCGCGTCGTCCGGGCTTTGGCCGTATGGGACTGCCCCGCCGCCTGTTTGCCGGTGGGCGCGGTTCCTGCCCCGCCGGGGCGGACGTTGGGAGCGCCGCCCTTTACCGGGGGCGCTGCGGACGCGGGAGAACTGCGCCCTTCCTGCCGGGCCGGGCTGGAGGATGTTCCCCATGCCGGGGACGTGGCCGCCGGTGGGGCGGCATTCCTGCCGGGCCGGGATGGGGAGCCGTCAGGCCGCTGGGTACTGCGGGAGGGCCTTCCTGCGCCGCCGGGCTGGGACGCGCCGCCCCGGTCGCCCCCGGATTTGGGAACAGCAGGCCCGCCGGGGCGGGGTGTGCGGGGTGAGCCGGAGGGCGCTTTTGCGGTGGAGCCGTCCGGCCTGCCCCCTCCCGTAGTTACTGTGGTCTGGGTAGAGGTCTGGCTGGCGTTGTTCACCGTACTCCCGCCCGTGGACTGCGTGGTGCTGTGGGTGGAGCGGGACGCCCCGGTTCCTGCCGCACCGGACTGCGGGCCGTTGGACTGCCTCGGCGGGGTGGATGTTGGCGCTGTTCCTGCGGTGCCGGGACGGGAAGCGCCGCTTCTGGGCGCTGTCCCCGCCGAACCGGGCCTGGGACTGTTGGCCTGCTGGGAGGGGCTTGGCCCGCCCTGTTTCGGTGCGGTCTGCCCACCGCCGGAGGGCGGTGCATAGCTGCGGGGACGCTGGCCCCCGGGCGGCACGGAGCTTTTCCGGCCCTGCTGGGGCCGTCCGCCACCGCGAGGGGTATTGGACGAAGCGGCGCCGGTATTGCCGGTATGGGCGGAGGTCTGGGACGCGTTTTCCTGCCGGGTGTCTGCCTGCTGGGCGGTGCTTTGATACGTGTACCTGCCGCCGCCACGGGTTCCACCGAAGCTCTGGGAGCCATCCCCGGAAGTCTGACTGCCGCTGGAACGCCCCCCACCGCGCCCGCCGCCAAAGGAACCGCCGGGCCGTCCGCTGCCTTGCGATCCACTCCCGGAAGTCTGGCCGCTGTCGGAGCGGCCTCCGCCGCGGGCACCGCCAAACCGTCCCCCGCCGCCGGCGGAGAACCAGGAACCAAACCGGAAAGCATTGGGCCCTGTGCCGCCGGACTGTGCGCCGGAAGCGGAAGCGCCGCTTCCGAAGCCAAGGCGGCCCATCACGCTTTTGGTGGCCTGGCTTGTCACTGTGCGCACCGCCGTGTTCACCACTGTGCCCAGCAGGGTCCGGCCGCCTCCGCCGGTGAGGGCCGGGTTCAGGCCGATGCGGGTGATGATCTCGTCCGATTTGTGGGCCACCTTCACGATGGCGAAGATCAGCACCATCCAGGGCAGCACGTCCAGCCCCGAGGGCACCGTGGACACCACTGAGAACAGCATTTTGAAGCACACCAGGTTGGTAACCATCAGCAGGCACATGGAGCCGAACATCCGGCACCAGCCCGTGAAAATCCCTGCGGTGTTTTTGCTGCCGCCCATGGCGAAGGCCAAGGGTGCAGTGAGGGCGAGCATGGCCAGGATGACGTACCGCTCCGCCAGCTCAATGGTCAGCTTCAGCACCTTGAACATGACAATGACGCTGCAAATGATAGCCATGAGCCAAGAGGCGGTGAGGGTGCCGAAAATGCTCTCATCCACCAGGGACACGTTGGTGGCGTCCGGGATGCTGAGCAGATCCATGATGTTGGAGGTGAGGTCCAGCCCGATCCGGCAGATCTGGGGGCTGGCCAGCAGCAGGAAGGCGAACACGAAGGTCCGGGCGAACAGCAGCTTGGGGTCCTCCCCCTCAAAGCCCAGCCCCGCCGCCATGCTTTTCAGCGCCTGGAACACCAGGTTTCCCAGCAGCAGGGCCCAGCCCGCCGCCAGCAGCACCTGGGCCATGTCGTCCATGATGGGAATGTGGGATTGGAGGTAGGCAAAATCCAGCCCCATGATATCCAACAGCCCCCCGGCGATGAACCCCCACATATCCACGATCAGGCTGTAGATCCACTCGAAGAAGCCGCGAAAAATCAGTTCCAGCATGGCGTCACGGCGTCAGGGTGTTGAAGCCGGAGAACTGGGGTGTGATGTAGGCGATGAAAGCGCCGATGCCGTTGATGACGGCCCAGGCCACCCAGATGCGCTTCAGCCAGTCCCAGGCCTGGTCCGACTTGTGCTGGTTGCCGGACAGCTTCACGCCGATGACCGCGATGGCGGACATGAGCCCGGCCAGGGCGGTGCTGATGCCGGCGATGTGGTTATACACGTCCACAATGATGTTTTGGGCTACCGTCCACATATCGTTTCCGGCGGCATTGGTGGCCATGGCGGGGAGGGCCAGGGCCGCGCACAGCAGCACCGCCGTCATGGTGCGGACGTAAACGCGGGGGAGCTTGGGGCACAGACGGCCCCAAAAGGTTTCTTTGGTTTGCATAGGAACCTCCTAATGTGTGATTTTTACAGGCGGGTCAGCAGTAGACCGCGCGGCAGATGGGGCCGGCGCTCTGGCGGAAGCAGTCCAGCAGGGCCGGGGCAAAGGCCCCGCACGCGCCGGACGCCACCATGTCGGTGGCCTGCTCCTGGCTGAAGGCGGGTTTATAGACCCTGGGATGGATGAGGGCGTCGAAGGCGTCCGCCATGCCCACCACCTGCACCCAGGGGGCAATGTCCGCCCCGGCCAGCCGATCCGGGTAGCCGGAGCCGTCCCACCGCTCATGGTGGTGGCGGCAGACATCTCAGATCAGCGGGAACGCCTCGCACCGGCACAACCCAGGCACCCGCTCCAGTACGCCGCAGCCCTGTGTGGTGTGGGACTTCATGATTTCAAATTCCTCCCGGGTCAGCGGCCCGGGCTTGTTGAGAATCTCTCCGGGAATGGTCTGCTTCCCCACATCGTGGAGCAGGGCCAGGGAGGCGTACATCTGAACCTCCTGGGGCGACAGCGCTGGAATGACGCGGGCGGCGGAGAAAATGCGCAGCAGGCAGGTGGTAAGATCCTGGAACTGGGCGCTGTGGGGGGCGTGCTCCAACAGCAGGCGCTCCCGGCGCAGAATGGCGAGTGTGGAATCAATATTCAAAGCTATATCTCCTTTGCGGCGCATGGCTTGATGTGCCATGACTGTTTTGTTATAATGAGGGCAAAAGGGAGGCGTTCACATGACGCAGCGGGAGCGCATGGCGCAATACATCCAGGACAGGTACGCGGCGGAGCCGGAATATTTATGGGCGCGGTATCCCAATTACGCCGTGTTCCGCCAGAGCGCCAGCCGGAAGTGGTTTGCCGTCATCCTGGACGTGGCCCGGAAAAGCCTTGACCTCCCAGGGGATGGTACTGCCGATATCATGGATCTGAAATGCGGCCCCGTGCTGGTAGGCTCCCTGCTGGCCCAGGACGGGTTCCTCCCGGCGTACCACATGAGCAAAAGCTCCTGGATCTCCGTGCTGCTGGATGAAACCGTGCCGGACGAGCAGATTTATCCGCTGCTGGAACTGAGTTACGACAGCGTGGCCCCGAAGCGCAAAAAGGGTTAATTCCCGTCAAGGGGTTCCTGCGGGCAGTTCTGCTGCCGGGCCGCCTCCAGCATGGCCAGCAGTTGGGCGGCCTCGGCGCAGTAGGTGGGGGGATAATACCTGGGCACACAGGTGCGCTCAATGAGGAACGCGGCGCGGTCCAGGGAGGGGTATGTGGGCTCTATGGAAATCATCTCCTTGCCAAAGTAAACCGCCTCTGCTATAATGGGAAACGGTGATTAAAATGATTTATGCTTGTGATAACTGCGGGTTCCTTTTCAGTCGATCCTCTGAGCCGGAGCAATGTCCGGACTGTGGAAAGGATACGGTTCGGCCCGCGAACGAGGTGGAACAGGAAGAATTTGCGGCCCGCTTGTCCGGGGCGCAAGGGAACGAATCTTCTGCTCCATTTCCAGACGTCGTGGAAACCGACATTGAGGGGATCGACTGCTTCAAGTTCAAGCTGCCCGCCACCGCGTTGCAAATCGACAGCCGGATGATTCTGGAGATTGTGGTGGAGCACGGTATCAACCCGAACGATCAGGACACAGTTGTGGCAAATATCTGGGCAAGGTCGGTGGGCGGTGTGCTTAGCGGTTTTTTGATGCCGCTTCAAATGCCGGCTATTCCCAATGAACCTGTGATGGATCGGGCTGGCCGCATTACGGCAGAACTGAATGAAAGTGGATTGTTTATGGAACAACTCCATAAATTTATCTCTATGATGATGAACTCAAGAAACTGAGCCATAATCAGCGGGGGCGGTTCAAAACTGAACCGCCCCCCTGTACTGTTTAGTACCCCGTCTGGGGCAGGGTGGGCACAGGCCCCAGCCTGCGCACGATGGTGAGCCAGGTGGCCTGGGCGGTCTGCCAGGTGCCCTGGTACTTGCCGCCCACGTCGGCCCGGTTGACGATCTGATAGTTGTTGGCCAGCGTGCCCAGCACCTGCACCGTCAGCGTCGGGCTGGTGGTGGACTGGAAGCCCACGGGCACCTTGCCAAAGTCAAAGTAGACGTCGGTGACGTATTCCCCGGCCTGCATGGGGATGGCGTTCAGGCTGAACGAATAGTTGCTGCTGGTGAGCAGATTGGACGCCAGCACCTGGTAGCCGGAGCGGTAGTTGGTCTTGTACAGCACCCGGTAGTTAAGCCGGGCGCTGTAGGTGCCGGTGGTCAGCACCGTGCCCCGCACCGCGTCGGTGGGAATCCGATCATGCCAGTAAAATTCCGAAAGCGTCACGTTGGACGTGTTGGCCACCGTGATGTCGTACCGCATCTGGCTGCCCGCCAGCACCTGGGCGTTGCCCCGCTTGGTGATGGTCACCCCCAGGTTGGAGGGCTTGTCGTAGTCACTCAGCTTGATGATCTGGCCGGAATACTCCAGCGTCTCATCGAAGGTGGCACCGCTGAGCTGCCAGTAGGCCGGGGCGGTCACCTCTTTGATGAGGTAGCGGCCCAAAGGAAGGGGCTTGGACGCCGCCACACCCCGGGCGTCGGTAGTGATATAATCAACCACTTTCCCCGACCGGGCCTCGCTGATCTCATACACCGCGCCCTTCAGGGGAGCGCCCGCCGGGGTGCCGGTGACCTCGTTGTACTCGGCGGCGTATTTGCGGATCTGGAACTGGCCCGTGATGGGCGTGTTCTCCCACTCAACCTCAATGGTCTTCCCCGGCTGGACGTAAACGGTCTTGTACTCCTTGTCCAGCTCATAGCCCTGGGCGGCCTCCAGCTCGCGGATATACAGCCGGCCTTTGCCCTGTACCGTCAGGTCGTCGATGTAGATATAGCCGTTGTCATCAGTGGTGTACTCGCCAATGGGGTTCTTGTTCTGATCGTAGACCAGGAATTTGACCCCATAGATCCCTTCCTTTGTGACGGAATTGATCTTGTGGAGGATGATACCCGAGAACGCCTCGTTGGTGATGGTCACGCTGGCGGTCTTGCCGTCCTGCACCGTGAAATAGTGGGGGGTGGGGTCCAGCTTGTACCCCGACTTGGCCTCGGTTTCCAGGGCGTAGTAGTCCCCGGCGTCCAGCTTGACGTGCACCCGGCCATCGCTGCCGGTGGTCACGGTCTGCACCAGGCCGCCGTCCATCTTTCGAATCTCGAAGGTGACGCCGCCCAGTCGTTTGGTCTTATCGGCAGCATCCACCTTGATGATCTCAGCGCCGCCGATGGGCGTGTTATACACCGTGATATACTGGGTGTCGGAGGCATTCACCTGTACCGTCTGATTTTGCGTGGACGGGTCCACCACGTACCCGTCCAAGGGCTTGGTTTCCGAAATAATGATGGTGCCCACGATGCCCGTCAGCCGGATCTCGCCGTTGGCGTCGGTGGTATAGAGCCCCTTGGAGGACAGGTGGCCGTTGTCCGCGTCCACATAGGAGCCGTCCGCGTAGGTCAGCTGGAACTGCACCCCGCTCAGCGGTTTTTTCGTGACGGAATCCAGCTTTTTGATGACGATGCCGCCCTGCTTTTGGTTGTAAAAACGGAGCGTCTGCACCTCGCCGGCCTTGATCTTGATGGATTTGGGGGTGGAATCCAGCACGAAGCCTTCCACCGTTTTGATCTCCTTGGCGGTGACAGTGGCGCCGGGCTCCAGGCCCTCCAGGACGATGCGGCCATTCTCATCGGTGATGAACTCGCCGTTGGAATTTCCCACCACGGCCCCGCTGGAGTCGGTCACCAGGAAGGTAACCCCCTTGATGGGGGTGGTGGTGCCCTCGATGTATTTTTCCAGCACAAGGGTTGTCGAGGGCGTGTTGTAGAACCGCAGCGTCTGTGTGTCGTTGGGGTTGACCACCACGGTCTGCGTCTTGGTGTTGGGGTCGATGGAGTAGCCGGGGACGCTGCGGGTTTCCGTCACCACCAGCGTGCCCACCACCCCATTGATGGTGATTTTTCCGTCCTTGTTGGTGTAGTACAGGCCGTTGGAGCTGATCTGGCCATTGGCGTCCGGGACGAACTCGCCGGTGGAAGTCGTGACCTTGAACTCCACCCCTTCCAGGGGCTTGCCGTCCAGGGAGCTCTGCTTCAAGATAACCAACGAACCGGCCTTGGAGTTTTTGATGACCACCGTTTGGGTGTCCCCGCCCTGGCCGATGACCACATTGGTGGAGGGCGTGTCGATGACGTACCCGCCGTCCGGTGCCTTGATTTCAGTCAACACATAGGCGCCGGGCGCAAGGTTGGTGATCCTGATTTCGCCCTGGGCGTCGGTGGTGAAAATGCCGTTCTGCGTGAGCGTAGACGTGCCGATGACGCCGTCCAGTCCCACCTCACAGCCTGCGGCGGTGGTGATCCGGAACTCCGCCCCGCTCAAAGGCTTGTTGGTGGCGCTGTCCCTTTTCTGGATAATCAATTTCCCCATGGGCTGGTTTTTGAAGGTGAGGGTGACGGTTTTGCCCGCCTTGATCTGGATGGTCTGCGCCTGGGTATCCTTGATGAATCCCGGGGGTGCGGCCACCTCGGTCACGACCACAGATTTATCGGGCTTCAGGCCGCTGATACGCACCTCTCCGTTCTCATCGCTGCGGTAAATGCCGTTGCTGTCCCCGATTAAAGTGCCGTCCGAGTACATCACCTTAAACTCAGCGTTTTGCAGGGTGATGCTGGGGTTGGTGGCGCAAACCTTCCTAATTAACAAACTTCCGTCCGGCGCGTTTTCGAAGCGTACTGTCACTACAGACTGCTCGCCGCTGTCCGCCAGAAACACCGTCTCGGAGGACTGGAGGATGGTGTAATTGTCCCCGGGATCGACCTCCTCCACGACGTAAACTCCGGGATTGAGCCCTGTCCACATACACATCCCGTTGGGGCCTGTTTTTTTCTGCCCGATGACGGTGCCGCCCGTGCCCGATGTGCCGCCCAGCCAGCGCAGCTGGAAGGTGACCCCGCTCAGCGCCTCGTGGCTGACGGAATCGTACTTCTCGACTACTATCGCGTTTTTGGGCACATTCTCGAACTGAACCTCATGGGTTTCGCCCGCTTTCAGGTAAATATCCTGCGTATCGGGCGCTTTGATGGTGAACCCGGGGGCGCTTTCCAGCTCCTTGATGCGGTACCAGCCGGTGTCGATATGCTCCAGGATGATCTCGCCGGCCTCGTTGGTGTAGAACACGCCCAGGTCGTTGAGCTCGCCGGTGATGGTGTCGTCGCTGCCCCGCCAAATCTGGAACTTCACGTTGGCGATGGGGCTTTTCGTGATGCTGTCCACCTTCAAAATTTTGAGGGTGGGCTTGATGATGTTGGTCAGCTCCAGGGTGGTGGTGTGGTTCTCCTCCAGCTGGACGATATGCACCGTGTCGTCATGGACGTAATTGGGGGCCGGCTCCACCTCATAGACCTTGTAGGCCCCGGGCCGGAGGTTCTCCCAGAAGATGACGCCATCGGGCCCCGTCTGGCGCTGGTCGGTGAAGCCGCCGTCCACCTCCTCAATGCGGAAGGTGACGCCCTTGACGAACTCGCCCGTCTGCGCGTCCCGTTTCACCAGGCGCAATCCGGGCAGGGTGGAGTTGACGAAATCCACCACGATGTCCTTGTCCTTCTCGCTGTCGATCCACACCGTCTTGCGGTTGTTGGTGTCCAGCAGATAGGGCTTCGGCACGTCTGTTTCGGTGATCTCATAGCACCCGCTGGGCATGGATTCCAGCACAGCTTTGCCGTCGGCCCCGGTGACCACATCGTTCTCATAACCCAGGTTTACGCCCCGGATATGGAAGCTGGTGCCGGGGATGGGGTCGCCGCTCTCCGCGTCCCGCTTCTGAATGGTCAAGGATCGCTTGTGATGGTTCATTTTGGTGACCACGATGGTCTGCTCGCCCTGGAGATCCTCGGCGTTCACATGGACGCCCACGGGGGTTTTGTCGCAGTCCATGCCCGCCGGGGCCGCCACCTCCACAAACTCATAGTGGCCCTCCACCACGTTGGACACGGTGATGGTGCCGTCCGCCTGGGTTTCCTCGGTGCCGATGATCTGGCCGTCCCGGAGGATCAAAAAAACAGCGCCCGGGAGGGGGCTGCTGCTCTCATCCACTTTCTTCAGTTGGATCTTGACCTTGCTGGAATTTTCAAAAACGAGGGACACATCGTGCTCCCCGTCCCACACGAAAGGCTGCTTGACCTTGCTCACATCGGAGCTGAGGATGAAACCCTCCGGCGGGGTGATCTCCTCCGCGAGATACGCCCCGGTGGGGAGCTGGGAGAAGTCCAGGTCCTCCTTCAGAATGTACCCGCCATCCTTGGTGGTATATTCGCTCACAAAGCTGCCGCCATCATCCAGCTTGACGGAGGTGATGCGAATGACCGCGCCGGGGATGCCCACGGTGGGGTTGTCGGCGTCAACTTTTCTAATTGAGCCGTCGCCCTCTTTTTTATTGGGCACATTGTAGAACACAAAGGTGTTGGAGGTGGAGCTGTTGGGCATGACCGTCACCACCTGGGAGGCGGTCTGGGCCACATAGCCCTCGGGTACGGCCTCCTCGGTGATGAGGTACTGGTCTGCTTTGAGGTTATCTGCCTCCTTAGTGAGCGTTAGGGTGCCATCTGCCCCGGTTTGCCGAGTGACAGAAAAATCCCCGGAGCCGTCTGCACTCTCAATTTTGAATGTAACACCGGGTAACGGCTTATTAGTGCCTGCCTCCAGCTTCTTGACTGTTAATTGAACCGTATCTTTGTCTTGTGTGTGTTCATTCGGCACAGCAATCAGCAGACGTTGCATGGGCACCCCAGACTGGCCGGGCAGTTTCCACGGCTGGCTCTTATCCCACTCATATTCCCAAAGGTGGTATTTGTGGTAATACTCGGGATGATCCAACACCAAATCCACGCCGGTTTTGATGTAATCATAGGCGGAATAGCCAGTCTTTCCACCATCGGAGCTGTCAATGATGGAATGGGTATCAATTGCGTCCCAATCTTTGATCCAGGAGGACTGCCCGTAGGTACGGTGGTACAGCTTCATCGCCGCCACGAACTCCTCGGCGGCCTGTTCAATGAAGCCCTCCCGATTGGAGGTAACATCAATAATAATGCCATACTCATAGTACCACGACATTGCCTGGGCCACCATGAACCATATATCGGACCAGTAGGAGCCCCAAGTCTCCAGCCCGCGGGCGTTGCCGGCATCCGTGAAGTTGCCATAGGTGTGGGCATAAACATAGGTGAGCAGAGTCTTCAACGAGGGATCAGTTACCTCGGTTTTGAAGTTCCACTTTTGCCCGTTGGCCCCGGAGCCGAGGGTGCCCTTATGATAGGCGCACAGGGCACGGGTGGGGGCGTCCAGCCCGGGAACAGTTACCTGTTCATCGAATACATAGGGCAGCCCCTTGCTGTTGATGGTCTCGCTGGCGGCCCGGTAACGGACGGGGCGGCCGCCAATGTACATATAGTCCGAGGACTTCTGCGTAATGGAACCGGGGGCACTGGACAGCCCCGTGGCGGCAAAGGCCGATAGAGGTAAAATGCCCAGAACACACACCAGGGCCAAAAGCAGGGATAAGCCTCGTTTGATGATATTGTTTTTCAAATTAGTTCCTCCTATTACAATATAATTTGGTTGGAACCCTCGGCGGCCAGCCGGGGGTTTTGTCCGTCTTGCATGACGAAGGCCAGACTGTAGGAAACAGTCTGGCCTTTCGGTATCAGATATGTTATTCATTCGGGATAGCGGGTCCAAAGGGCATAACCGGGTCGTTCCTCCAGCCACCATTTAAATAACTGCCCGCCCCAATAGACCTTATTATTGACACCGCTATCTGTGATTTTAATGGAATCATCCGACTTATCTACCACAACTACCACATGGTTATCATATTCCACCAAGTCGCCAATGCGGATATTACCCCAAACCGGGGTAATTTGATACCTCCAAGGTAAACTTCCAAAAGCGGCATCCGAACACAGCATTGCCCAACCTGCACAGTGATCACAGTTGCTATAGGGTCTATTGAGAGGATCGTTGGAACAATAGGGAGTGGGGTAGACTGTCCCATCAGGGTAAGTTTCTTTCAGCGCCATGATAGCGGCCCGCACATTTTCCTCCGTCAACGGTTTCCCATCAGCGGTGGTATAGCCATTATCACTTGGAGTGGGGCTCGGATCTGGGGTGGGATTCGGGGCAGGGGGCACCGTAGGCTCCGTCCCGCCCAGCACATTACGGTCAAAGCGGGCCAGCATGGCGGCCACCTCCGCCCGGGTGATGGTGCCCAGTGGGTTGATCGTAGTGGCCGACGTGCCCTCCATGATCCCATTGGGCCAAGCCCACCCCAGCATGGCCTCCTCGGCCTCGCTATACAGGGGGCCGAAGCCCGCCATGGAAAAGCGGTTCCAGTCCATGTCGGTGAACGGGGCCTGTGTGATGGCGGCAGTGTCGGCGCTGGCTTTTCCCAGCGTTTTTGCGAAGTTGTAGAGCATGACGCAGAACTCCGACCGCCGGACATTTTCACCAGGGTACAGCAGGCCCCGATCCAGGTTCGCGTTGGGGAAGATTCTGTTCTGATAGGCCCACACCACACCGGATGTGTACCACGTCCCGGCGGCAACGTCACTGTACGGCGCTGTCCCGGTCACCGGGGGACTCCCGGCGTAGCGGTACAGCACCGTGGCCAGCATGGTCCGGCTCATCTCAGTGGACGGGCCGAAGGTGTCCGCGCCGGTACCGTTGAACAACCCCCGGTCGGTCACATACTGGATATCCTCCGCCGCCCAGTGGTTGGCGGGCACGTCGCGGTAGGCCGCGAATGTCGGAGCGGCCAGGGACACGGCCAGCACGGCGCACAGCAGAACGGTCATCATCCTTTTCCTCATGGTATCACGCTCCTTTTCCATTTCTTTCTGATTCGAGCATAATACCATTGAGGGATAATGTCAAAGGATTATTTGAATTCCCTGTGCCGATAAAATGGTTTCTTGCCCACACCTCCTCAAATTTGATTGATACGGTCGATTTCAGGAACTTTTCTCTACCGCTTGCACGCAAATTCTTTTTGCGGGCTGGTTCTCCAGGCAGGTGGTGAGGGTGATGCGGTTGTCCGCCGTGCCCTGGAGGTAGCTCCAGTCGTTGTTGGCGATGGTTTTCACCATGGTCACCTGATAGGTGCGGGTGCCATAGATGGTAGTGTAGGTAATGATGTCGCCGGCCACCAGGTTCTTGATGGAGCCGATGTTATACTTGGCCCCCCGGTTGTGCCCGCACACCCCCACGTTTCCCAGCCATGCGGAGGTGGAGCTGTAGTGGCCCAGCCCCTTGGCCATGCTGGCGGTGGTCTCGCCCTCCCACACCGGCACACTGATGCCCAATCGGGGAATCTTCACTGTGCCGATGCTGCCGTTTTTATAGGCCATGCCTTGAACACTGGTATAGGCGGGCTGCTGGACGCTGGGCGGGGTGGGGGTTACCGCAGTGCCGGCGCCGTCGATGACCAGCTCGGTGAAGGGGCCGCCGCCCCCGCCGCCGATCCCATAGCCGCCGGGATCGCCCACCGTGGACACCACACCCTGGAGCCCAGGCAGGATAGTCCGCTCCATGATGCCCGTCTGGGTGGAGCTGAACCGTCCGTACTCCAGCCCGGGCACATCGTAATCCACGGCGTTCCTGCCGCCGTAATTGTATTGGGCGCCGTAGATGTCCTCATAGCTGGTGCTCTTGTAAAAATCCTGGGGCGCGGTGGTAGTAAAGCTGTAGTCTGAGGCGAAGGCCGGGGCCGTCAGGGACAGCGCCGCGCCCGCCGCCAGGGCCAGCCCCAGCAGGTTTCTCATCTTTTTCATGTCTCACGTTCCTCCTGTTCATCATCCGTCTCGTTGTCCTCCGTCCGCAGCGAACGCACCTCCCGGCGGGACAGGATCAGCAGCGTGGTCAGCACCACCACCGTCACCACGCCCGCGCCACCCAGCACATTCCGCAGGAGGTTGGGGGAAGAAACCGCCCGCTGGAACAGGTTGGGCTGTTCCTCCGCAGGGGTGGTGCTGGGCTCCGGCTCATGAGATTCCCCCAGGTAGGTCACCCGGTAGGTGACGCTCTCCACCCCCTCGTGGGCAACCTCGCCCACATAGTTGGCGGTGGTGACGTACCCGGTGGCGGCCTTGTAGTAGCTCTTTCCGCTGTAGGTGGCCACCGCCTGATAGGAGCAGGGGGCCGTCATGTCCCCCACCACGTCGGCGCCGATCACCTGCCACTCCACGTTGGACAGGTTCAGCGTCACCCCATTCTTCACCGTGGTGGCCGGGACGTAGGACATATCGTTGCGGTCCAGCGGGCCGATGGTCTTGGTGGCGGTCACCGTGCTGCTGCCGGTGGTATAGCCCGAAGCCTGGGTCTGGATGCTGGTGTGGTCCAGGGCCAGGGTGCCCGCCCAGGCGCCGTCATCGTACTCCATGGTGGGGGCAAGCTGTTCCAGGACCACGTTCAGATCCTTCTTGGCCGTCTCCACCGTCACCGTCTCGGTGTGGGACTGCCGCTCGGACACCTGATTTTCCTCCTTTACGATGTCCGCGTAGGTATAGAGAAAGCCCTCCAGCTGGAAGGGCTCCTCGATCAGCGTCTGGGCATCCACCTCGGGGGAAACGGTGTAGGTCTTGACCACCTGCTGGCTGCCGTTGAGGTTCTGCACCACCGTATTGGTGGGCACCTCCAGGGCGCTGGCGCTCATGGTCAGCGCCGCCGTCAGCAGCAGGCAAAGGCAAAATTTTTTCATTGGGTTCAAAAACTCCTTTCGTCAAATTGGGTGCTGGAATAAGCATGGGCGTGCCCCGCCCCGGGGGGGCCGCGTATGGGCGTATGCCGGTTCACTGCTGCTCCTCCTTCACGATGTACTCCGCCGCCAGCTCCGGGCGGTCCCGCAGCCGGGCCAGGATGTTCAGCGACTGTTCCAGGGCCTGCATGGTGTCCCGGCTCTGCCGCTTGATGAACGCGTGGAGCAGGATGACCTCCCCGTTGGGCCGGATGGTGAAGACGACCCGCACCAGCACCTTCCCCCGCTCCCTCAGCTCGTAGAGCTCCCGGTAACGCTCCAGGGTGAAGTGCTTGAAGTGGGGCTCCCGCAGGGCGGAGCGGGGCGTGCGGGGCAGCTCGATGAGCTGGCGGATCAGCTTCTCCCGCAGCCGGGGCTCCAGGCCGTCGATGAACCGGGCCACGGGGGCCGCCCGCTCGGGGGGCGTGTAGACCTTGATACCTTTCATGTTCTCACCCCCTCCATCGCCGGCGCACCATCAGCCGCCGTTCGTAGGCCGTCTGCTTCCCGCCGCTGTCCGCAGGCTCCATGCGCTGCCAGCCCGCTGCTCGCAGGGCGGAATCCGGCCTGCCCTCTGGCAGAAAGGCGATGATCCGCCAGTAGCCCAGGGCTTGGGCCGCCCTCGCCGCCGCGCCGTAGAGCATCCCATAGGCGGTGCGGCCCCCGGTGGCGTAGACGCGGTCAATCTGCACCGTCTGGCCGTCCTCCCGGCAGCGCCCCGCGATGACCGCGCCCGCCAGCTTCCCGTCCAGGGCGCAGCCCACGCAGAACTTGCAGCCGCGCATGGGCCGGTATGAACGGCCGTACTTTGCCAGAAAGTCATTGGCCTCCCGCAGGGAGAGCGGGACAAGGTAGATCGCGCTGTCCTGGCTCATGGCGCGCATCCCCCGCTTTCGTTCAGCCGCTTCAAATGGGCCAGAAAGCCGTCCGCGAAGGCCTCGGCAAAGGCCGGACTGCCGCTGAGCCACCACACCGGGTCGGGCAGGGCGCGATAGATGCTGTCGTATTGCAGGCAGATCATCAGAAACTTCCCATGGGGATCCCCGGTGTCCGCGCCGTCCACCAGGGGAGTGATAGCGGCTTTGACGGCCTGGGCGTCGTCCTGGTGGTAGTCGCACAGGTCGTCGTAGAACTGTCCGGCGAAGATGCAGCAGAACACCGCCATGGCGTCCCGCTCCACCGAACCGTCCGCCGCGGCCAGCCCCATCCGGCGCAGGCGGTCCAGGGCCGCACCGTCGAATGGGCTGTGGGTGGGTCGATTGCTTCTCATTTTGGGATCATCTCCAGTATCTTTTCAAATTTCTCAACGGCGTCCCGCGCGTTGGTCATCTGCCGCCGGAGGGCGTTGGCCTGTACGGGCATCAGACGGGCAAAGGCCTCCGGGCAGCACCGTTCAGCTGCCCGCCGGAGCACCTGGGCGAACTCCGCCGCTTCCTCCGCGAAGGCCTCCGGGGATGGGGCAGGAGCGGGATGGGCGGCGGGCCCCGCCCGAACTGGGGGAGCGTATTCCTCCACCGATCGGATCTCCCCGGCGGCCAGCAGGGCGGCGGCCTCCGCCTGGGGGCCGGGTTCCAGCCGGGAGAGGGCCAGGGCCTCCTTCCGGGTGACCGGCGCCTCCGCTCCCCGGAGGATGTCTTTCGTCTCCGGGGTGAGCCGTTTGGCAATCTGCACCTGGCGCTCCACTGTCCTGCGGCCAACGCCCAGCTTTTCGGCGGTATCCTGGGCAAAGGATTTTGTGGTCTGCGTCATTTTGCCGCTGACCTCCTGGTGCTGGTTACCGCGGAAAGGGCCACCCAGGTTGGTCTGGACAGTCTGCGGGTGAAGGGCCTCATAAAGCTCCTTCCGCCGCAGGAGCAACTCCCCGAACTCAAGGGCCGTCAGGTCGCTGCGGACAAAATTTTCGTCGATTTCCGCCAACTCGGCCCGCAGGCCCTCCAGCTCGCTGATTACGCACTCAATCTCTGTCCACCCTAGCAGCTTGGCGGCCTCCAGCCGATGGAGACCGGCGATGAGGGTGTGCCCCCGGTCCACAGTGATGGGATTGAGCAGCCCGATCTCGGCGATGCTGTCCGCCAGCTCCCGGACGCTGCCCGGCGCGGCCTCCCGCCGTCCGGGACTTATCTTGATTGCAGTAATGGGAATCCGCATGGAGCCACCTCCAGGGCAGAAGAAAAGCCTGACGCCGCAGCGCGGCGCCAAGCCTTCTTAAAAATATTTGGTTCAGCCGACCCGCTCCCGCAAAAACTCCAGGAACAGGGCCTCAATCTCTTTGTCGCTGCGCCCTTCCAGATAGGGGGCAAACTGCTTTCGGTTGAAGGATATCTTCTTGGGCGGGGCAGCAAGGCGTTGATCCACACGGTCCTGGGCCTCCCGCCACGCGGCGTACATATCCTGACGGTTGGCAGTCGGGGGCGGGCACTTGGAGACGATATGCTTCATGGCGGCCTTGTTGATTGGACATCCCTCAATAGAGCACATTTCGATGAAAGCCTTCTGGGATTCCGGATCATAGTCCGCCATCAGGTCGGCGCAGGCCAAGTTTAACTGTTTGGGAGCCGTTTCCAAGATGCCAGCCAGCTCCGAGATGAGGTATGTTAGCTTGACGGCCTTGCGGATCTCGTACTCGGTGACACCGAAGAACTCGGCCACCAACGCCCGGGCGGAATACTTCTGGTGAGAATCGCCAGAAGTGTCCTGTGCGCTTTCCCGATCAGACTTCCGGCGATTTTCGCCAGAAGTGAGAGGCTCTATATCAGAACGGTGCCCCTGCCGGTTCTTTGCGTCCAGCAACGCCTTGTATGCCTTGCCCCGCTCTATGATGGACAGGTTCTGCCGCTGGATGAGGTTGGTGGAGGTAGCGATGACGATTGCCCGAGCGTCATCGGCTTCCACGATCTCGGCGGGGATAGTAGCCCACTCGGCCAGCCGGGCGGCGGCGGTACGGTTATGCCCTGCCAAAATCTCATAGCAGTCTGTTCCCGGGATGGGCCGCACGATGATCCGTACCATCAGCCCTTCTTCCTGGAGCTGGTCGGCAAAGGCGCGAAGCTGGGAAGGGGTGTAGGGCTTAAAGCCAATATCTGCGGTAAAAAAGGATGAGAGCTTGTCCAGCGGCAAATCGCAGATACTGACATTTGCCGCCGGCGGTGCTTCCCGGAACAGCTTCGCGTAGGCTTCGTCCGTAGCTTGGAGTTCAGATGCCTGCTGGGTGGCGGACATACGGCGCTTCAGCAGATCGTCCATAGGCTTCTTAGCCAAGGGCCAGCACCTCCTCCGCCAAACTGCGGTAGGAATCTGCGGCGGCATTCTTCGGGGCGTACTCAAAAATGCTCTGTCCTGCCGCCGGACACTCCGCTACCTTAATGGAATATTCGATGGGCCGCTGGAACACATGGAAGGACTCGCCGTATACTTCGCCCACGCTGGCTCTGACGCTCTGGCACAGTTGGGGGCGGGATTGGTACATGGTCAGAAGGATACCGGCGATTTTCAGTTTTGGATTGAATTTCTCCCGGACAGACTTCACCAGCTCCAGCACATCGGGGATGCCCTCGCTGGCCAGGAAATGGGCCTGCACCGGGATGATGCAGTAGTCCGAGGCCACCAAAGCGTTGACCGTTAAAAGCTCATGTTTCAATCCGCAGTCAATGATGATATAATCATACTGTTCCTTCAACTGCTCCAGCAACGTGGACATAACCTTCTCACAGGCCCGGTCCACATCACCTACGGCGTTGTACTGGGAGAGCTGCATCACCTGGAGCCGGGCGGCGGCATCCGCCAGACGGCGGTTGGCCGGAATCAAATCCACGCCGCTGTCTGTGTGGAGGATGGCCCGTTGTAAATGGAGTTTCAGATCCTCCGGGTAGTCGATGGCGGCCAAGAGCAGATTGGACAGGGTGCGGGATTGCTCTGCCGGAGTATAGCCCAAGGCAGCAGTGAGGTTGCCCTGCCCATCCCCGTCTATGACGAGAACCGTTTTCCCTGCGGTGGAAAGAGCAGCGCCCAAGTTTAATACAGTGGTGGTTTTTCCGCATCCGCCCTTAAAATTACTGGCAGAAAAAATGTAGCCCATTCTGCACCTCCGTGAATGTTTGCCCAAAAGGGCAAAAAATTGGACCAAATCAGAAAAACAGCTTGTTCTGTAAGCACTTTCTGACTTGGTTCAAATATATCACCATCATCTGCATACAGCCGGAACAGTTCATATCCGTTTTTTTTCGCATACTCCAAAAAAAATTCCTTTTGATGCGCTAAACTATCTTTCTGTTCCTCCCGATCAGTTGACACGCGGCAATATGCTGCTATTCTCATTGGCTGCTCCTTTCTTCAGCCAACCTATATCCATGCTAATTCTACAATAAATCGAAAAAAATGCAAGGAAACTAAAAGGTTCCTTGCGCAAAGGATATAGGACGGATCTGCTGGTTGCAATCAATTCTTCGACTTTATGGCAAGCAGCTTTTCTGCAATCATCTTCTTTAACATCTTTTGTACTTCGCATGGTGCATTGGGGTCAACAACTGTGTACTTTACCTTCGGGCGATCTTGCTTCATTCTGTACCTCCCTCCTAATTCGTTAATTGGTAACGGGGCACATTGTACTGCACCCATGTCTTTATGAAAATTAAAAAAGAAATATAACACTTCTAAAGAAACGCTGATTTAATCCCCCGAAATGATAGAAGATGTGATAAAATAAGGGAAAAGGGGGTACGGGGTATGAAACAGGAAAGTATCAGCGACATGGAGTACAGCTGCCGGAAGAAAAAACAAAACGGGAAGAATTTCTGGAGATCATAGACGAGATGCAGTGGCATTTCGTCATGAAGTGCCACACGGGCGTGGACGCCGGGAGCGGCTTTGTGCATACGGTGGAGGCCACCGCCGCCAATGTCCATGATGTCACTGTGGCGGCAGGACTGATGCGGGAAGATGACGAGGTGGTTTACGGGGACAGCGCCTGCCTCGGGATAGAGAAGCGGGAGGAAATCAGAAACAGCCTCCAGCGTTCTGCCATTGAATACCGTATCAACC
>CAJUQD010000026.1 GCA_910588105.1 uncultured Oscillospiraceae bacterium | reverse complement strand
TCCGGGAGAAGATCGTGGAAGCCATCCCCCTGGGCGTGCGGCTGGGCATCGCCCCCGCCATCGGCCTGATGCTGATGAACATCGGCTTCGGCTCCAACATCTATATTGCGGACGAGAACTTCAACCAGTTCTTCGTGATGAAGGACTTTTTCGGCGCGCTGACCGCCACCGCTGCCCGGGACACCATGGGCAGCGCGTACCCCACCATGGTGCTGTCCGTGGTCACCCTGTTCGTGGGCCTGTTCGTCATCGTGCTGCTGGCCAAGAAGGGCGTGAAGGGCGCGGTGCTCATCGGCATGCTGGCCGCCTCCGTCATCTACTGGGCCGGCTCCTTCGCGTTCCTGAAGACCAACCCCTTCGCCTCCCTGTCCACCGCCAACTGGCTGCCCCCCTTCGCCGACATGGCGGGCACCACCCTGTTTAAGTTCAACTTCCAGGGCTTCCTGGACATCGGCGTGTTCACCATCATCACCCTGGTCATCACCTTCTGCATGATCGACATGTTCGACACCATCGGCACCCTAGTGGGCACCGCCTCCCGGGCGGGCATGGTGGACAAGCAGGGCAATATGCCCAACATGAAGGAGGCCCTGCTGGCCGACGCCATCGGCACCGTCTGCGGCGCCTGCACCGGCACCTCCACCGTCACCACCTTCGTGGAGTCCGCCTCCGGCGTGGAGGCCGGCGGCCGCACGGGCCTGACCGCCCTGACCTGCGGCATCCTGTTCCTGGCCTGCATCTTCATCGCCCCCATCGCGGCCATCATCCCCGCCGCCGCCACCTCCGCCGCCCTGATCTACGTGGGCGTGCTGATGCTCCAGGGCCTGAAGAGCGTGAACTTCGGCGATATGGACCAGATGGTCCCCGTGGCGTTGATGCTCATCGCCATGCCCATCTCCAGCTCCATCGGCCACGCCATCGGCATCGGCCTGATTTCCTACACCGTCATCAAGGTGTTCTCCGGCAAGGCCAAGGAGGTATCCGTGCTCACCTATGTGATCTCCGCCCTGTTCCTCGTCAAGTTCTTCCTCATCGTGTGACAAAGCACAGGAAGAGCCCGGCCCCAGATTGGGGCCGGGCTCTTTTTATTCCCCTTCCCCGTCCAGCTCCCGGCGGTAGCGGGCCATGGACTGGGCAAACAGCTCGCCGTTGGAGGGGGGCGTGTATGTAATGGCGTTGGCCCCGGCGTGGATGGTCTCCAGGATGGTCTCATCGGTGGGTCCGCCGGTGGCGATGATGGGCACGTCGGGAAACCTCTCCCGGATGGAGCGGACGATGGCCGGGGTCTTGCCCGCCCCGGACACGTTGAGTATATCCGCCCCGGCCTCAATCCGGGCGCGCACATCGGTCTTGTCCGACACCACGGTGACCACCACCGGGATATCCAGCACCTGCTTGAGCTTATGCACCACCTCGTTGCTGGTGGGGGCGTTGACCACCACCCCGAAGGCGCCCTCATGCTCGGCGTCGTTGGCCAGGTTGACCACCCGCAGCCCCCGGGTGACGCCGCCCCCCACCCCGGTAAATACCGGCATATCCGCCGCCTGCATCACGGCGCGGTGGATGGCGGGCTGGGGGGTGAAGGGGTAGACGGCGATGATGGCGTCGGCGTTGATGTTGCGGATGATGGCCACGTCGGTGGTAAAGGCCAGGGATTTGATCCGCCGCCCGAACACCCGGATGCCCGAGCACTCGGAGATGCAGGTGGGGATCATAATCATATGGTTGCGCAATGTACCCTCATAGGCGGGCACCGCCTTGCGCGGGCGCAGTTCCTGGGGCATGGGCGCTCCTTTCTTTTGTCGGTCCGTGTTCCTACTTGTACCAGCTGCCGGAGGCGGCGTTTTTCACCACGATCCGGGCGGCGGCGTTGTCCAATCCCACGTTTGAGAGGATGGCGGCGTAGTCGCTCCCCTTCACCGGGGCAGGCAGCCACACCCGGGCGGCGTACCGGGCCAAATTGGCGGCGGTGGCGCCGCTGAACGCGTTGTCCCCCCGCAGGGCGTCCTCGGTGGTCTGCACGGACAGGGCCGTCCCTTTCTCCGCCAGCTCTTCGGACAGCCGCGCCCAGAAGGCGGCCACGGGGACGGTGCGGTCCTCCGGGCGGTTATCGCCGGTGGCCAGCACGTTTACCTCGCCAAAGTCGGGGTAGCCCGCGCTGTCCAGCAAAATCTCGTCAAAACCCATCTCCGCCAGCTCCAGGCACAGCTGGGACAGGTAGTCCACCGCATCCCGGCTGGCAGGGCTGGACCAGCCCACCCCCTGGGCGTCGTGCCAGAGATTTCCACCCCGGGTCATGAGGGTTCCCACCCAGCTGCTGGCCATCAGCGGGTCCCGGAAGCACTGGACGCGGGCCACCAGATACAGCTCCGTGTTTTCGGCCAGCTCACGCACCGCCTGGGCGGTGCGGTCATCGGCGGCGTTGGCCCACAGCGTGGCGGCCAGCTCCGCCTGGGACTGCCACGCCAGCCGCCCCTTGATCCCCTTCATCTCCACCACCAGGGCGTTCCCCCCTGCCGCAGCCACCGCCTGGGCGGCGCTGCCGTCCCGCAGCTGGGCTGTGGTTACCGTCACCGCGGCAATGGGGTTATAGGTGGGTTCCGGGGTGGGCGTGGGGGTTGGCTCGGGAGTCGGGCTGGGCTCCACCACCTCCACCGCCACGCTGGGCAGCTCCGGCGGCGGGGCGGTGGGGGGCGGGGGCGTCTCGCTCTCCTGCGCCCAGGGCCAGTGGATCACCATGCCGTTGGGGGTGTACTCAATGTCCACCAGCAGGTAAAACGCCGTCCCCGCCGCCAGCAGCACCGCCAGCAGCGCGATGATAAACAGCAGCACCATCCGGCCGCGGCCGCCTCCCCGGCCGCGGTATTCCTGGTAGCCGTACTGGTTTTTCCGTCCCATATCAAGGTTCCCTCCTGGCGGCGGCCTGGAGCCGCGCGGGTTTTTCCCTGTTGACTGCCTCCATCCCTCGCCCGCCGGGCGTGAACTGGGGCTTGATAAAAAAATCACATGGTTTCAATGGTATTATACCACAAGCTCCCCGGAAATTCCAACATCAAAATGCTGGTTTTCATAAAATAGCTGTAAAAAAAAGCAGGCAAAAGGGCCCGCCGGAGGACCGGCGGGCCCTGACCTCGCAGAGCCTGTTTAATATCCCGAAAAATGCCAGTTTACGAGGGGGGGGGCGTCAAGCGAGGCGGGATCTCGCAGGAATAGTTGTTTTATTTCAAGAAATTCCAACAAAGCATGGCGAGAAAAGATCCGGCAAATGGCGTTTAACAGGCTTTCAGGGCTCGCGCCTGCCGGCGCAAGCCAACGCTATGCGGTTTTTCCGGCGGCATATGCGTTGGGTCGGCGCATCCTGAACCGCCCTCATCTCCCAACCCATTGGGCCATGAGCAATAAAGCGAAGCCGGGCAGGCCCAAGGCACCCAGCACCAGGCCGTTGAGCAGGTTTACCCCCAACTGCACCCCCAGCAGCGTCCCCACGCCCCGGAACAGCCACAGGCCCACCAACCCAAGCCCCGCACGGATTCCAAAGCGCCCCAGGGCCACCAGGGGACGGCGGCACAGCGCCAGCGCCAGCACCGCCGCTCCCGCCGCCGCCCACCAGACCCAGCCGCTCAAGCCGTCCCCTCCCGGGCGGCCTCCAGCGCCTTCACCTGCCGCACATAATAGGAGTACCGGCTTTGCAGGGCGTTGATCTCGTAGACGCAGGCATCTACCAGATCAGGGTCGGTGTAGATGTTGAACTGGGCGTAGGCGTAATTGAGCTGGTCCCGGGTTTGTTTCATGCCCTCCATGAGCTGACGGCGCTCCGCCTCCCGCTCCGCCGCCCGTTTGCGGCTGGGCCGGACTGCTTCTGCCATGGGTTTCACCTTCCTTTCACAGGCGCGATATCATCTGCCTATAGAACTCTATGCCAAGTTTGGGCAAATATTCCAGTTCTTATACCTGGCTGCCTCCGCCGGGCAAGACAATTTGGCACAGAAAAACTTTGTGTATTTCAAGGCAAATAAACACGGCCCCATCGACTTTCTGGACGAGGAGCCGTGATGTTATCGCGCCCGCGCAAAAGTTAGCCCCGCCACGCACTCCGCGCCCGCTTGACGCAGGGCGGACGCGCACTCGGCCAGCGTCGCGCCGCTGGTGGCCACATCGTCGATGAGCACCACCCGCTTCCCCGTCAAATCCAACCCGGATAGCGCCTGGTAAGCGCCCCGGACATTGGATTTCCGGGCCTCGTCCTCCCCGGTCTGGGACTGGGTGGCGGTTGCGCGGGTCTTTTCCAGGGCGCGCTCCACCGAAATGCCCGTCAGCTCCCCCACCCGGCGGGCCAGCAGCTCCGCCTGGTCGTAGCCCCGCTGTTTCCGGCGCTCCGGCCGGAGGGGAACCCAGGCTACCAGGTCCGCCCGCCCCGTCCAGCGGTCCTGGAGACACTGGGCCATCAGCTGGCCGAACAGCTTGGCGTGAACCCGCCCGCCCTCGAATTTATAGCGGTGCACGGCCCCCCGCACAGCGTCCCCGTACCAAAGCGGCGACAGGCACACGTCGCAAAATTCCACCGCCTTGTCCTCCCCCGGCTCGGTCCAGGGCAGCTCCTCCTGGCAGGAGGCGCACCAGCCCTCCTCACCCCGCTCCAAAATTCTCCCGCAGAAGGGGCATTTGGGCGGGTAGATGAGGCCCAGCAAAAGCTGCCGCGCCCTCATTGCTCCTGATCCAGCAGGTCGATGGGCCCGTGCTCCTTTTCAAATTCCCTGACACATTGGCTGACCAGATAGAGAATCTGCCCGCTCATGGAGCGGCCCTCATAGGCGGCCACAGACTGAAATTTATCGTGGAGCTGGCGGTTCATTCGGATGCTGAGGTACGCTTTTTCGTTCATAGGTCTACCTCCTCTGTGGTAGACCTACCATATCCCATTTAACTGATTCTTAGTCCGTTTCTAGTTATTCTTATGGCACAAAATTTTACTCGTCTTTCTGCCCCTCCCGGATATTGATGGATCCATGCTCTTTTTCAAACCGGCGCACGCACTCCCGCATGAGGTGGACCATCTGCCATGTCAGAGGCCGGCCCTCGCACTCGGCAATATAGGCCTTTTTCCCTTGAACTCCCTGTCAATGCGAAACCCAATGTGCTTTTCCCAGTTTATTTTCGCCCCATCCTTTCCCGCTGCCGCTATAAGTCCATGATAGAGCATAAAACTGATTATTAGTGTGGTTTGAACTTGTTATCAGTTCATATTACTTTCCATCTTCTCCCCATATTTCGGCAAAAAAGGCTGTACTTTTCTCCGCTGGTATGATATACTATCTGCCACGGTTCCTCGCGAAAGCTTGAGTCGAACCCCCTCTTCCGGCTTTCTGCGCCGCATGCGGCGCTTTTGATTTGTTCATTATTTTTTAGAGAAAAGGAGTTATTATGGCAGAAAAGCTTAAGATTATTTCCCTTGGCGGTCTCAACGAGATCGGCAAAAACCTTACCGTCTACGAGTACGGTAACGACATCATCCTGGTGGACGTGGGCATGGGCTTCCCAGACAACGACATGTACGGCATCGACGTGGTCATACCCGATTTCACCTACCTGATCCAGAACCGAGACCGCATTCGGGCCATTTTCATCACCCATGGCCATGAGGACCACATCGGGGCCATCCCCTACCTCATGCGGGACGTGAACGCCCCCATCTACGCCACCAGGATGTCGGCCGGCCTCATTAAGCTGAAGCTGGACGAGCACCGGCTAAGCGACAAGGTGAAGCTCATCACCTGCGAGTCGGGGGAAACGGTCAAGGCGGGCCGGTTCAGCGTGGAATTCATCCACATCAACCACTCCATCGCCGACGCGGTGGCCTTCGCCATCCGCACCCCCATTGGCGTGTGCCTCCATACCGGCGACTTCAAAATCGACCCTACCCCCATCCAGGGCGGCATGGCCGACCTGACGCGGCTGGGCGAGCTGGGCAACGAGGGCGTGCTGGCCCTGCTGTGCGACTCCACCAATGTGGAGCGCCCCGGCTTCACCAAGAGCGAGCGTAGCGTAGGCGCGTCTTTCGACGCGCTGTTCCGGGGCTGCGAGCAGCGCATCATCGTCACCACCTTTGCCTCCAACATCGACCGCATCCAGCAGATCATTAACGTAGCGGCCAAGTATGGGCGAAAGGTGGCGGTCACGGGCCGGAGCATGGAAAACGCCATGCGGGTATCCACCGAGCTGGGCTATATGCACATACCCGCCGGCACGGTGGTGGACGTGGCCCACATCAAGACCCTCCCCCCCTCCAAGGTGTGCATCATCACCACCGGCAGCCAGGGGGAGACCATGTCCGCCCTCACCCGGATGGCCTTCAACACCCACCGGCAGGTGGACATACAGCCCGGCGACCGGGTCATTATCTCCGCCTCCGCCATTCCAGGCAACGAGGACTCCATCGGCAATGTCATCAACGAGCTTTACCGCCGGGAGGCCGAGGTGGTCAATGAGCGGGAACTGCCCCTCCACGTGTCCGGCCACGCCTGCCAGGAGGAGCTGAAAATCATGCACGCCCTGGTGCGGCCCAAGTTCTTTATCCCCGTCCACGGGGAGCAGCGCCACCTCAAAACCCACGCCCGTCTGGCCCGGGAGATGGGCATGGATCCCAGGAACATCGTCATCAGCGACGTGGGGCGGGTGATCGAGCTCACCCCGGGCAGCGTAAAGCTCAACGGCACGGTGCCTGCGGGCAAGGTGTTTGTGGACGGCTATGGCGTGGGCGACGTGGGGGCGGTGGTCCTGCGGGACCGCCAGCACTTGGCACAGGACGGCATGGTGGTGGTGGTGGTGTCCATGTCCGGGGAGGACGGCTCGGTGATCTCCGGGCCGGACATCATCACCCGGGGCTTTGTGTACGTCAAGGAGTCGGAGGAGCTGATGGACGAGCTGCGCCAGGTGGCGGTGGATGCCCTGAATACCTGCGAACAGCGCCGGGTGCGGGACTGGTCGTCCATCAAGTCGGAGATGAAGGGCGCGCTATCCGGTTATTTATACAAAAAGACAAAACGCAACCCAATGATACTGCCTGTTATCATGGAGGTGTAAAGAAATTAGTCCGGGCGGGACCGCCCGGACTATTTTCTTTACACACGTGGCGCCAGGCCCGCCGCTCTGCAAAATCGCTTTGGCCCCGTCTTATTGTTCGAGGAAATCTGCAAAGTAGCTTTTTCCACAATCTATAACCTCTCTCTGCAGTTCTTCAAGCTCCTCCTCTTCAATCCCCTTCCCCTTTGCCAGAATTTTCAGAGTACCTTTGATCTTCTCATCCTTCAGAGCTTCTTCCAGCCTATCTTCAAATTCCTCCTGGTATTCGCTCGGCAATGCGTTTTCCAGCTCTCCTCCCGCGTCCAAATCCCACCAGGATGCGCTTTTATCGCCCAGGCGCGCTATGTAAGTTGAGCTTAAAAAGTTAAACATGGTTTCTTCGCTTAAAAACCTTTTGCTCATTCCTATTCCTCCTAAGTAATCTTGACGTATCAGGCGGCTCCCCACAAAGATTTGCGGGGAACCGCCTGATTTTCTGGCCTAACGCAAAAATCGCAGATAAAGTTTCGTGCTTCTCAAACCTGGGCCTGCCCGGACCCTCCAAAGGCCTGGATCGCCTTGGCGTCGGCGGCCCTTCGCTGCTCCAGGGCCTGTTCCAGCAGCATGTCCTTGACCTTCATCAGCCGGGTGGTGGTGGAGCGGTCGTTCTCGTCCAGTTTCATGGTGATATATCGGATGTTCTCCTGGGTGTTGGGGATAACCACATACTCCAGGGCGTTGACGCGCCGCCGGGTCTTTTCGATCTCCTCCGCCATGAGCTGGGCGGCCTTCTCGGTCTGGGCCAGCTTGAGCATGTTCTGGAACACCTCGCCCAGGGCCGCCACCGCCCCGTCCAGCTCGCCGCTGGTGGCGGCGAAGCCGTAGGGGAAGATATCCCCGGTGTCCTCAGTACGGGTCTGGTAATGGTACTCGGGCACGTTCACCGACATGACGTTTTTAAAGGTCATGGTCAGCTCCACGCTCTGTTTGGGATACATCAGCGCCTGCTCCATGGCCTGGGCGCTCATCAGCGCGGAAGCCACGGTGAAGGAGCCGTGCACCCGCAGCAGATCCCGCTCCACCTGGGCGCGCAGGGCGCGCAGCTCCCGCACAGTGTCCAGGAACTGCTTCATCAGCTCGTCCCGCTTGTCTTTCAGCAGCTTGTGGCCCCGCTGGGCGGTCTTAAGCTTGCCCTTGAGCCGGGTGAGCTCCATTCGGGTGGGGTTTACCACGGTGTTTGCCATGTTTCCCCCTCCTTACTGTTCGTCTTTCTTAGGCAGATACTTTTCAATATATTCCTGCTTGATACGCTTCAGCTCCGCCGTGGGCAGGATGGACAGCAGCTCCCAGCCCAGCGCCAGCGTCTCCTCGATGGACCGGTTCTCCTCATACCCCTGGTTGACGTAGCGCCGCTCGAACTCATCGGCGAACTTGGCGTAGAGCAGGTCAGTGGGGGTGAGGGCCGCCTCGCCCAGGATGGACATCAGCTCCTTGTTGTCCTTGCCGGTGGAGTAGGCCGCGAAGAGCTGGTTCATAGTGTTGGCGTGGTCCTCCCGGGTCTTGCCCACTCCGATGCCCTTGTCCTTCAGACGGGACAGGGAGGGCAGCACGTCCACGGGGGGGTTGATGCCCTGGCGGTACAGCGACCGGGACAGGATGATCTGCCCCTCGGTGATGTAGCCGGTCAGGTCGGGGATGGGGTGGGTCTTGTCGTCCTCGGGCATGGTCAGGATGGGGATCATCGTGATAGACCCCGCCTTGCCCAGCTGGCGGCCGGCGCGCTCGTAGATGGTGGCCAGGTTGGTGTACAGGTAGCCAGGGAAGCCGCGGCGGCCCGGCACCTCTTTCTTGGCGGCGGACACCTCGCGCAGGGCCTCGGCGTAGTTGGTGATGTCGGTCAAAATGACCAGCACGTGCATGTCCTTCTCGAAGGCCAGGTACTCGGCGGCGGTGAGGGCCATGCGCGGGGTGGCAATACGCTCCACTGCGGGGTCGTCGGCCAGGTTGGTGAACAGCACCGTGCGGTCAATGGCCCCCGTGCGCTTGAACTCCTGCACGAAGAACTCGGACTCCTCGAAGGTGATGCCGATGGCGGCGAACACTACGGCAAAGTTGGCGCTCTCGTCCCCCAGCACCTTGGCCTGGCGGGCGATCTGTGCGGCCAGGTTGGCGTGGGGCAGGCCGGAGCCGGAGAAGATGGGCAGCTTCTGGCCGCGCACCAGGGTGTTCAGGCCGTCGATGGTGGAGATACCCGTCTGGATGAACTCGTTGGGGTAGTCCCGGGCGGCGGGGTTCATGGGCAGGCCGTTGATGTCCCGGTACTCCTCGGCCAGGATGGCGGGGCCGCCGTCGATGGGCACGCCCATGCCGTTGAACACCCGGCCCAGCATATCGCCGGACACGCCCAGCTGGAGCGGGTGGCCCAGGAAGCGGACCTTGGACTGGGCCAGATTGATGCCGGCGGCGGACTCAAAGAGCTGGACCACGGCGGTGTCGCCGTTGACCTCCAGCACCTGGCCCCGGCGGATGGTGCCGTCGGGCAGCTCCACCTCGGCCAGCTCGTCGTAGGTGACGTGCTCCACCATTTTGACCATCATCAGCGGGGACGCGATCTCCTGGATGGTTTTATACTCTCGGATCACAGCTCCTCACCTGCCTTTCTGACGACCTCGTCGATCTCGCGCTCCATGGAGGCGGAGATATCGGCGTACACCTGGGCGTACTCGTCGGCGGGAACGCTCTTGGCGCGGCCGATGCGCTCACGGGCGGGAATCTCAAACAGCTTGGCGGTGGGCGCGCCCTTGGTGATGGCCGAGCGGCACAGCTTGTCGTAGTCCAGGATCATGGCCAGCAGCTTCTCCTGCCGGTCGTAGGTGGAGAAGGAGTCGATGTCCACGAAGGAGTTTTGCTGGAGGAAGTCCTCGCGGATCATACGGGCAGTCTCCAGGGTGAGCTGGTCGGCGGGGGACAGGGAGTCCTTGCCCACCAGCTGCACGATCTCGTTCAGGCTGGATTCCTGCTGGAGCACGCCCATGGCCTGCTCCCGGTTCTGGAGGAACTCCTTGCCCAGGTTCTCGTCGAACCAGGGCTTCAGGGAGTCCAGGTACAGGGAGTGGGAGGTGAGCCAGTTGATGGCCGGGAAGTGGCGTTTGTAGGCCAGGGACGCGTCCAGCGCCCAGAACACCTTGACGATACGCATGGTGCCTTGGCTCACGGGCTCGGCCAAATCGCCGCCCGGGGGGGACACGGCGCCCACGGCGGTCAGGCTGCCCCGGCGGTCCTCCTCGGACCCCAGGCAGGACACGCTGCCGGCCCGCTCGTAGAACTGGGCCAGGCGGGAGGCCAGGTAGGCGGGGTAGCCCTCCTCGCCGGGCATTTCCTCCAGACGGCCGGACATCTCGCGCAGGGCCTCGGCCCAACGGGAGGTGGAGTCGGCGATGACGGCCACGTCGTAGCCCATGTCCCGGAAGTACTCGGCGATGGTGATGCCGGTGTAGATGGACGCCTCACGGGCGGCCACCGGCATGTCGGAGGTGTTGGCAATCAAAACGGTGCGCTTCATCAGCGTCTCACCGGTGCGGGGGTCCACCAGCTCGGGGAACTCCCGCAGCACGTCGGTCATCTCGTTGCCGCGCTCGCCGCAGCCGATGTAGACCACGATATCCACGTCGGACCACTTGGCCAGGGCGTGCTGCATCACCGTCTTGCCGGAGCCGAAGGGGCCGGGGATGGCGGCGGTGCCGCCCTTGGCTACGGGGAAGAAGGTGTCCACAATCCGCTGCCCGGAGGACAAGGGCTTGATGGGGGGATATTTGTGCTTGTAGGGGCGGCCCACGCGGACGGGCCAGCGCTGGCTCATGGACAGCTCCACGTCGGTGCCGTCCTCCTTCGTCAGCACCGCCACCGTCTGGTGGACGTTATACCCCCCGGCAGGAGCTACGCTCTTCAGCGTGCCCTTCAGGTTGGGGGGCACCATGATCTTGTGGAGCACCACCGGGGTCTCGGGGACGGTGCCGATGATGTCGCCGCCCACCACCTTGTCCCCCGCCTTGGCCACGGGGGTGAAGTCCCACAGCTTATCCGGGTCGATGGGGGGCACCTCCACGCCGCGGGGCAGGTTATTGCCGTGGACCTTCTCCATGATCTTCTCCAGCGGGCGCTGGATGCCATCATAGATGTTCTCGATCATGCCAGGGCCAAGCTCCACGCTCATGGGGGAGCCGGTGGTCACCACCTCGGTGCCCGGGCCCAGGCCGGAGGTCTCCTCGTAGACCTGGATGGAGGCGGAGTCGCCGTTCATGGTGAGGATCTCACCGATCAGGCGCTCGGGGCCCACGCGGACCACGTCGGACATGTTGGCGTCCGCCATGCCGGTGGCCACCACCAGGGGGCCGGAGACCTTAACTACTTTTCCCATAGGCTTTCAAAACCTTCTTTCTGGGTTAATTTCATGATTTTTACTACAGGGGCGCACACCGTGCGCCCCTATGCACCGTGTTTTACGGAAGGAATGGGACGATAATGCCCAAGATGCCCGCCAGCACGCACATCACGCCGCCAAACCGCGTGGAAAAGAGCCACAGCTTTGACGGCTCTGCCGCGCCGCTGTCATGCTTCCAGCTTTCCGTCAGCTCGAACACAAGCTGGGGCTTCACCAGCATCACGACGCCGATGGCGATCAACGCCAGTCCGGCGATGAAATACAACATGACGTATCTCCTTACAGAATATCGGCCCCCACCGCCCGTTCCACGGACTTCTTGATGTTGGCCATGCCCAGGCCCAGGCTGCCCTCCTTGCCGGGGATCAAAATGACCGCCGGGGTGAGCTCGTCCTTGTAGCGGGCGATGTCCGCCTCCATCTGGGCGGCGAACTGCTCGGTGAGATAGACCACCGCGTAGTCCTCGCGGGCCAGCCGGTGGAGGGTGTGCCGGGCCTGCTCCACGTTGTCCACGGGGAAAACCGTCAGCCCCAGGGCCTTGAAGCCCATAACGCTGTCCTTGTCGCCCAGCACAGCGATCTGATAGCTGTTTGCCATACGTCTCCCCCTTAACAATAGGCCCGGCGCAGGCGCGCCCGGATAGTGGTGCCGTCGATGCCCGCCATGCGCCCGGTGAGGATGATGCGGATGGCGGTGGCCTCCGCCTCCCGCGCATAGAGGTAGGCGATGACGGGCTGCTCCCCAAAGGGGATCATCCGGGCCTTCGCCAGGTAGGCCATCACCGCGTCGTCGCACATGCGCTCAAATTCGGTGAGCGGCCCGCCGTTGGGGACGGCCACAGCGGCACCGGCCCCGGCGGCGGCCTCGAAGGCGGTGTTCTTGAACACCCGGTCCAGCTCGTCGCCCTTGGCCGCCGCGATGGCGCCCGTGGATACGGTTCCCCCAGGGACCAGCACAGCGCGCAGGAACTCCCCGGCCTTGGACAGGCGGGCGGCCCGGACGGCGGCGCGCAGGTTGGCCCCGTCGATGAGGGCGGCCACATACCCCTCCAGGAACCTGCTGCCGGAGGCTTTCGCCAGGGCGGACAGCTCCTCAAAGTAGGCCCGATCCAGGATGAAATCCGCCTGCTGGGGATCACCGGAGGAGCCCAGCACCTCACGGGCATGGTTCACGGCCTCCCGGAAGGTGGCGGTACAGGCGCGCAGTTCCTCCCGGCGGTAGTCCTCGGCCAGAGTGGCGGGGTCATACCGCCCGCCGCCCAGCAGCAGCCGGTCCTGGTCCAGCTTCAGCGCCTCCGCCTTCACCAGGGTCTTGGCGTTGTGGTAGTCGTACTTCACCCGGAACACGTCCATCAGCGCCTCGTTGCCCACCGCCTTGCCCATATCGGCAAACAATGCCGCCTGGGCCTGGGCCAGCATGGCGTCCAGGGCGGAGTTGGTGACCTCGCTCAGCTCAGGGTAGCCGCACTCGCCCAGTACCTTGGCCGCGTCGTTCACATCCTTGGCATCGATCATCCGCTCCATCCGTTCGGCGGTGAGGAGCTTGTTCTCCAGCACCCGGATGCGGGCGGAGATGGACAGAAAGTCGTTTTCCTTCAGCTTCTTTACCTTTTTTGACAAGTTTTCTCCCCCTTTCACATGCAATGGAAAGGGTTCAATCAGTCAAACAGCACTTTGGCCACCTCGCCGGCCAGCGCGCCGCGCTGGAGCCGGATGAGGGTGTCAAAGGTGCAGTTGACCTCCACCGCGCCGTCGGAGAGGATGAAGCCGCCGTCCATGGGGCGGGTCTCCTCGGCCAGGGTGAGCATGGCGGTGCCGCTGAGCAGGGCGGACGCGCCGGCCACCACCTTGTCCAGGATGGCCCCCGCCTTGGACTCGGCAAGCTCCTCGGGCAGCTTGGGGGCTGCGGCCTTGGCAAGCTGCTCGTTGGCCGCCGCCACCACCGCCTTGCCCACCTCGATGTGGTCTTTTGCGGAGAAGATGAGCTTCTCCCGCCCGGTGGCGGAGGCGCTCACCGCCAGATTGGCCAGCAGGGCCACATACTGCTCCCGGGGCAGGTCCAGCAGCTGCTTGTGGGCCGCCTGGAACGCCTCCTCGATCACGTCCTGCTTGGCGGTGAGCGCCGCCTTGCGGCACTCCATCTGGCTCATGGAGTCCAGATGCCTGGCCCGCTCGTCCGCCGCGCGGCGGCCCTGGGCCAGGATCTCCTCCGCCTCGGCCTGGGCCTCGGCCTGGTATCTGGCGGCGATATCCGCCGCCTCAGCCCGGGCCTGGGCCAGCAGGGCCTGGTTTTCCGCTTTGCCGTCCTCCTCGATGCGTGCGGTAATCTTTTCAATTCCGTTCATGTGTTTGGCTTACCGCCTTTCTGAAATCAAATCGCCTGCTTACAGCGCGTTCATCAGCAGGAGGATGGTGCCCACCAGGGAAAGGATGGCGTAGAACTCCACGATGCCGCACATGATGACGCCCTTCATGTAGTCATCGGGCTTCTTGGCCACGATGTTGATGGAGGCGGCGGCCACGCGGCCCTGGGCAATGGCGGAGAGCAGGCCGCCCAGCATGATGGGCACGCAGGCAAACAGGATGGCCATGCCGCCGGCCACGGTGAACACCACGGCCTCGCCGGTGAAGGGGCTGACGCCGCCGGAGAAGAAGCCCATGGCAAACAGTCCGAAGAAGCCGGCGGCCAGGCCGTACAGGCCCTGGGTGCCGGGAAGGGCCTGGAGGATCATGCACTTGGTAAAGTGCTCGGGAGTCTCGGACAGCACGCCGGTAGCCGCCTCGCCCACCATGCCGGTGCCCTTGGCGGAGCCGATGCAGCAAAGACCGATGGCCAGGGCGATGCCGATGAAGGCCAGAGCCTGGCCGCCTACCATTTCAAAAAATGCAACCATTTTAAATTTCCTCCTTGATATCTACATATTTGGTTTGTACTGCCAGCGGGCGGAAGGCCTTGCCCCCGTCCTGATAAAAGCGCCCGAAGAACTCCAGGCACTGCAGGCGCATGGTATGGACATAACAGCCCAGCAGGTTGAGCACCAGGTTGAGCACATTGCCGATGATGGCCACGATGATGAAGGGCACCAGCCCAAACACCGAGCCCAGGGTGTTGAACACCGAGGCGATGATGGAGCCGGCCATCATCAGGGCCATGAGGCGCAGGTAGGACAGGATGTCGCTGAAGTAGCCGGACACGCCGTTGTAAATGTCGCCCACAAAGCCCGTAATGCCGCCCAGGCCCTTGGCCCGGATCAGGTTGCCGGCCAGCAGCAGCACCGCGCCCAGAATCAGAAGCCCTATGCCCACGGTGCCCAGCACGGCGGGAGCGCCCGGGATCATGGGGCCGCCGATGGCAATGGCCGCGCCGATGAGGATGCACCACCAGGCAATCTCCTGAGTGACGGCGTCCAGGGCGTTCCCGTGGCGGAACTTCTCCTCCACGCTGACGGCCATGCCGGTGAACACTTGGACCACGCCCATCGCCATAGCGCCCACCATCACCAGGATGATGTCGTTGATGGGGGTGAACAGGGGTTTCCAGAACCAGACGAAGGCGCCGGAGGCGTCGTGATAGCCCGGCACGGAGGCGGCCGTGCCCGTCAGGTCGAAGAGCTTGGGCAGGAAGTCGCCGAAGAAGCCGCCGGTGAGGCAGCCCCAGAATACGGAGGCAATGCCGCACATGAAGAACATGGACATCATGTTCTTCATACCGCCCTTGGGCCTGGCCTTGGACAGGAAGAATGCGGTGCCCAGCACCATGAGCAGGCCATAGCCAATGTCGTTCATCATAAAGCCGAAGAAGATGATGAAGAACGGCGCCATCAGCGGGTTGGGATCCACCGTGTCATAGGCGGGCATGGCATACATCTCGGTGATGGCGGTGAAGGGCGCGGTGACCGGGTTGTTCTTCAGCTTGATGGGCACCTGGGGGTACTCCTCCGGGGTGGGGTCCGCCGCCTCCCAGGCGCAGTTAAAGCCGCCCAGCACCTTCTCCACCTCCCCCGCGTTCTCTGCGGGGAACCAGCCGTCCAGCACAAAGGCCATGTCGGTGTCGATGAGCCGGGCCTTGTTCTCCTCCCTGCCGATCTCCTGGGCCGCCCGGTCCGCGCAGCGGCGCAGCACGTCCCGCTTCTCTCCCAGGGCGGCCAGGGCAGCCTTGCATTCGGCCTCCTCCCGCTCCAGGGCGGCGATGCGGTTGTCCAGAAGGGCGGTGTTTTCCGCCGCAGTCCCCGTCCAGCCCCGCAGGGTGACCCGGGAGACGCCGAAGGGCCGCATGGCCTCATAACACGCGCTCACGGCGCTGTGGTGGCAGATGAGCAGGAAGTATTGAAGCTCCCGGTCATTCCCCGCCCGAACCAGCTGGGCCAGTTCCGCACCCTGGGCCGCCGCCTCCAGGGCGGCGAAGTCCGTCCTGACGGGCACGGAGCAGAAGTGGACGGGCACGGTGGCCGTCCCCTCCTCGTCCAGCGCCACGTCCAGGCAGGTCCAGGGCTCCAGCGACGCCTTCTGGGTCAGGAGCTTGGCGCGCTCCGCCCCCTTGGCCGCCAGGGCCTGCTCCCCCTCCATCACCCGGCGGGCGGCGTCCAATCCCTGGGCATACACCGCCTCATCGAACAGCTCGCCCTCGGTGATCTCGGGCCGGGGGGTGAACAGGCCGTCCTTGGCCGGGGCGTAGCGGCGCAGGACATCCAGGGCGCCGCCCAACAGCAGGCTCTGCTCCCTGGCCTTTTCCAGCCCCGACAGGTCGGGCTTGCCAAGCCCCGCCCACTCCGGGTCGCTCAGGTCGATGTCCGGCTCCCGGATTTCCACGCAGCCCAGGCTCTGGAGCCCGCGCAGCAGCCGCTCCCGGTCGGGGCGCAGGGCCAGCAGCCGCAGCCGTTTCATTTTGACAATGGCCATCAGCTGTTCCCTACCCTTCCGACGATGAGAGCCGCTGCCTTGTCCAGACGCTTGCGGGCGTCCTGCTTCAGCGCCTCGCACCGGGCGGCGTGGTCCGCCAGCGTCTGTTCCGCTTTTTTCTCCGCCTGGGCCTCGGCGTCGGCCAGCATGGCCCTCGCCTCCTGTTCCGCGCGGGCGCGCCGGTCCTGGACAAGCTGTTTCCCCGCGCGCTCCGCATCCGCTACGATGCGCTTGGCCTCCTCCGCCGCCTCGGCGCGCCGCTCCCTCGCGGCCTGTTCCGCCCCGGCGACCTTTTGGATGGCCTCTAAAGACATAGTTCTTCACCTCTCTTACATATCGGGAGGAATCATTGGGGCAACCCCTCCCATTTTCAGAAATAATTTTACCATTCCTTCCCCAACTTATCAACCCTTGTTTTCAAGAAAAATAACAGCCGGGTGCGGCTGTCATACCGCGCCCGGCTGTTATTTTTCCACAGTTTTCCAGCCCCTTCCCGGCCGCGTCCTATAAACCGTCAGATAAACTTTGCCAATCGTTCTTGTGTACAGTCCAAGTTGCATTGCTCAAAAATGTGGGCCCCACACACTTGAGGATAGGGAACGTTTGCCGTCCTCACCCCAGCACGCACTGAGGTGCGTTGATGTTGATGTGGTGCCCGCTGTAGCTACCCGGTACCCGCTCCCGCTGGTACTTCGCCGCGGCCAGCAGCTGCGCAAAGTCAACGCCCGTCTCTACTCCCAGCTGATCCAGCAGGTAGATCAGGTCTTCGCTGGCGGTGTTCCCCGATGCGCCGGGAGCAAAGGGACAGCCCCCCAACCCGCCCAGCGCCGCCTGGACGCCGCTCACCCCCGCCTCCAGGGCGGCGCAGGTGTTCAGCACCCCCAGGCCCCGGGTATCGTGGAAGTGGACCTCCAGGGCCAGGGCCGGATAAGCCGCCTTCAGGGCGGACAGCAGGCCCCGCACCTGGGCCGGATCGGCGATGCCTATGGTGTCGCACAGGCAGCAGGTGGTCACGCCCGCCTCGATGTAGTCCCGGAGGAAGTCCACCGCCGCCCCCGGCTCCCGGTACTTGCCTTCAAAGGGGCAGCCGAAAGCCGTGGCCAGATCCAGCACAATCTCCAGCTCCGGGCAGCTCTCCCGGATCTCCCGATAGGCCGCCAAGGACTGCTGGTGGGTGCGGTTGATGTTGGCCTTGTTGTGGCTGGCGCTGAGCGACACCACATAGCACACCTTCCGCAGGCCCAGCGCATAAGCCCGCTGCGCGCCCCGCAGGTTGGGCACCAGGGCAAACACGTCCGCCTCCGGCCACTGCGCCAGCAGGGCCTGAGTCACCTCGACGCTGTCCGCCAGCTGGGGGATGGCCTTGGGGCTGACGAAGGAGGTAAACTCCATGTGCGACACCCCCGCATTCAACAGCCGCTCCATGATTTCCAGCTTCAGCTGGGTGGGGATCATGTTCCCCTTGACGCTCTGGAAGCCGTCCCGGGGGCCTACCTCGATGAATTTTACTTGCCGCTCCATTGTCCCCGCCTCCCGTCAGATGACGCCCTGTTCTTTCAGCCGGGCCAGCTTCTCTCCGTCAAAGCCCAGCATCCGGCCATAAACGGATTCGTTGTCCTCCCCCAGCAGGGGGGCCGCTTTCCGGGGGAAGGATTTGGTGTTGGTCAGCTTCTGGGCGCTGGCCGTTACCTTCATCCGCCCGATGCCCGGCTGGTCGATCTCGGGGAACATCTCCCGGGCCTCGGCGATCTGGGGCTCCCGCACCACCCGGTCCAGGGTGTTCACAGGGCTTGCGGGACAGCCCGCGTCGTTGAGCAGCTTCACCACCTCGTCAATGGTGAATTGGCTGCTCCAGGCGCTGATGATTTCCCGCATCTCCGCGTGGTTGGCCACCCGGTCCTTCACATTGAGGTATTTGGGATCCTCAATCAGCTCCGGCCGGCCCATCACCCGGCACAGGATGGCATACAGCTTGTTGTTCCCTGCTGCGATGATCACATTGCCATCCCTGGCGGGGAAGGAGTCATAGGGGTAGGTGGACTCGTACCGGTTGCCAATGCGCTGGGGGATGCGGCCCTCGGCCAGATAAATCATGGTGATGTTCTGCATGGAGGACACCACCGAATCCACCAGGGCCACGTCCACCTTCTCGCCCCGGCCGGTTTTCGCCTTGTTTACCAGGGCGGCCAGCACGCCGACGGCCAGGTTTAAGCCGCCCAGCACGTCGCCCATAGGGGTGCCGGTGCGGGTGGGGTCGCCGCCGGGCCAGCCGGTGGTGCTCATCAGGCCGCCCATGGCCTGGCCCACGATGTCATAGCCCGCCCGTTTGCTGTACGGCCCGGTATGGCCAAAGCCGGACACCGCGCCATAAATGATTCCAGGGTTGACCTCCCGCAGCACATCATAGCCCAGCCCCAGCTTTTCCATGGTGCCGGGGCGGTAGTTCTCCAGCACCACATCGGCCCGCTTTACCATTTCCTTGAATATCTCCTTGCCCTCCGGCTCCTTCAGGTTCAGGGTGCAGCCGTATTTGCTGCGGTTGAAGTTGGCGTAATATACGCTGCTGCCATTGACGAAGGGGCCCATGCTGCGGGTGTCGTCCCCTCCCTTGGGGTTTTCCACCTTGATCACCGTGGCCCCCATGTCCGCCAGCAGCATAGCGGAGTACGGCCCCGCCAGCACCCGGGTCAGATCCAGCACCACAACGCCGTCCAACAAACCATCCATGAGAAAAACTTCCTTTCGCTTCAGTCTTTTTAAAAAGGGCCGTGCGAACCCCCGGAGGCCCGGAGTCCCGCACGGCTGGGCGCAGGGGATTCAGCTCAATCCTGCGCGTAGGCGTTCTCCTCGGCTTCTTTGGAGAACAGGTCATCCACAAACTCTTGGGGGAGGGGCGGGGTAAATCTGCTCACCGCCACATACGCGATGACGGACAGAATCGCGCCGGCCACGAAGGGCGGACAGCCCAGGATATAGTTCCCGCCGGGCTTTACGATGTACCAGAGCAGCGTGCCGCCGGCGCCCGCGATCATAGAGGCTACACAGCCCAGGGTGGTGCCTTTCCTGGAGTAGATCCCCGCGAACACCGGAACGATGAGCGCGCCCGCGATGACGGAGAAGGCAAAGGACGAGAAGGTGAGGATCATCGCCGGGGGGTTGAAGGCCCACACCACCACCACGGCCATAATGGCGAACATGGTGATGTTGGTGACGGTCAATACCTGCTTGTCCGAGGCGTCCTTCTTGATGAACCGCTTGAAGATATCCACGCCGAAGGCGCTGCCGCTGGTCATCAGCACACCGTCAATGGTGGACATGGCCGCGGCAATGACAGCAACGATGATGATCGCGCCGATGGCGTTGGGGAAAAATGCGAGCACCAGGTTGGGGAATACCGCGTCCACATTGTCCAGATAGGCGTTGCCGAAGTAGGCGCGGGCCATATTGCCGATGATCATAGAGCCGATGAGGATGGCGCCCAGCCAAATGGACAGCACAATGGACGAGATGTGTACCGTCTTGCGGTCCTTAATCGTGAAATTGGTCTGCACAAGCTGGGGCAGTCCCCATGGGGTGAGGGCGAACACGGAGGAGAACAGGAACAGGTTGCTCCAGCCCATGGGGCCGGGGGTTTCCAGCAGGGCGGGATCGCTGGCCCCCACGCCGGCGGCGATCTCAGCGGGGCCGCCCACCACGAAGAAGCCCATAATCAGCACCGCCAGCATACCAAAGCCCATCATAACGCCCTGCACCACGTCGGTAAAACAACGGGCCATGTAGCCGCCGCAGACCAGGTACGCGCAGGCCACGCCCGCCACCAGCAGCACGGACACGGTGTAGGACAGGCCCAGCAGAGAGCCCAGCGCCAGCGCGCCGCCCTTGATGACGCCTACCATATAGGGCACCATGAACAGCAGAATCACGACAGAGGCCAGCGTGCCGGCCAGGGGGGACTTGAACCGTTTTTCCACATACTGGGGGATGGTCATGGCGCCCAGCCGGACGGACACCCGCCGCAGGCCGTGGGAAAAAACCACCAGCCCGATGGGCAGCAGCACAACCTGCGCCACAGGCATCATGAGATAGGCCATGCCGGCCTTATAAGCGGTGCCCGTATTGCCGATGAAGGTGGACGCGCTGAGGTAGGTGGAGCCATAGGTCAGGGCAAATACCCAGGGGCCCAGGCTCCGGCCGCCGGTGAGGAAGCCGCTAAGGGTGTTTGCGTATTTTTTATTGCAGTAGATACCGATACCCAGCATCCCAACGATATAGATGCCCAGCATAACAAAGCCGATGACGGCGAGACTACCAGATAACAATGGACTTACCTCCTTTAATCGCGTACGCACGGGTAGGCGGCCCATCAACGGGGTGTGGGCCGCCGGGGCAGGGCGGGTTTACGCTTCGTTCTTGCAGTGCTTGACGTACTCGTAAACGCAGAAGAGGGCGGTGGCAATCGTGGCGATGGGGCCGACAAACCAACCCAGATAGGTCGGGAACGGTAGCCCTAAAAACATAATGAATCCCCCTGTTCATAGTTCGATTTTGTGGATGCAGCCGTGTAATCGTTTACTTATGCGGGGAACGCCTGGTTCCCCGCATAAGTTGGGTGGGTTCTTACTTCTTCTTCATCAGCAGGGCCAGGATGGCCTTCTGGGCGTGCAGGCGGTTCTCCGCCTGGTCGTACACGATGGAGTGCGGGCCATCAATCAGCTCGTCGGTGACCTCCTCGCCGCGGGCGGCGGGCAGCGGGTGCATATAGTAGGACACAGGCTTAGCCAGGCTGAAGTGCTTGTCGGAGATGCACCAGTCCTTCTCGAACTGCTTGCGGTACTCCTTGTCCTCCGCCTTGTCCATGCCCCGGGTGCTGCCCCAGCTCTTGGCATAGATCACATCGGCATCGGTGCTGGCCTCATAGATATCGTTGGTGATGGACAGTTTGCCGCCGCTCTTCTGGTAGGCGCTGTCGGCAAAGGCCATATATTCCTCGTCCAGTTCATAACCCTTGGGATAGGCCAAGGTCAGATCGGCGCCCAGCAGGCTGCACGCCAGCAGCATGGCCTGGGGCACGCCGGGGGACTTCACCCGGTCGGAGTAGGCCCAGGACATGACGATCTTTTTCTTCTTCCAGCCGGAGCCCAGCTTCTCCTGGATGGTCATCAGATCGCCCATGCACTGGCAGGGGTGCTCCTTATCGTCCAGGCCGTTGATGACGGGTATGGTGGTGGCGGCGCGGATCTGGTTCATGATGTCCCGGGCCATACCGTACTTCTCCAGGTCGTAGAGGCGAACCATCAGTGCGTCCAGGTAGCGGGAGAGAACCAGGCCGGTGTCGTCCCAGGTCTCCTTGTTCTTGCGCTGCATATTGTCCTCGCTGTAGTACTGGGCGTGGCCGCCCAGCTGGGTCATTCCGGTCTCGAAGGAGACGCGTGTTCGGGTGGAGGGCTGGGCAAAAATCATGCCCAGGGTCTTATTCTTCAGCAGCTCGTGCTCCGCGCCCATGGCATTCTGGCGCTTCAGGTCGAAAGCTACGTCCAGGATGGTCTGGATTTCTTCACCGGTGTAGTCCATCAGGGTCACAAAGTCTTTTCCGCGCATATCGGTTCTCATTGTTGTTCTCCTCCTAAAAATAATATGGTTTTTTATCAAACAGGGCTGACAAATTTCCCCCAGCCTTGCTCTCCAGTGATGGCCCCGTCCGCAAACACCCGCCGGCCCCGCACGTAGGCGGCGGCCACGCGGCAGCGCAGGGGCAGGTCCCGGTACAGCTCCGCGCTGTCCCGGCTCTTGGTAAACAGCGTTCCGATATCCAGCGGCTGGGGCAGCTTCAAACGCTCCACCAGCACCAGATCCGCGTCCCGCCCCTCCTCAATCCGTCCCTTTTGGGGCAGGCCGAACAGCCGGGCGGTATTCTCCGCCGTATTCCGGGCGATGGACTCATACGTCAGCTCCCCGCGCTCCGCCGCCGTCACCAGCAGCGGCAGGGACAGCTCCAGCCCGGGTACGCCGTCAAAGGTGCGCCAGATATCCTGGCCGTTCCTCAGCTTCTCCTCCCGGAGGTAGGGGGCGTGGTCGCTGCCGGTGATCTCCAGCGCGCCCTCCCGGTACAGCTCACGCAGCCGGGCCATCCGGCCCGCGTCCCGCAGGGGCGGCTTCATCCGGGCAAACACCCCGGCCCGCTCCGCCGTGTCCTCGTTGAAGAGGAGGTACTGGGGACAGGTCTCGCCGTGGATGTCCGCCCCCTGGGCCCGGGCCTCCTGGATGAGGGCTGCGGCCTCCGGCGTGCTCACGTGGCAGATAGAGGCACGGCAGCCGGTTTTCAGGGCTGCGGCAATGACCCACTTCACCGCCTCCGTCTCCGCCTCCACCGGGCGGGAGCGGCAGAATGCCTTCAGGCCGTTCTCCCCGCGCTCCATGCGCAGGCGGGTCTCCTCCTCCACATACTGGTTCAGCTCGCTGTGAACCGCCAGCATCAGGCCGGTTTTGGCCACCTGCTCCATCACTTGGGTGAGAATTTCCTGCGTCTGGCTGCACAGGCCGAAAAACTCCTTTTCCCGGCCGGGTACGGGGGGCATGAGGAAGGTTTTGTACCCCACCGCCCCCGCCTGGGCCAGCAGGGGGATCTCCTCCAGGTTGTCCGCCCCCGCCCCGCCGTAGAGGGCGTAATCCACATAGGCCCGGGCCTTGACCTCCTTCTCCCGGTTGATGAAATCGCCGGGGCGGGAGGCCGGGGGCAGGGTGACGGGCATTTCCATCACGGTGGTCACGCCCCCCGCGGCGGCGGCCATGGTGCCCGAGGCGAAGTCCTCCCGGTGCTCCAGGCGTCCGCCGCGGATGTGGACGTGGCTGTCGATCATACCGGGGAAGACCAGCATGTTTCCGGCATCCACCGTCTTCCGGGCGGGGCCGGGGGCTTCGCCCTCCCGGAGGACGCGGACGATTGTTCCGTCCTTCACCTCCACGCCGCCGGCAAAGCAGCCCTCCGGCCGCACCACCGTGCCGTGGAGTATGTTGAGATCGTTCATAGCCCGCCGCTCAGCTCAGGTAGGCGTGAATGCCCGCCGCAGCCTTCTTGCCGTCGGCCACCGCCCGGACCACCGTGGCCCCGCCGCTCAGGTAGTCGCCGCCGGCGAAGCAGTTGGTATCCCCTACCCGGAGGGTATTGGGGTCGGCCTTACCGGCCAGCAGCGCCGTGTCCGCCGTCTTACCGATGGCAAATACCACCTGGGAGGCGCGGATGGTGAATTCACTGCCGGGGACAGGCTCGAAACCCTTACGGCTCTCACCGGGCCGCTCAACCAGCCGGTTGCGCACAAAGGTGACCGCCGCGCCGTCCCCCTCCGCCATGATGGATGCGGGCGATACCATATACATCAGCTCCACGCCCTTGTCGGCCGCGCTCAGGAACTCCTCATCACAGGCGGGCATCTCCTCCCGGGAGCGGCGGTAGGCCAACACAGCCTTGTCCGCGCCGCACGCCAAGCTGCTGCACACCGCGTCGATGGCGGAGTCGCCGCCGCCGATGACCACCACCGTGCCGGACACGGACTTTACCGCCCCCGACTTCAGCTCAGCCAGGAACCGGGAACAGCCCGCCACCGGGGCGCCGGGGGCGATGTCCACGCCGCTCATCCGATCGGCGGACAGGCCAGCGCCCACAAACACCGCATCATATTCTTTGGACAGCTTCCCGGCGATATCCTCCGCCGTCACGGGGCTGTTATAGTGGATGTGGACGCGATCCCCGGGCAGCTCGGCAAGGTCGTTTTCCACCACTGCGGCGCTGATGCGGTAGCCGGGGATCTCCCGGGCCACCACGCCTGCGGCGCAGCCGTCCTTTTCAAAGACCTCCACCTGATAGCCCAAGGCGGCCAGGGCCGCGGCGCAGCCCAGCCCCGCCGGGCCCGCCCCCACCACGGCCACCCTCTTGCCGTTGGGCTGGGGCAGGGCGGGGGAGTAGGACGCGTTGGCGCAGGCGTACTTCTGGAGATCCCGAATGTGGATGGGCGCGCCGCAGCGGCCCATGGTACAGTTTTTCTGGCACAGCTCCTCGCTGGGGCAAAGGGTTCCGCAGATGCCCCCCAGGGGGTTGGCCTGCTTGATCACCCGCTTGGCGCTCTTCACGTCGGCATAGCGCAGGTGGCGGATGAACTGGGCCACGTCCACCGAGGCGGGACACCCCTTTTGGCAGGGCGCGTCCACACAGTACAGGCAGCGCCGGGCCTCCGCCTGGATGTCTTTCAAGGTCTGGTTGATTGCGCTCATTCTCTCCGCCTCCTTTATTTGCGCTGCATGCTGATGGCGTGCGCCGGGCAGATGCCCCGGCACAAGCCGCAGCCGTCGCATTTCTCTTTGTCCACAATGGCGCGGCGATCCTCATCCAGGTGGATGGCGCTGTAGGCGCTGTCGGCGCACACCGCCGCGCAGCGGCCGCAGCCCACGCACTTGTCCGGGTCGGGGCTGCTGTACAGCTTGTAGGCGCGGCTGAGATCGTTGTGCCGGTGGATATTGGGCAGGGCCTTTCCGCAGAAGTCGCTGATGGTGGCAAAGCCCATCTCCTCCATGTAGTTGAGCAGGCCGGCGGTGAGGTCGTTGATGATCCGGTAGCCGTGGTGCATCACGGCCGAGCACACCTGGAGGGAGGAGGCGCCGCACAGGATGAACTCCACCGCGTCCCGCCAATTATAGATGCCGCCGATGCCCGAGACGGGAATGTCCACCGCGCCGGCGATCTGGGCCACCGTGCGCAGGGCCACAGGCTTCACCGCCGCGCCGCTCAGCCCCTGGAAGGCGCTGCCGCCGTCCACGCTGGGATAGGGTACGAACGTATGGATATCCACTCCGGGCAGGCTGTTCAACGTGTTGATGGACGCGATGGCGTTTGCCCCGGCGGACTGGGCTGCCCGGGCCTTGCCTGGGATATCCTGCACGATGGCAGGGAGCTTGGGCATAACGGGCTTCCTGGTCTCCTCCCGCACCCAGGTGGTGACCATTTTGATGGCCTCCTCGTTGCCGCCCACCGTGGCGCCGCCCCCTGACTCCGCCATGCCGTGGGAACAGGAGAAGTTCAGCTCAAAGCCGTCCGCCCCGGCCTGGTCGAACATCCGGGTGACCTCCCGCCACTGGGACTCCACCAGTCCCTCGGTGTGGAGCAGGCTCACCCACACGCCATGCTCCGGGAACCGCTCCTTCAGCCAGCGGGTGTCCTGGGCCCACTTCTCGATGTGCTTGGGGCTGCCCAGTTCAAAGTTTGTGAAGCCGATGATCTGGTCGTCGGCGCTGCGCACCGCCGTGATCCGCGGGTTCACGTTCTGCGCCTGGCTCAAGGTGTAGGCCAGCGTTTTGAGCACCGCGCCGCCCCAGCCTGCCTCAAAGCACCGCGCCACCATCTCCACATTGGTGGTGGGGGGCGCCGAGGACAGCATGAACGGGTTGGGCATGGATACGCCGGCGAAGTTCACTTGCAAGGTCGATGCCACTTCCATTACCTCCTTTTGTCTCAGGGCCGCTGTTCCCTGGGCTGCGTCAGCCCTTTTTCAGCGTCTTTTTCAGGTGGTTTTTCAGCCCGCCGTCCTCCACGATGCTCAGCACATGCTGGGGCAGGCGGCTGCCGAAATACACCTTGCCGGTGGTGATGTTCTCGATCCTTCCGCTGAGCAGGTCTACCACAATCTCGTCCCCCTGGTTCAGCTCGTCCGTGCCGTCGAACGTGACCACCGGGAAGCCCACATTGATGCAGTTGCGGAAGAAGATCCGGGCGAAGTCCTTGGCGATGACGCCCCCCACCCCGGCGTACAGCAGGGCGATCTGGGCCGTCTCCCGGCTGGAACCGGGGCCGAAGTTCTTGCCGGCCACAATGATGTCGCCCTTTTCAATCGTGTCAGCAAAGCCGGGGAAAGCCCGCTCCATGGCGTGCTTGCCGATCTCCTCGTAGCTGGCGTCCATGTACTCGCCCGGGGAAATGATGTCGGTGTTGATGTCGTCCCCGAACTTCCACACTTTTCCCCGGAGTATCTGGGATTTCATAGTATTCCCCCTTTCCCGTCTGCTTAGAAATATGCCCGGGGGTCGGCGATGCGGCCCTCGATGGCGCTGGCGGCCACGGTGGCCGCGCTGCCCAGGTAGACGCTGGCGTCCTTGCTGCCCATGCGGCCGATGAAGTTGCGATTGCTGGTGGAGATGCAGCTCTCCCCTCCGGCCAGGATGCCGGTGTGCGCCCCCAGGCACAGGCCGCAGGACGGGGCCACAATCACCGCGCCGGCATCGGTCAGTATGTCCAGCAGGCCCTCCGCCATGGCGGCGCGGTATACCTCCCGGGAGGCGGGGGACACCAGGAAGCGCAGCCCCTTGGCGGCCTTGCGGCCTTTGAGCACGTGAGCCGCGGCGCGCAGGTCGGACAACCGCCCTCCGGTGCAGGAGCCGATGTACACCTGGGTGAGGGGCGCGCCCGCCACCTGCGTCACATCGTGGACGTTGTCCACATGATGGGGGCAGGCCACCTGCGGCGCCAGCTCGGCTGCATCGTGGACGTAGCTGCGCTCATACACTGCGTCCCCGTCGGGGTAGAGCGGCACATAGGGCCGGCTGCTACCGTGGGCGCGCAGGTACTCCAGCGTCTTTTCATCCGGCGGGATATAGCCCGCCTTGGCTCCCATTTCCACCGCCATATTGGAGATGGCCATCCGCTCGTCCATGGACAGGGCGGAGACGGCCTCTCCGCAGTACTCCAGGGCCTTGTAGGTCGCCCCGGAATGGCCGATGGCGCGGCAGTCGAAGAGCACCATATCCTTGGCGAAAACCCCCCTGCCCAGGGTATTGCGCCACTCGATGCGAAAGCTCTCGGGCACCTTCAGCCAGATCTGGCCGGTGGCCGCCACGCCCAGCATCTCGGTGGAGCCGATGCCGGTGCCGAAAGCCCCGAATGCCCCGGACATACAGGTGTGGGAGTCGGTGCCCACCACCAGGGCGCCCGGCTGGTTATAGCAGGCCTCCGCCAAAACCTGGTGGCAGGGGCCCTCATACTCGTGGTAGTCCACCCCGTGGTCCAGGGACCAGTCTTTGGTGAACTTCACCGCCTCCGCCTGCTTGATCTCGCAGGGGGGGGTGTAGTGGTCGCTGATGACCACCACTTTGGACTTGTCCCAAACCCCCACGCCAAGTTCTTTCAGACCCTCGGCGATTTCAATGCGGGGACCCAGGATGTCGTCCATCATGGCCACGTCCACATTGGCGTTAACGATCTCCCCAATCTCCACATAGTCCTTGCCGGCGGCACGGGCCAATGCCTTTTGGGCAAATGTCATGTTACTCATTGCCTAATACCACCTACTCAACTCAGAATTTGGCCGGGGGCGGCGGGACGCTTGCGCCCCGCCGCCCGGCTTCCTTTCAGGAAAGCCGTTCCCGGATAAAGGCGTCGAACTCGTCCAGGATCTGCTGGTTAGTCTTGTCCCGGTCGTCCATCTTCAGCCCGTAGACCGTCGGCATGGCCAGCCCCCGGGCTTCCACGGCGGACAGCAGCTCCTGGGTGTACACGCCGGGCCCCTCCCGCAGGCTGCGCTCCGGCTCGGCGGGGTGCCCGCCGCCGTTCTCATAGTGGCTGTGTACGCTGACGCCGCAGGTGGGCGAGCCGTCGCACACCAGCACCGCCACCACGTCATAGCCCACAATGGCATAGTTCTCCATGTAGTCCGCCATCTGCTCCGCCAGGGTGCGGCACAGCCGCCGGAAGCCCGCGTTGTCATACAGGTTGCGGGAGTGCCACCACCGCTGGTTCCCCATGTGGAGCACCTCGGGGCAGGGCATCTGGATCAGGCCGATGCCATACTTGTCCAGCGTTTGAACCACCTGGGTGAACATACCGGGGTAGCGGGCGAATTCCAGCACTTTGTTGTTGGCGTTGAGCAGGCAGTTGGATACAAATACGATTTTTTTGCTGCGGTCGTCCTGGTTGCGCTGGGGCATGGCCGCCGCCTCCTTTCCTGCCGCTGCGGGGCGCTTACCTCACGTCGTTGACCAGCTCCATGAGCTTGGACATGTCGGGCTGGTTCTCCAGGCTGTTGACGAACTCCACGATGGCCTCGGTGCGGGCGCTGTCGCCGTAGGTGCGGTTGGCCAGGTAGCGGAACTTGTTCACCACGTCCTCATAGGTGACGGGGTTGCGCCAGTCGCCCTTGGGGTCGTCCACGGTGGCGGTGTACTGGGTGCCGTCCTTCATGGTGATGGTCACAGCGCTGGAGTAGTGGGCGGGATAGCGGCGCTCGAACTCGTCGTCCATCACCACGGTGGTGCTGGCGATCAGGCGCTTGACAAGCTCGTCGTTGATATAGTCCTCGTTCAGCTCGTCCACGGTGAACTGGCCGTTCTTGAAGGCGATGGCCGCCTGGTAGGGCATGCTGAACTGGAGATCCACAATGTTCCGGGGCGCCCACTTGCAGGGCTCGGCCAGCAGGTGCATGGTGTACTTGGAGGAGCGGATCTCGATCTTCTCAATGTCCTCGGCCTTGGGGTGGTGCTTGGCCACGATCTCCAGGCAGGCGTCCAGATGGCCGCCGGAGTAACGGCAGCAGGGGTAGACCTTGATGCTGGACTTGGTGAAGGTCCAGTCCTCGCCCAGGCCCTCGGTGATATACTTGGGGTCATAGTGGTCCTGGAAGGAGTAGGCGTGGAGCAGGCCGTCCTTGCTCTCAAAGATGTCGGAGGGGCCGTTGAAGCCCTTGGAGGCCATGCGGGCGGCGATGATGGCGTTCATGGCGGGGTGGCCGGCCTGGAGGCGCTTGGTGAAGGAGCCCTCGGTGTTCCATGCCATCAGGCCGGACACCATGCTGCCCGCGATGCCCTGGGCGTAGATGGTCTTCTGCACGTCCAGGCCCAGGAGCTTGGCGGCAGTGACGCTGGCGGCCATCATGCCGCAGGTGCTGGTGGGGTGGAAACCCTGATAGTACATATCGCCCAGGTAGGCGGTTCCCATGCGGCACACGACCTCGTTGCCCATGGCCACGGCGGCGATGTAGTCCTTGCCGCTCTTCTTCAGGCTCTCGCTCAGGGCCATGCCCACGGGGAAGGTGGCGGGGGAGGGGTGGGCGTTGGACTCGTTGTGGTCGTCCACGAAATCCAGGCCATAGCACTGGATGGCGTTGGCAAAGGCGGCGTTGGGGGCGGCTACCTTGTCTTTGGAGCCTACGATGGTGGCCTCGGCGGGTCCGGCCAGCTCCTCGGAGATCTCACGGGCGATCTCGCTGGAGATCACGTTCCGGGTGCCCACCATGGAGGCCAGCACGTCCAGGGTGAGCATCTTGGCCTTGGTGACGGCCTCGGCGGGGAGCTTGTCGTAGGTGGTGGCCACCGCAACTTCGGCAATCTGGGCTGCAATCGTCTTGTTCATGGTAATCTTCCTCCTGAAATTTTTTATTGGATGCGGGATTTGCGGACATATACCTGCCCGTCCATGATGGTTCTGGCGGTGCGGAGGATGGCGGCGGTTTTGAGGTTATAGGTCCCGTTCTCCGTCTCAAGCTCCGACACCACCGGGATCACCCCGGCGGGATGGCCAATGATAATTTTGCGGTTCTCCCGGCCCCGCCGGCTGAGAACCTGCTCCACAATGCTGCCGGGCACCCGGGCCGCGGTGGACATACACACGGTTCCCGTCACCGGATGGGTCTTGTGCATCTTCTGCATAAAGAGCAGACGGCTCACCAGGTCGATTTCCTCCGCCGCCACGTCCTTGCCGTCGAAGGTATGGTAGGCTTTGCTGGGAGACACCACGGCGAAGAAGGGGGCGTAGGGGCATTTCTGGGTAGACTGCTCCCAGTTGTCGGTCAAGCCGATCTTCTCCGCGCAGCGGCCGCGGATTTCCTCAATCCGGGCCATGAGGGGGGCGCTGCCCTCGATCTGGGCAGGGGTCTCGATGCCCTCCAGCCCCAGCGCCTCCGCCTTGATAAACACGGTGGGAATGGCCGCGTCCACAATGGACACCTCATAAGAGGTTCCGTCCTGCGTGGTGATCGTGTCAGTGACATTCCCGGTGGGCAGCAGCTTGCCGGTGATGGACCCCACGCTGTCGGAGAAGTCCAGCTCCACGGTGGAGCCAAGGGCAGGCACGCCGTCGATGTGAAGGCCGCCCTCAATCACCGCCCGGCCGTCTTTCACCTCCACCTTGGCGTTGATGATAGAGTCGGTGTTAACCTGGTGGATGCGCACGGTGGTGTACGGCTCCACCGCCTTTACCAGGCCGTTATCAATGGCAAAGGGCCCCACCCCGGCGGAGATATTGCCGCAGTTGGACTTGTAGTCCACCTTGGCGTCCACAAAGCTCACCTGACCGAAGGTGTAGTCCACGTCGGCATCCTCCCGGGAGGAGGGGCCCACGATGGCCAGCTTACTGGTCAGCACATCTGCGCCGCCCAGACCGTCGATCTGCCGCACATCGGGGCTGCCGAAGATCTCCAGCACGTACTTGTCCCGCAAGACCGGGTCGCTGGGCAGTTCGTTCTCCAGGATGAAGATGCCCTTGCTGGTGCCGCCCCGGACGATGGAGCACTTTACGCTGATCACTTCCGATTTCATGGCGCTCGTCCTTTCCGCTCACTTTGTGATGTGGGTGCCGCTCTCGCCCCGCAGGGCAGCGGCGGCGTTTTCCAGGCTGGCGATGATGGCCGTACCCCCCGCTTTGGCAAAAGATATGGCCGCCTGCACCTTGGGCAGCATACTGCCTGGGGCAAAGTGTCCCTCACCGCAGTAGCGCTCCGCCTCCGCCACGCTCATCCCGCCCAGGGATTTCTGCTCCGGCTTGCCCCAGTTGATGGCCACCCGGTCCACCGCGGTGAGGATGACCAGCATATCCGCGCCGATGAGTTCCGCCAGTTTAGCGGAGGCGAAGTCCTTGTCGATCACCGCCGGGGTACCCAACAGGCGGCCGTCCTTTCGGATCACCGGGATACCGCCGCCGCCTGCCGCAATCACCACATGGCCCGCGTCAATCAGGGATTGGATCACATTCTTCTCCACCACGTCGACAGGCTTGGGGCTGGGCACCACCTGGCGGTAGCCCCGTCCGGCATCCTCCACCATGGTATAACCCTTTTCTGCCGCGATCTTCTCCGCCGCAGCCTTGTCATAGAAAGCGCCGATGGGCTTGGTGGGCTTCTGGAAGGCGGGGTCGGCCTCGTCCACCAGCACCTGGGTAACAACGGTGGCCACGTCCTTTGCCAGTCCCCGAGCGGCCAGCTCGTTGCCGATGCTGTTTTGCAGGTGGTAGCCGATGTATCCTTGGCTCATGGCGCCGCACTCGGGAAAGGGCATATCGCTTTTGATGGCCCCAGCCTCCGCCGCAGTGCTCATGCCCAGGTTGACCATGCCCACCTGGGGGCCGTTCCCGTGGGCAATGACCACTTGATTCCCCTCCTGGATGAGGTCCACGATGGGTTTGGCGGTCTGCCGCACCAGCTCCAGCTGCTCCGCCGGAGTGCTGCCCAGGGCATTGCCGCCCAGGGCAATCACAATTTTCTTCAAATCGTTCTCCTCCTAAACTGCACGATTATCTATTCCAAACGGCGGGCGCGCCGTCTGAAACCTTTGGCCCCGCCCCCGCCCTGCGAAACAGGCGGCGGGGGGAGAGCGGGGCTGCTATTGGGATACCGGCGCGCAGAACACGCCATAGTCCTCGGGATGGCGGTCTTTCAGGCTGGGCATATTGGCCCGGCAGGCATAGATCTCGTCCAGATCGACGGTGCGGACAATGAGCCCGCCCCCCTCCTGCGTCAGCTCCTCAACCACCTGGCCCCGGGGACCGGCGATCATGCTATGACCAAAGAGGAAGAGGTCGCCCATGTTTGCGTACTGGTTGGCCGCCGCCACATAGACATTGTTCTCCAGGGCGTGGCACCGAATGAGCAGCGGCCAGATGTCCGACTCCTGCACCCGCCAGGCCGCGGGCATGAAGATAATCTCCGCCCCCTTGAGGGCCAGGATTCGGGCGGGCTCGGGGTAGTTGTTGTCGGCACAGATCATAATGCCGATCCTGCCGTATTTGGTGTCAAATACGGGATACTCGCCGGTGCGGGTAAAGTAGACGCACTCGTCGCCGAACAGGTGGTTCTTGCTGTAGGTCCCCTGCACCTCGCCCTGGTCGTCTATGACCACGGCGGCGTTGTTCAGAGGCCGGGTGGTATACGCCTGGAGGGCGATGGGGGCGATGAGATAGACCCCAAGCTCTTTGGCCAAGGCCCGCATGGCGGTGATGGCGGGCCCGCTGAGCCCCTCCGCCAGATCGTACAGCCCCTCGCCGAAGGTGTTCAAGTTATAGCCCGTGACGAACAGCTCCGGCAGGCAGATGATCTGCGCGCCCTGGGCCGCCGCCGTCCGAACCAGCCGCTCCGACTCTTTCAGGTTATAGGCCTTGTCACCCACCCTGCTCTCCAGCTGAACCAGGCCAATGGTCACGTTTCTCATACTGTGTGCCTCACTTTCCCGCGGCGGCCGCATGCTCGGCCTTTTTCCGCGCCAAAAAGCTCTTGTCCGCAGCCGCCATGAGGGCAAAGTATACCAGCATACCCACCAGGGTGCCCACGATGATGGACGCATCGTACAGCCAGTGCAGCGGGGCCACCCACAGCCCCAGGAAGATCACGATAAAGGTGATGGCCATGGTGAGCATACTGACGGGGTTGATGCCGCCGTTGCGATTGATAAACACCAGCAGGCCCAGCGCCGCCACGATAACCGCCATCGCCACCATGGAGAAGCGCATGGTGCAGCCCAGGGTGCACACCGCCCCAGCCCAGCCGGCCGGGGCCAGGAACGCCACCAGCAGCATAATCGCGCTGGCCCCCCAGCAGCCCGCATAGGTGGGCAGGGCAAACTTTTTCAGGTTCTCGAACATGGCCTCCCCCTCGGGGACGTAGAGGCTGCGCAGGTCAAGCTCCGTCCGGCAGACGAAAAAGTAGTGGCAGATGGTAATGCCGATGATGGGCCCCAGCAGCGCACCGCCTCCGTTGAGGAAGAAATTCATGTAGACGCCCATGTCGTTGATGAGCACCCAGGGGCGGATGGCCACGCCCAGCACGCCCAGGGCAATGGCCGCCCATTTGAAGTTCAGCCGACCGCCTGTAAGGTGGACGATAGCTACCGCAGGGGTCAGGGCGTTGGCAGCGATGTTGGTGGTGAGGGTGGCAATCATCAGGAAGCACATCATGCCGACAACCAGCCATACGTTTCCGATCATGCCGGTGAGGGCCACGGGATCCCAGATAGCCTCGCCGAACATCACCACAGTGCAGCTGGTGACCAGGGAGCCCACCAGGGCCAGCCCCACGATGCCAGTGGGGATGCCGGCAAACTGGCCAACCATGTGGGACTTCTGATCCTTGGAAACCTTGGTAAAGTCGGTGACAGTGAGCGGCATAGAGCCCCAGTAGCTGATGTTGGCGTTCAAGCCCACGATGAAGAAGGCGATAAATTCGCCGGTGGTGGCGAATTTGCCCGTCTGGTTCACCAAGGGACCCCAGCTGCCCGCGCTGGTGCGCGCCCAGATAAGCAGCACTACCATCCAGATGACCAGCATGGGAGCGCACCAATGTTCCATTTTCTTAATAACGCCCAGGCCGTTGATGAGAATGAAGATGTTCACCACCAGGAACACGCCGAAACAGATCCATATACCCGGCGCCCACTGGCCCCAGGCGGGAAAGAGCAGGCTGAGCACCGTGTTCAGCGCAGAGCCGCCGATCCAAAACTGGATGCCGCACCAGCCCGCCGCCACAATGCCGCGCATGATGGCCGCCACGCTGGCCCCCCGGAAGCCGAAGGCCGAACGCCAGTAGATGGTGGACGGGATGCCGTATTTCGCGCCAGCATGGCCGTTGGCCAGGATAGGGAAGGCGATAATCACGTTGGCCAGCAGGATGGTGATCATGGCCCAGGGCAGGTTCATGCCCCCGGAGATGAGGCTGGAAGCCAGGTAATAGGTGGGTATGCCGATGTCCATGCCAATCCACAGCGCAAAGAAGCTGTAGATCCCCCAGTTGCGCTCCTCAGGCTTGGAGGGCAGGAGGTCAGGCGGCACTTTTGCGTTGCCGAGATTCAGATCCTTCATACCAATTTTCTCCCTTCTGCGTTGTCGTTGGTTTCGTTCCGTCTGCGGAACGCAGGGCTGTTCCACAGACGCCTTGCCCTTGCCGTTCCCTCCTCTCCTCGCAAGATGCTGCCTTTCGAGGTAATCGTTTACATAGCGAAAAAAAACTGCTTCATCATCCGTTTTCGAATGCCCACCACGTGGATTCTCTTGATAAACCACATGATTCCATATATGTAAACGTTTACTCTATTACTTTTTATCGGCCTCCTCCTTCGCGTATCGCAAATTGGAGGCCGATAATCTCGCTCATAGCCTGGTTAAATCCTTTACGCTGTTTCCCTCAATAAGCTGGCAAGGGCAGATGTAGCGCCTCTTTGTCAGCAGAGGGCTTTCCTCCCCCTGGAGCTGGGCCATAAGGATACGCCCCGCCGTGGAGCCCACCCAGTCCTCGCTCTGGTAAATGGTGTGGTACTTGGGGGAGGAGAACTGCGCCCAATCCGGAGTGCCCACCATAATGACGGAGATATCCTCGGGGACGGACAGGCCCATTTCCGCCAGATACCGCACACCCCCCTGCGCATAGCTGTGATAGCCGAAAAACAGTGCCGTGGGCCGGGTACGCTGGAGCAGCTCCCGGGTGAGGCGGTAGCCCTCCTCGGTGCTGAGCACGTCGGATGATTCCACCTCCAGGCTGCCCCCATTCCGAAGCTGCCTGCGGATCCCCTCGTAAAAGCCCATGCTCCGATCCATGGCGCTGGACACGGTGCCATTCCACTCAATAACGCCGATACGGCGGTGGCCGTTCCGAGCAAAGCACTGGCCTGCCAGAAATCCCGCCTGGTAGCTGTCGTCCCCCACAAAATAGGTGTCGCTTTCCTCCTGGCTGTCCTTGTCCGGGGAGATCTCCCGCCCTACCACCACATAGGGGATATTGAGTTTGCGCAGGATGGCAGTATTCTTCCAGCCCGAACTGGTGGGCCCCAAAATGATACCGTCCGCCCGCTGGGCCACGGCGTTTTCTATGAGCTTGCGCTCCCGTTCCGGGTCTTCCCGGGTGTCGCAGATCATGGGCAGGAAGTCGTTGGCAATAATCACATCCTCCAGGCTCTCGCAGGCGCGGGTAAAGTAGATGTTGCTGAACTGGGGAATGAGCAGGAAGACTAGCCCCCGCCGGTTTACCCGCAGGCTGGAGGCCACGGCGCTCTTGGTGTAATGCAGCTCCTCCGCCGCGTCCAGCACCCTGTCCCGAAGCTCCAGACTGATCAGCCGGTCAGTGTTCCCGCTCAGCACATAGGATACCGTCGCTGTGGATGTGTTGGCCAGCCTGGCGACATCCTTAATTGTGGGGTACTTTCCCCGCCGTTCGCCCATATGAACACCCCCCGCTCCCTGGCAATCGGTTTCAAACAACGCTGATTTTGTAGATCTGATAACTTTATCATACAACAAAACCGGGAGGAATGCAATGCTACGGGGCATTTTCATATTTTTTAACAAAAACAGTCGATAAGTATATAATAATCAACATGTAAACGTTTATCTTGCTTGATAAAATCATAGCACAAAAATTCAAAAAGTGCAAGACGGAAATTTGAAAATATTGTTGGAAATTTTTACAGCTCCCTGATTAAGCTGGCGCGGTGCTCCTCCTGTCCATCTCCGTGTTGTCCCACGAGCAGACCATGCAGAAACTGTACCTGAACGCCTTTGAGGTGGTGGTGAAAGGAGGGCTTAACCACCCATGATAAGCAGCTACCTGGGCAACAGCACCAACACCGCCTATCAGGAGATGCGCCGGACCTGCCACAACATCCTCTGCATCCAGGCCAACAACGCCGCCGTAGCCGCCCCATCAGTCACCTCTCCCCCTACCGGCTGGTGCTGCTGGTGGCGCTGGACACCGCCGTCATCGCCGCTGCCCCGTTCGTGTTCCTGGGGAAGACGAAGCCCAAGGAGAAGCTGAACCTTGGCGTGAAAATCGGCATTGTCTGGTACTCGCAGCCGTGCTGGCACTGACCTTCTGGGCCTGCTTCTTCCGCCCTGGCCGATGGGATGTATACCATGGAGGTCACCAATGCCGAGGCCGGGATTGTGTGCCAGTTGAGCGGAAACGCCTGACGGTTGGCAAGCTGCTTCCTTATGATACACCCGGCGTCAATGCTCATGTACGGTAAAGAAGCAAGCAACCGAAAACAAGAGATAGACCGCC
>CAJUQD010000025.1 GCA_910588105.1 uncultured Oscillospiraceae bacterium | reverse complement strand
CAACCAGCAGGAGGGAACCGAAGCGGGAGCGTCTGGGGATGACCTGGGCGCTCCGATCTCTTTGTCGGCCCTCTGCGAAGAGCGCACTTACTCACCACCGTCCAAGGGCTGATGGTGATACTGCCTGACGGCAGCCGTGCGCCCTCCGGGGGCGGCTCCGCCGGGGTGTCCTCCCCTGCTGGTATAATCCCAGCAAACGCCAACGGCGGCTTGTGCATCGGACGGAGCCGCGCCGATGCAGCGGGGGCTTGGAGGCCGTCGGCCACTAATCGGTACTAGGTATATACCGATATATGTTTACTATAAGGATTAGTTGACTGCTACTCAGGTTAGTGCTATACTTTTTTCAACTGGTATTATTTCCAACATTAAAATTCGGGAATAATACTGCCATAACATGGGGTATAGAGTGATGACAAATAATCAAAAAGGATTAGATTTTGAGCGAAAATGCTACAACAAACTCAAAGAAATTGGTTTTTCAGATTTACAGCTCACAAGAAATACCGATAATGGAGCCGACATTGTTGGGGCGTATAATGGGCAAATATATGCTTTTCAGTGCAAGGATCATGGAAAGAGACAAGGGAACGGATGTGTGCAAGAGGCAGTTGCTGCGAGACGGCTATATAGGGCTAATAGGTGTGTTGTAATTTCAAGTAGCGGATTTACACCATCTGCGATTGCACTAGCCAAAGCTAATAATTGTATATTGCTTACTGCATCTGATTTTTGGGAACTGCATGATTTTCCTCCAGTTAATTACTCCGCGCTTTTCTATGAGGAAACAATTGTAAACGACTTTGATTATGGTTTGCAGGAAGAATATGAGAAAATCAGGAAAAATCTCCACAGAACACCTAAATGGGATGAATTAGATAAACATTTGCAATATAGAATAAGAAAGAAATATAGAAATTATAGTCGTTTTCTTGCTGAAATTGGCGATACGCCATATTCTAAAAAGCCACCGGCCAAAGAAATAAAAGAGGAATATCGGAGAATAAGGTCTATAATAAACAGAATCCCAACCTTATCTGATGTAGAAAAGCATAGCTCATTTTCCAGAAATTTATTTAAAGAGTATCCTTTTACAAAACTACAGAAAGAGTGCGGTGACCGGCCGAACATTGAAAGAAATGTAACTAAGGAGCAGCTAGTAGATGCATATTTTGCATTGCAAGAAGAACTTGGACATTCACCAACAATAAAAGAAATTGATGGGCAAGGTATGTATCGAAGTTCTTATTATAGGAGACGATGGGGTAGCATAGATGGTTTTTTAGACAGTATCGGAAAATCAAGAACAGAAGCTGGCCTGAACCGAGTATATTCCGAGAAAGAAATAATTGTTATTTACTCACTGATAAAAATTTTGCTTTCGGTTATAAAAGAGAGTACCAGCTATAAAATCAACCATACTGTCCTTGAACAATTGCAGTTTGAGGGGAAAAGTCTAATTTCACCATCAACAATTTCAAAAAAGTTCGGGGGATGGGATAATTTTCTTCAGTACATACAAAGTAATGGAATAGATTTATCTCTGGAGAAAACAATTAAACATATACAAGAACAAGGAAGCCTTTTTCTACAGGAATAGTATTTTGCTATGAAAATAGGGCAAGTGGTACCATCAGTTTTTGAGGCGCATTGGAGAGATATACTGCTTTTTGGATCATCAATGGCCACTGTCAACGGTGCTTGCGGCACTGTCGTTGAGTCTTTGCTGACGGACAACCAAAGGGGGATTTCACTCGAGTGAAATCCCCCTTGACAAATGTTCTCTTGATTTTGGATTGAAAAACTCTCCCCATTTAATTCGTCGTCGCGGCTGAGGCGTTCGTAGAGCAGCGCAATCTTGGTTTTTGCCATAGCACAGACCTCCTTGAATGAAAATATGCTCTAAGCTGTCCTTGCCTATCACCGAAAAATCAGTGAATTAACAAGTCTCTTAGAGCATAAATCACCTGCTACTTCCTATAACTTTTTATTGGGCATAAATCGGCTCTGGGTAACACAAACGGGCGCCCCGTTATTGGGCGCCCGTTCAATCGTGCGTCAGTTATATGCGCTCACGAGTTCCAGTACAGCTCTACCTTTTCCTCGGCGGCCTGCGGCAACAATTCAAACTGCTTCATCAGTTTCTGGGCAATGGCTACTTTGTCCGTTGTAAACTCCTTCAAGGTGAGTACCATGGCACGGATGCCTTTTTCAATTCCTTCCTGATGGCCTTCCTGTCGGGCATCCTTCGCCACATTGTATTCATGGATCTCTGTCGCGTGCTGTTGATCAAACAGGGTCACCATAATGTCCCGCACCTCCTTTTGCCGGGATGCCAGAAACGGCATCAAAATGTTTTCCTCGCTGCATATCCGCAGTGTTTCCTCTACCGCTTTCATGGTATAGCCGTACTGCTTTCGCTGGGCGTCCGATATCTCACAGAATCGGATATACTGGTCTACGATATTCCCTTCTCCCATCCCCCGCAGCACCTTGATCTCAATCTCGGCACTGCCGGGGCCATCGTACATATCGGACAGCCGCAGGATCTCCGGCAGCTCACGCGGTTCGCCGGCATAAATCATGTAGAGCTCGGGCCGGGGGATGGACACCGGCCTACCTCCATAGAGATCCAGCTTGTGATCATCTACATATTCCTTGTAGGTAGCAGCCAGGTAAAGCAGCATCCGCAGCGCAATGTTTACGGAAAATTTGGATTGTGCCTCCACCAGGAGAATCAATTTGTCCCGAACCTGGAAGCCCAGGTCGTTGGTGACACCATTGGCCAAGACGTGTTCCAGCGTAACCAGTTTGCAGTCCGCCTCCGTCACATCGGTATCCTCGGGATGGAGTGCCAGATACAGCTACCGGGTGTTTTCCGGCTGGCGGAACACAAAGCTGAATACGCTGTCCTTCGCCGTATACTTCATCTCAGCCATAGCATCCCCTCCTTTGATTCCTATTATAACGGATTCCGCCCCGCCGCGCAAGTGGCGGGGAGAAAAGTTCAAAATGATTTGGAGATGATATCAATTACACTCAGGCTGTATTAATTTCTCACCGCCTGCCAAGGGAACTGGCGCAACAGCGTCCACGTCTCAGCAGACAGCCCCGGCTATCTCTTGTCCACAGACCGGGACGGACGGCCTATCGTGATGGCCGTGGAACAGTTTCAACAGCTCACGGGCCAGAACATCGACCCCGCCGAGTGCTACGACCAGCTCACGGAGGATGCCTTCAAAGCCCTGTACGCCCAATATCTGTTATGGATTATGCCGTTGTCGGAGGCGGACCCGCTCGCTATTCTCTGCCGAGGCATACCTGCCGCATTTTAAATTCACCGCTTTACCCGCCCTGGAGGACACTCCGGGGCGGTTTTTTGCTGTTCATAGAAATTTTACAAAAATGACGGCCCATTTTGTGCCTTGAGCGGTGCGTAACAAATCAGGAAGTATTTTCATCGCCGTCCAAAATCAATCCAGGCCAACCCAACAAGTCAAAGGAGTGATTGCCATGAAACGAGTCAACATCAAATGTCCCTACTGCGGCTCCCGGGCACTTCTGCGCCCCGCGTCCGTGGTATACGGCTCCAAAGCCGCAGACCCTGCCGCGCCCTATTATGTCTGTGCCCGCTATCCGGCCTGCGATGCCTACGTGGCCGCCCACAGAGATACCCGCCTGCCCATGGGTACCCTGGCCGACAGGAAACTGCGCCGCAAACGTATTGAGGCCCACAAAGGCTTCAACCAACTGTGGGAAAGCGGACTGATGGGCAAGAAGCAGGCGTACTGCTGGCTCCAGGCCAAGCTGGGCCTGCCAGAACAGGAGGTCCACATCGGCAGGTTTTCCCTGCTCCGCTGTGAACAAGTCATCCGGCTGTGCAAAGAATATTTCCCAGCCATAAGCCGTGCGGCATAGCTCTGCCGTCTCACGAAAGAAAGGTGATCCCAATGAAATTCGATTTTACCCTTACCTCCGCCCAGCAGACATTGGTGGAGGAGAATCTGCCCCTGATCGACAAGGTACTCGGCCTGTCCATCAACACATATGAAACTGTCTGCGGGTTGGGCTAGCCAATAGCGGCAACAGCCTCTGGCTGCATCACAAACAGTTTGAAAAGTAGAGTGTTATTGATATTTGCTTTTTCTGCAAATAAGGTCTGTGCTGCTCCAGTCAATGCCTTGATATGAATTTGCATCATATCAAGTTCTTTTGCCAGATTAGTATTTGTAAAACATCCCGCCTCATTGAAGCCAGCGTTGTTGATAAGAACATCAGCAGATAAACCCCAACTGCGGATTTTTTCCATAATTGTATCTGCCGCATTGACTTCAGTAAATTTCCATTAGAGAACATTTAACAGATTGCCCCCATACTCAAAGATATGGGGGTACTTCTTTACTGTCCGGCCCGATACTTTTCGATTACTGCCTTTATCTTCTCCCTGGCCCGTATAACCGAGTGCCTGATTGATTGCGGCCTATAATGCTCTATCTCTCCAATCTGGCGGTATCCGGCGCAAGAACCAGCGCCTGATTGCCGTTTCCATTGACGGGGAGCAGGCTTCCCCCTCCGTGGCCCAGGCCAAGCGGCTCCGGGAGCTCGACAAGGCCGGTAAGCTGACCGGCGACATTATCGACGGGATTTTAAGTGAGGAAAAAAAGGAGGTAGCATTGACTATTAAACGGACAGCAAAAGAGGACGTAAGGCAGACAATTATTGATTGGGCTGAAAAATTGGATTCATTTCGTTACCGATGTTGCTATGTGTTTTTTCGTTTTACAAATGGCTGTATGCTTTTATCTCCTTTTTGCGTTTGTCACAAGCAGATGCTTTGTATCAGGGCAATCGCTTATACCGAATTGCTCAAATGACAACTTAAATCTGTTAGTGGTTTTATGATTTGCTTTTTTCTTCTATACCTGTGCTACTTTTGTGTGATATATATGATAAATAATCGTTTATAAAAATTGCCGCACGACGGCAAATGAAAAAACCGTCGTGTAGCAGCTACCTTTTCATGTCCTAATTTGGACGGCGGTTTTGAAATATAAAATTCAAGACCGCCGCTTCCCTTTGAAAAACGGGAAATGGATGGCGTGTTAAAGTCGCCCATTTTTAAGGACACGGCGGTATCCGGGAGGTATCGTCGTGTCCTGTTTTATCCTGATCCCCTCTAGGGCTTGTTTGAAAATTGTCAGCACGCCCAATCGGCGGGCCTTTTTCCGCCGAGCTGCGTTGCTTTGCCTTGAAATACACAAAGTATTTCTACGCCAAATCGCCTTGCCCGGCGAAAAAATTCCTTCACGCTGGCATATTGCCAATTTTCAAACGGCGCCTAATCTGTCAAAAAAAGTATAGCACTTCCGCCGGACTACTCCGACCATAAATACGAACTATGTAAGTACATAAAAAACCATGTCGTTTCAGGTGCCCGCACAGTACAAAACTGTGCGGGCGCTGTCGTTTTTCGTCGGCTCCACATTGAGACACTTTGTCCCAAGGCAGGCCCCCGCTGCCGGGGCCCGCCTGCCCTCCGTTTTGATCTGCCCATCCCCAAAAATCAAAACGGAGGATTTACATATGACGACCATCAACTTGAAAGAGTTTTTCTATTGGTATAAAGCGGACGTGTTCATCGAAGTTAACCTGACGGCTACGGCCCGCTTCTACTACGAGACAAAGTGTCCCAGGGTGGAGCCATCCTTGATGCACCGCCCGGACAGAGGTATAATATAGGTGTAATGTGATAGGGAAGGAGGATATATGTCACGGCAAAAAAATAGAGGGCATCAGATGTTTTCCCCCTCTTATTCCACCCCTACCCGCACCGCCCGCCGCTGGAAAATGGCAAGCTACATCCGGCTCTCCAAGGAGGATTTGCAGAAAATCAAAAAGGGGCTGGATTGCAGCAACAGCGTCAAAAACCAGCGGGACATTCTCAATTACTTTTACCAATCCCACGTTGAGGAGTTTGAAAGCGTCACGGAGTACGTTGACGACGGACACACGGGGACGGACACCGACAGGGAGCAGTTTCAGGCGATGATGGCCGACATTATGAACCGCAAAATTAACTGCGTCGTGGTGAAAGACCTCTCCCGGCTGGCCCGCAATTACAGCGATGCCGGAAGCCTGATCGACAACCTGTTTGTGCAAATGGGCATCCGCTTTATCTCCCTCGCGGAGAATGTAGACAGCTTCCTTGACCCGGATAGCGTTTCCGACATTAAGGTGCCGATCACCAATGTTATGAACGACAATTACTGTTTTCAGACTTCCAAGAAGATCCGGCAGGTGTTCGACTACAAGCGGCGCAGCGGCCAGTATATCGGCTCTATGGCCCCCTTTGGCTATAAAGGACAGCGAGGACAAGCACAAGCTAGTGGTCGATCCCGATGCTGCCGAAACGGTCAAGCTGATTTACTCCATGTTCCTGCAAGGCAGCTCCAAGCGGGCCGTGTCGCTCCACCTGAACGAACACGGCATACCCAGCCCCTCGGCCTACCGGCGCATGAAGGGCCTGCCTGTTTCCTCCGCTGTGGGGGACAACCCCATGTGGAGCGCCCGGATGATCCATGAGGTATTGACGAATGAAATCTATACCGGGGATTTGGTGCAGGGCCGCCACCGCGTCAAAAGCTACAAGGTGCATCAGATTGAGGCGGTGCCGGAGGAGGATTGGGTACGCGTCCCCAACACCCACGAGGCAATTATCGTCCGTGGAATGTTCGATCAGGTACAGGGCCTTTTGAAGCGGGACACACGCACATCCCCCAAGGGGCGGGAAGTCCACCTGTTCAGCGGTTTTCTCCGCTGTGCCGACTGCGGCAAGGCCCTGACCCGGAGCTTGAGCGGCAAATATGTGTATTACGCCTGCTCCACCTATAAGAACCGCTCCCGGACAGCCTGCACCATGCACTCGATCAAGCACAACCGGCTGGAGGCCGCCGTCCTGTTTGCCATTCAGCAGCAGGTGCATTTAGCGGTTTCCTATTCTGAAATTATCGCTCTTATCAATACGGCCCCGGTCAAGAAGTGCCAGTCAAAGCGGCTGGACGACCTGATCGCGGCCAAGGAGCGGGAACTGGCGAAAGTCACCCGCTACAAGCAAGGTCTGTATCAAAACTGGAAAGACGGCGAGATCACCCGTGAGGACTACCACAACATGAAAGCCGATTATGAACGCCAGACGGCCACGCTGACCGCTGTACTGGAAAACCTGACGGCAGAGCGGGCGGAACTGGCAAACGGCGTGGATAACGAACATCCGGCGTTGGTAGCCTTTATGAAGTATCAGAACATCGACAAGCTGACCCGTGACATTCTTGTGGAACTCGTTGACCATATCAAGGTGTACGAGAATGGAAATATCAGCGTCCGCTTCAAGTTTGCCGATGAACTGCGAAAGATCGTCGAGTACATTGAACTCAACACCGAAGCCACCACCGCTTTGGCGGTCTGAGCCGTTCCTCTCCCATACTGGCAGCTTGTTTTCCTAATAGGCGCTAATCATATGCGGGCTTATCTGCAAAAGGTTAAGTGTCAGCAGGCTGAAAACAAGGAACTGTTTGGTAACGCCTATATCGACAGCGGTTACGTCTGCGTTCATCCTAACAGCGCTCCCATCAGGCCGGATTATGTGACTCCACATTTTCAGCGGAGGCTGAAAGAGATTGGTCTGCCTGTTATCCGTTTCCATGATTTGCGCCATTCGGCAGTCTATGCTTTACGCAAGGGCGGTTGCGACGCGAAAGATATCCAAGCGTGGCTCGGTCACAGCGACATTACCACAACGCTGAACGTGTACGGTCATGTGCTGGGCGGCGACATGGACAGGCTGGGGCAGGTGATGGATACATTGCTTTTTAAGCCTGATCGTGCTGGGTAAAAATGGAGCTTAAAAAACTGTGAGGACGTTTGAGGGACATTTGAGGGACACAAAAAAGAATTTCCTCGAAAAGTTCACAAAAATGATCTTTTCGAGGAAATCTGTGGTACGCCCGAAGGGACTCGAACCCCCAACATTCAGAACCGGAATCTGACGCTCTATCCAATTGAACTACGGGCGCATCTCTGATACCCGTATAGTATAGCAGGGTTTCCCTCATTTGTAAAGTAGAAATTGAAAAATTTTTTATCCGGGCAGCCACTAATATTTGTTTGCAGGTTACAAGCACCGTTAGCTTGCTACCATGCAAGCTAATTTTTTATGTGGTTATCCCTTTTAATCAGCCAGCGAAAAGCCCGGATTATGGGATATATCAGCTGATATACTCGGGGCATGAAACTGAGAAATGAGGGAATGGGTCATGGCAAAGAAAAAGGGATATCCACTGGGGACGTTCATGAAAGAGTTCGGGACTGAGAGGAAATGCCGGGAGTACTTGGAAAATCTGCGGTGGCCGGGGTACGGAAAAGACAAAGGTTTTTGTGGCTGTGTCTCTGGACGAGCGTAGTAATCCCCTCTATGCCAAGATGCGGGTCACACAGAATATCAAGCGGGCCTTTGTCAAAAAATTTTGCCCAAGCTGCGTTTGCCCCGGGCGGTACAATTCACAGTGATGGTTACGGGAGTTATATCCCGGCTCTGGAGGGCTATACCCATGAGCACAAACTCTACGATCCCAATTCTGGTCTGCTCCATTGGCTGCACATCGTGATCAGCAACGCCAAGGCGTTTATCCTGGGTACTTACCATGGCCTGCCCAAGAAGTACCTCCAAGCCTGCCTTGACGAATATTGCTTCCGCTTCAGCCGCCGTGACTTTGGCCACCGCCTTCTGGAACGCCTGGTTTTAGCTGTTGGTGCCTCTGCTCGGCTGAGTAAACGGATAACCACATAAAAGTATTATATCACCCCCGTCCCCACTGTCAAGCAAACCCCGGCGGACAAAGGGCTACCTCGCACAAGAACAACAACAAACCAACCGTTCAGGGCATCAATTAAGGTGCGGCAATCACAGTCGATCGCCGCACCTTAATTGATACCCAGAATGAATAAACTATTGAGTAAGGGAGTGAGCGCAGATTTACTACAGGCAGAAATAAAACGAGTTACTCTGCTTGCAGGGCAGGGACGCTGGGGAGCTTGCCGCCGATCTGCGCCGCCTTTAATGCTTTTACCGCCGCTTCATGGAGGATAATACCCCGTTCATGCTCTGCCCGGTACTTTTCCTTGTTCCGGGCTTTTCGGTAAACTACATTTTTCCTCGGTGTCTTCTTTTATTTTATCACTGGCGCTGACACATCCTGTCTTATCATCTTTATGCGAAAAAGTCTGCCATGAGGCAGACTTTTTCGACAAGCTGAGCCTCTCCCTACGGGAGAGGCCCCTGCTATATTCCGTCAGCTTCCAGATGGTAGCCCAGCCGCCGCACCGCCTCGATGCGCACATTGGAACCGATGCTCCCCAGCTTTTTGCGCAGAAAGCCCACGTAAACCTCTACGTGGTTTTCCACCGCGTTGGAGTCATACCCCCACACCCGGGTCAGGATGGCCTCCTTGGACAGGTTGCGGCCCTTCGCCCGCATCAGGCAGCGCATCACATCCAGCTCCCGGGCGGACAACAGCACCCACCTGTCCCCGCAGGCCAGGGTGGAGCCGTCCAGGTCCAGCACGGTATTCCCAAAGGCAAGCTGGTCCCCCTGCCCTCCCTGGCGGCGGAGGAGGGCCCCCACGCAGGCCAGCAGCTCCCGGGTGTCAAAGGGCTTGGTCAGGTAGTAGTCCGCCCCAGCGTTGAGCCCCTCTACCCGGTCCTCCAGCTCCCCGCGGGCAGTGAGCATGAGGATTGGGACGGCACACTTTTGTTCCCGGAGCCACCGGGCCGCCTGCCGGCCGTCCAGCAGCGGGAGCATTACGTCCAAAATAACCAGGTCGCATTCCCCTCGTATGGCGCACTGCACCCCGGCTTCACCATCGTAAGCGGTTTCCACCTGGTAGCCCCGGTTTTCCAACAGCGCCCGGAGCGAATCGCTCAAGGGCCTGTCATCCTCTACGATGAGAATTTTCATGGCGGTCTCCCCCTGTCCTGTTCTGACAGGATTATATCAGCTTTTCCCAGAAAAGGAAAGCGGCAGAGGAAAAATCCCCCGCCGCCGGGTACGCTGTCAATTCCCTGCCGATCCCCGGTCAAAAGGGGAGCAGCTCCAGGTGCTCCAACAGGAGCCTCAGCCCGATGAGCACCAATACCGCCCCACCGAACAGCTCCGCCTTGGATTTATACCGCGTGCCGAACACATTGCCCACCTTCACCCCTGCAGCGGAAATAACAAACGTGCAAACTCCGATGAGGGCGACGGCGGGCACAATGTCTACCCGCAAAAAGGCAAAGGTGACCCCCACGGCCAACGCATCGATGGAGGTGGCCACCGCCAGCACCAGCATGGCCAGGGGGGCCAGGGAGGGGTCGCAGTCCTCTTCGCCGTGCCCCAGCGCCTCCCGGATCATGTTGCCGCCAATGAAGGCCAGCAGCACAAAGGCGATCCAGTGGTCCACTGCGGCGATCATATCTGCGAAGGCCGCCCCCAGCAGCCAGCCTGCCAGGGGCATCAGCGCCTGGAAGGCCCCGAACCACGCCCCCACAATGACGGCGTGGCGGGGCATCAGCGCCCGGATGGACAGCCCCTTGCAGACGGACACGGCGAAGGCGTCCATAGACAGCCCTACGGCCAAAATGAGCAGCTCGGCAAAACCCATGATAATCATCCCTTCTCGTTGATTTGAGGGTATGCGGGAGGAGAAAAAAAGAGACCATACCCGCACACAAACGCGGATAAGTCTCATCATAAAAGGCACAGCCAGGCGGTTCAACCACCAGTATGTTGACTGTGCCGCAGTAAACTGCCGACTACTCCCTTATCAGTGGGCGTATTTTACTCCTCCCGCCGCCGGTTAGTCAACCACAACCTCCCTGCGCCGGACGTTTTCTCCATACTTGGGCGGAACAAATCCCTATCTTTTGAATAAACCTTGAATTTTTCCCGCTGACGGTTGCGTTTTCTGGTGAAAAAGTATAAGATATGAATCATACAATATGACAGTGTCCCGCCGGCCCCGGCGGGCAGACGGAGGGCCTTATGAGCTACATATCCTTTGAAAACGTAAAGAAAGAGTACCGAATGGGTGAGATTACCATCAAAGCGGTGGATGGGGTGGACTTCACCGTGGACAAGGGGGAGTTCACCATCATCGTAGGTCCCTCCGGCGCGGGCAAGACTACCGTGCTCAACATGCTGGGCGGCATGGATGCCTGCTCCGGCGGCACCATCACCGTGGACGGCGCACGGGTCAGCGACTATAACGCCAAGCAGCTCACCGCCTACCGGCGGCATGATATCGGCTTTGTGTTCCAGTTTTACAACCTGGTGCAGAACCTCACCGCCCTGGAAAATGTGGAGCTGGCCGCCCAGATCTGCCGGGATCCCCTGGACGCCAGGGACGTGCTGATCCATGTGGGGCTGGCCGACCGGCTGGACAATTTCCCCGCCCAGCTGTCCGGCGGCGAGCAGCAGCGGGTGGCTATCGCCCGCGCCCTGGCCAAAAACCCCAAGCTACTGCTGTGCGACGAGCCCACCGGCGCGCTGGACTACGTGACGGGCAAGGCCATTTTGAAGCTGCTCCAGGACACCTGCCGCCAGGAGGGAATGACTGTCATCGTCATCACCCACAACACCGCCCTCACCCCCATGGCGGACAAGGTTATCCACATCAAAAGCGGCCGGGTGGCGGCGGTGGAGCGCAACGCCCACCCCACCCCCGTGGAGGAGATTGAATGGTAACGCGGAAAAACCATCTGAATACCGACGCCATCCGGGAAATACGGGGCACCATGAACCGTTACCTGTCCATCCTGGTGCTGGCGGCGCTGGCGGTGGCTTTCCTGTCCGGCCTGCGCACCGCCGCGCCGGACATGCAGTACACCGCCGACAACTACTATGACCGCACCCACCTGATGGACGGCTATGTGCTGTCCACCCTGGGCTTGACGGACGGGGATCTGGACGCCCTGGCCGCCTCAGGCGGCGTCGGGGAGGTGGAGGGCTGCCGGGATCTGGACGCAATTGCCACAGACCGCATCGTCAACGTGCGCTCCCTGCCGGAAAAGCTCAACCTGCTGGAGGTAAAGGAGGGCCGCCTGCCCCAAGCGGCGGACGAGTGCGTCACCGAAAGCCTGCTGATGGTCAAGCTGGGCCTTCAGGTGGGGGACAGGCTGGAGCTGGCCCTGGAGGAGGACAACGTGGACGATCTGGCGCGCACTTCCTACACCATTGTGGGCGTGGTCAACTCCCCGCTGTATGTGTCCCTGGACCGGGGGGCCTCCTCCCTGGGCAGCGGCTCGGTGGACGCCTTCGTCTATGTGCCGGGGGAAAACTTCACCTTTGAGCACTATACCTGCGCTTATTTCACCGGGGAAGGGCTGGCCGTGCTGGACACCTATGGGGACGAGTACGAGGATAAAATCGACGCCCTGGTGGACAGTCTGGACCCTCTGGCCCAGGAGCGCTCACAGCTTCGGTACGACGAGCTCATCGGGGACGCCCAGGAAGAGCTGGACGACGCCCGCAAGGAGCTTGAGGACGCCAAGGCGGAGGCGGAACAGGAACTGGCCGACGCCTGGCGGGAGCTCCAGGACGGACGAAAGGAGCTGGACGACGGCTGGGCGGACTACCGGGACGGGGAGGACACCCTGGCGCGGGAGACCGCCGACGCCCAGCGGGAGCTGGACGACGCCCTGGCCGACCTGCGCCGGGGCGAGGCCGACCTGGCCGACGGACGGGCGGAGTATGAGGACGGGCTGGCACAGTATCAGTATGGGCTGGCACAGTATAAAAGCGGGCTGGCACAATACAGGGACGGTCTGGCACAATATGAGGAGGCCGCCGCCCCCCTGGACCGGCAGAAGGCCCAGCTGGACGAGAGCTGGGAACAGTATCACGCCGCCCTCAAGCCCTACGAGGGCACGCCGCAGTACGGCATGATCGTCTCCCAAATGGCTCCGCAAAAGGCTCAGCTGGACGCGGCCCAGTCCCAGATCGACGCGGCCTATGAACAGCTCGCCCCGGTCAAGGCCGAGCTGGACGGGGTGAAAAAAGAGCTGGATAGCGCCCTGGAGGAGCTGGACAACGCCAAAAAGGAGCTGGACGACGCCCTGGCCGAAATGAACCAGGCGGAGGCCGACATAAAGGACGGCTGGGACGAGTATAACAAAGGCGTGCGGGAGCTGCGGGACGCCCGGATTGAGGGCCGCCAGGAGCTGGACGACGCGCTGGAAGAGCTCAACGACGGCGAAAAGGAATACGCCGACGGCCTCCAGGAATATGAGGACGGGAAAAAGGAGGCGGACGAGGAGATTGCCGACGCGCAGAAAAAGCTGGACGACGCCCAGGAAGAGCTGGACGACGTGGAGGAGTGCGAGTGGTATGTCCTCAGCCGGTTCACCAACGCGGGCATCGTGGGCTACTCCCAGGACTCCGACCGGGTGAGCAACCTGGCCAACGTGTTCCCGGTGATCTTCTTCCTGGTGGCGGCGCTGGCCTGCCTTACCTCCATGACGAGGATGGTGGAAGAGCAGCGCACCCAGATCGGCGCGCTCAAGGCCATGGGCTTTTCCCGCCTTGCCATTTCCAAAAAGTACATCGGCTACGCCTTTTCCGCCAGCCTCGTGGGCGGCATTGTGGGGCTGGGGCTGGGCTGCACCCTCATCCCCCTGGTCATCGCCAACGCCTTCAACATCATGTACGCCATCCCCCCCCTGGAGTTCAAGCCCCAGGTGGAGCTGTATGTCGGCGCGGTGCTGGCAGCGGTGGCCTGCACCACCGGGGCGGCTCTGTGGGCCTGCCTGTCCACCCTCATCGCCACCCCCGCCAACCTGATGCGCCCCCGGGCCCCCAAGGCGGGCAAGCGGGTGTTCCTGGAGTACGTCCGCCCCGTGTGGAAGCGGCTCACCTTCACTTGGAAGGTGACCATGCGAAACCTGTTCCGCTACCAGCGGCGGTTCTGGATGACGGTGATCGGCATCGGCGGGTGCACCGCCCTGATCGTCACCGGCTTCGGGCTCCACGAATCCATCTTCTCCATTTTAAACCAGCAGTTCGACCACGTGTTCCTCTACGACGCCACCCTGGGCCTGGACAAGCACGCGGGGGCGGACAAGCTGGCCGAGGTGGAACGCTACCTGGACGCGAGCCCCTGGGTAGAGGATTACCTGCTCACCAGCACCGCCGCCCTGGAGGCGTCCGCCGCCGGCCCGGCCCAGAACGTCTACCTGTTCGCGGTGGACAACCAGGAGCGGTTTGAGCAGTTCATCCAGCTGGGCCACCGCACCGACGACGCGCCGGTGATCCTGCCGGACGATGGCGTGGTCATCACGGAAAAGCTGTCCGAGCTGCTGGAGGTTTCGGTGGGTGATGCCGTCACTCTGGACAACAACGGCAAACGGGTGCAGGCCCGGGTGGACGACATCGCGGAAAACTATGTCTCCCACTACATCTACCTGTCCGACGGCTGCTATCGGACGCTGTTCGGCGAGGACCCCGAGCTGAACGAGATGCTGCTGCGCTACGCCGACGGGGCGGGGGAAGCGGAGTCGGATACCGTGTCCGCCGACCTGATGGCCCTGGACGGAGTGGATTCCTACTCCTATATCGCCACGCTTCGGGACAACTTCACCGACAGTATGGAGGCCATCGACTACGCCGTGGTTATCATCATCACCGCCGCCGCGGCCCTGGCCTTCGTGGTGCTCTACAACCTGACCAACATCAATATCACCGAGCGCATCCGGGAGCTGGCCACCTTGAAGGTGCTGGGCTTCTTCGACCGGGAGGTCACCGCCTACGTCTACCGGGAAAACATCTTCCTCACCCTGTTCGGCATCGTGCTGGGGCTGGTGATGGGCCGCTTCCTCCACGCCTGGATGGTGCTCACGGTGGAGGTGGAGATGGTCATGTTCGGCCGGGTGGCCCCGCCCTACGCCTACTGGCTGGCCGCCGGGCTGACCGTGGTGTTCTCCGTGGCGGTGAACATCGCCGCCCACTTCAAGCTGAAAAAGGTGGACATGGTGGAAAGCCTGAAAACAGTGGAGTGATCCTTCCCCCTCCGCGCTTGCAAAAAGCAGCCCCGCGCCTTCGGTGCGGGGCTGCTCCCTTTATTTACGGGCGGCGTCGCCCTCCCTACCGGGCAGCTCTTCTGGCGGCTGGGGATCGTCCTGGGCGAAAATGGCGAACAGGTCCTCCTCCATAAGCACCGGGCGCCGGCGTTTCACCAGCGCGGTGAGGATGGGGTAGAGCACGATGGCCACCAGTCCCCCGGAGAAGCCGTTATTATACAGGTTCATCCCCTCCAGGGGCAGCCCGGCCTGGAGCACCACCGAGGAGTGGATCAGCCCCGCCAGCACCCCGAAGGGCCAGCCGAACACCCCCGCGAAGGGGGCCAGGGTAGTGCCGAACAGCCCCGCCAGCTGGAGGCCGCTGTTGTTCAAATCCACATGGTTGAGCAGGCTTCCCAGCAACACCCCCGCCATGACGGGGACGATGTTGAAGGCGTGCTTGCCGTAGCCGGAGAAGCCGATGATGGTAAAAATGGCCCCGATGGTGGCCCCGTTGAGGTCGCCGCCGGTGAGCACGATGTACCCGGTGGCAATCAGCCCGTTCACCCCCATGTTAACCAGCACCGGGCCGGGGCTGAAGGTACGCACGTAGTCGCTGGGCGCGCGGCCAGAGGTGTGAAGCAGCATCCAGTATTTTTTCAGCACCGGCCTGGGAGCCCGGGCCAGCCCAGCCAGGATGAATGCGGCGCACACCGCCGCCAGCCCCGCTCCCAGCCGGACGTTATTGCCGCTGGACCAGTAGTGGGCCGCGGCGGGGGCCAGCCCGAACGCCTTGAAGGCGGGCACCAGCATCATGGCCACCAGCCCGCAGGAAAAGCCCAGGCTGTACAGGTTCATGCCGTTCTGCACCCGGTGGGCGTGCTCCGCCACAGGGGGCATCACAAAGCCGACCAGCAGCCCCGCCGCCACCCCCAGCCAAGGGTGGAACCGCACCGCCATAAAGCTCACCACCGGGGACAGGGCGGTGGTGCGCAGCGCCACGTTCACATGCCGGGAGAGGGTCTCCTTTTGCACCAGGGCATACAAGGCCGTGCCCCCCAGGATGGGCCAGATATTGGCGATATTCTTGCCAAACAGGGCAAAACCGGACATCAGGCCGATGGTGACCATGGTGGCCCCGTTGGGGGTGTCGTCCAGCAGCCAGAGGATGGCCACGCTGATGAGGGTCACAAGCCCCGCGTTGACAAAGGCCGCCCCCAGCCCCGCTACGGCAATGTAGTCGGTGATGAGCACGTCCTCCATGGTGACAATGATGCGCAAGCCGGATAAAATCTGTTCCGGCGGCCCCTGGCACAAGCCGAACAGGATCAGCGCCAGGCCGAACAGGGCGGAGGCGGGCATGAGGGCGCCGTTGCGCCGGCGGGCGGTCAGGTGGGCCATAGCTGCACCCCTCTCTTTCTCTATATGGGCATCATACGGTTTGCGGCCGGTTCAGAACCCCACCAGCGGGGCCTCCCCCGTATCCTCGCCGGGCTCAATGGCCCGGATCACAATGTCATAGCTGTAGCTTTCATTGACTTCCACTGCCACCCGGTCCCCCACCCGGCGGCCCAGCACCGCCCTGCCAACCGGGGATTCCTTGCTGACGCGGTTTTTCAGCGCGTCCTGCCGCATGGTGGTGACGATCTGGCAGGTGACCTCCTCATCGTCCTCTTCCACATAGAACGTCACCTTGTCATACAGCCCCACCGCGCCGTCCTTGGCCCCCTCAGAGATGATAACCGCCGTTTTAATCATATTTTCCAGGTAGCGACACCGGCTGTCGTTCCGGTTTTTATCCCGCTTGGCCGCCTTGTATTCAAAATTTTCGCTCAGATCGCCAAAGGCCCTGGCGGTCTTTACATCCTCGATGAGTTTGGGGCGCAACACGCCCCGGCGGTATTCCAGCTCCTGGCGCATCAGTTCAATATCCTTTTGGGTCAGCTCGTTGTGCACATAACTCCCTCCTTATACCACCAGTTTGACACAATTTGGGCCCGCCGTCAAGTATGATAAAAAAGTATTCCAAATGCCCTTTCAAAAGGTATATGGGCTGCTGGTGGACTACCGGCCAGGTGGAAGCCCTTGGAAACGGTTTTTGGGGCGCCGGGGGCACCTTGAAATTTCCGGCATTCCCGCGCCACTGCCGCAAACTGCTTCTTGCGAAAGCGCCGCGGCCCTGCTATAATAGTGGTACTATGTACCATCAATGTGGAAGGGAGGCGTCATACTGTGTCGATCAAGGAAAAGATCACATCCATCCTGTTCGGACAGAAGCCGGAGAAGCCAGAGGAAAAGCCCCTCCATCCCCAGGCGGAGCAATCGGAGGAGAGCGCTTCGGAAACCCTGGGCTTCGTTCAGGAGGACCCGTCTATCATCAAGCTTCCGGGAGAGCACCCCCTGCATCAGCTTTACAGTCAGCGGCGTAGGGAAAAGGGCTGGCTGCCCGCGCCCCGGCTGTGCATGGATGAGAACGGATCACTCCCGGAGGAGCTGATTCGGAAGGAGAAAACCCGGTTGGAGGCGGCACTGAAAAACGTGTGCAATTTCCGGCTGAAGTCCGCAAAAAACGGCGGGGCTAAAAAGAAGCCGCAAAAAAAGGAGGGGGACAAAAGCGAGGAGGAATCCAAACCCAACGGGCTGGACGCCTTCCCCTGGTTCTTTGTCTCCTCCGACAAACTGTACGCCTGGGTGCTGGTCCTCCCCCCCACCGATCAGGGGCGGGAACTGTCCCGCAATATGCTCCTCCAGGCCATGGAGGAACAGAACATTACCTACGGGGTGAACGAGCGCCTGCTGGACCGGCTGTCCCATGACGAGAGCCGCTACTTCAACTTGTTTTTAATTGCCCAGGGCAAACCCGCCTTCGACGGGAAAAACGGCAATATTGTGGATTACTTCCCCCGGGTTGTGGAACGGGTATTGGAGGTGGATGAATTCGACCAGGTGAATTACGCCGCCTTGAACCTGATCCACAATGTGAAAGAAGGGCAGGAAATCTGCCGCCTGATACGCCCCACCGAAGGCGAACCAGGCTGTACGGTGCTGGGACAGGAAATCCCCGCCAAGAGCGGCAAATCCGTCCCCCTGCCGAAAGGGCGCAACACAGAGCTCAGCGACGACGAAGACGCGCTGGTGGCCTCGGTGTCCGGCCACGTGGAATTTACCGGCCGCAGCTTCCAGGTCAAGCCCGTGCTTGATATCGACGGGGACGTGGACTTCTCCACCGGCAACATCAAATTCCTGGGGGACGTGAACATCAAGGGCGATGTGCTCACCGGTTTCACCGTCCGAGCCATGGGCAGCATTTGGGTGGGCGGCGTCATCGAAGCGGGCAGCACCGTGGATGCCGGCGGCGACCTCACCGTGGTCAAAGGCATTTTAGGGGACGGTACCACCACCGTCCGGGCCCAGCGGTGCATTTTCTCCAAGTATATTGAAAACGCCACCATCTACGTCCGGGAAAATCTCCAGACCGACGCCATTATCAACGGCAGCGTCTACTGCGATGGCGAGGTCCTGGTCCGCTCCGGCCGGGGAACCATCATGGGCGGCCGGATCTGGGCGGCCCAAAAAGTGAGCGCCACCACGGTGGGATCCAAGTCGGAGTGCCGGACGGGCATTACCCTGGGCGGGTTGCCCTGCACCAATTTTGAGCGTGAGTTGGTGCGCCGGGAGCTGAAGGGGCTGGAGATGGAACTGGAAAAGCTGGAGTGCCAGCTGGACAGCCCGGTGAAGGCCAGCTTAATCAGCAAGGTCCGGGTGCGGCTGAACACCGCAGAACTGCGGCTGCAGCAGCTTGAGGAAGACCTTCTGGACATCCAGGAGGAGCTGAAGGATCGGGAAGAGGGCCGGCTGGAGTGCGGCGTGGCCTACGCCGGAACGGAAATCACCATTGAGGACGAGACAATCCGCCTGCGCCACGAGGAGCGGCAGTGCGTGGCAAAAATGGTGTGCGGCGAAATTGTTGTGATGTAACGCGCCGGCGCAACAAAGGAAAAGAAGGGGACAGCTTTATGAAAAAAAGAATCATGGTAGTGGATGACTCCCGGATCATGGCGCTGCAAATCCGCAAGCTGCTGGAGAACAGCGACTATGAGGTGGTCGCATACTGTGAAAACGGTGAAGAGGCCATCGCCCGTTACGGCGAGGTACAGCCGGATTTGGTGACCATGGACATCATTATGCCGGGCATTGACGGATTGGAGACAGCCCAGGTTCTCATGTACGAGCACGATAAGGCCAAAATTCTTATGATTTCCTCCCTTGGAGATGACGACATGCTCCAGGAACTCTACGGCATCGGCGCCCAGGGGGTGCTGTTCAAGCCCCTCACCCGGGAGGCGCTTCTGGCCGCGCTGAAAAAGGCGCTGGGTTGAGTAAGCCGGGAACGGAATAGAGGCCAAAAGGCGGCGGGGCATCCATAGATACCCCGCCGCCTTCCAGCCTACCAATCCTGAAAGTCCATCGGACCGCGCTTTCTGCGCTGCCTGCGCTTCTTGCGTTCAACGATATTCTCCGCCTCGACCAGCAGCTTGTCGAGGGTAAACATATTGGACTGTCCCTCAACCTCCACAATGCTGTATTTGAAATTACACTCATGGCAGAATACCCGGTCGTCATCCCGCTGGAAGGTGGTCAAAATTTCGTCCATCTTCCGCTCAATGAGGTGTTTCACATTCCCGGTGAGCACCAGGCAGAATTTGTCGTCCTGAATGCGGGCAAAGGTGTCGCCGCTGCGGAAGTTCTTCCGGACGATCTCCACAAAATTCTGGATATAGGCGTCCCCCACCTTCCGCCCGTAGGCGGTGTTGATGTCCGACACGCCCTCCAGATCCAGATAGCACAGGGTAATATTCTGACGCTCCCGCAGCGCTTGGCCCATGAACTCATCCAAAAACAGGCGGTTTCTGATGCCGGTGTTGATATCCTGGTAAATCCCGTCGCTGAGGTGCCGGGCGTTCATCTTCTCGGCGGTGACATCCATGACGATATGGATCCAGGAGGGTCGCTCCTTCCACTCAATGGGGAAGGAAATAATGCGGTAGCAGCCGCCCTGCCCCCCTTCCTCCTGCTCCCAGATGCGGTACCGCTCCGAGTCGTCCCACTCCAGCAACTTTGGCTGAATGGGGAGCCGATGCTGGCAGCTGTCACAGTACGAGCCGCCCTCCTCGCCGCCCCGGGTTCTCTTGTTACAGTGGACGATCTCCCGGGTTTCCCGGTCCACCACCAGCATCCATTCATCCTGCTGGGCCAGCAGCTCCACCAGCATTTCCGTGTAACTCTCAATGATTTCCGCCCGGCGTTGGGCCCGCTGGATTTCCCGCTTCAGCTGGTCCTCCCGCTCTTTGAGCTGCCGGGTCATGGTGTTAAAGGCCTCAGAGAACTCATCCAAGCGGGACCCCTCCTGGGCAGGCTGCTCTATTTGATTGACTTCCTGATCCATGTGGTCACTCCCCTTCATTCATGCTGTGCTTCCGCTTGAAAACGGCGCACCCAGCCACCGTCACCAGACCATGCAGTCCGGCAGCGTCAGCCCCCGCCCTCCGCAAAAGCGGTTGTTTTTCATCAGATACTCCTTATAAAAGCCACTCCCCCATTGCCGTCCATTGTCAACAGCAGCGGGTAGGCGGACTAAAGTTTCGGTACATTATACCATGCCTCTGGTTGAAGTTCAATATGCTTCCTGGCCTTTTTTCCGGGTTGAGTTGGGTACAGGCACAGACGCGGACAGGAAATGCCTGCCGGAGTGTTCCGGCAGGCGTTTTTCTTCCAATTCCCCTCCCCAGCTTCCGCCGGATGTGGTATACTGTCCGTGTCAATCTTTCAAGGGAGGTACATATTATGAAAGTCCTTATGCTCAACGGAAGCCCGCGCTCCGGCGGCAATACCGCCGCCGCCCTCCACGAGATGGAGCGGATATTCCAGTCCGAAGCGGTGGAGACCGAGCTGATCCAGGTGGGCGCACAGCAGATCCGCGGGTGCGTGGCTTGCGGTGGCTGCGCCAAGCTGGGCAGGTGCGTGTTTGATGATGCCGTCAACGAGCTGGCCCCCAAATTTGAGGCCAGCGACGGCCTGGTGGTGGGGAGCCCGGTGTACTACGCCTCGGCCAACGCTACCCTGGTTGCGCTGCTCACCCGGCTTTTTTACAGCACGCCTTTCGACAAAACCATGAAGGTGGGGGCCAGCGTGGTGGCCGCCCGAAGGGGTGGGCTGTCCGCCACCTTCGACGAGCTAAACAAATTCTTCACCATCTCCGGGATGCCGGTGGCCTCCAGCCAGTATTGGAACAGCGTCCATGGCCGCCTGCCGGGGGAGGCAGCCCAGGACGCCGAGGGCCTCCAGACCATGCGCGCTCTAGCCCGGAACATGACGTTTTTGATGAAGAGCATCGCCTTGGGCAGGGAAGCCTTCGGCCTGCCGGAAAAGGAGCCCCGCCAGGCCACCAACTTCATCCGCTGAGGGCAACCGCCCGCTCAGCCCTGGGGCCTTTGCCGCACCTGGGCGGCCAGGGTTCCGATCTCCCGCTCCAGTTCCTGGAAAAACGCCCCAATATGGGCGCCGTCTACCAGCGCGTGGTTACACAGCACCGTTATCGGCATGGACACCCGGCCCCCCTGCTCCCAAAACCGGCCCCAGGTGAGGCGGGGGTTGCTGTCCGCGGGGGTGGGAACCGGCTGGCGGATGGCGGTGTAGCGCACCCAGGGTAGGGTGGAGACGAAAAACAGACTGGCTGCGTCCTCCCCGTCATCCAGCCCACCCCGCTCCCTGGCCTGCTCCTGGAGGGCCTGGGCGGCGGGCAGGTATTGTTCAAAGGGCTGCATACAGTCCAGGCGGCAGTAGCTGTACGTGCCGTCCTCCCGCAGCACCGTATGGGAGGTGTCGCAGCGGGCAAACTCCACCGGCGCGCCGTCCACAATGCGCTGGCGCAGCTGGGGCACGGCGTTGGCCGCCCGCCCGGCGCAGTAGAGGAAGCTGAGGAAAAAGGGCAGGTCCGCCCCCCGGATCGCGGACAGGAAATCGGTAATATCCGCTTCCGCCGTCACCCCTACGTAGGGATCGGCCATGGCGCTGAAGTAGGCGAAGTGCTCCCGGCGGGGCCAGTGCTCCAGGTCGATGGTTCGGTACCCCATACTCATTGCCCCCCCTCCGGCTCCAGCGCCTCGCCGCCGATAGCCCCCAGCAGGCAGCGGGCATAGGGCAGCTCCAAAATGGCGGCGCACAGCACATGCCACTCGTCCAGCTTGTGGTTCCGACGGGCATAGTAGATGTTGGCCAGTACCTCGTAATTCAGGGTGACGGTGCGCATCTGGTTGTAGCTGGCGGGGAGCAGCTGGATAAGATCGTACCAGTCCGCCCGGTTTCCGTCCGCCACAAAGCGCTGCCGCACTGTCTCCAGATAGGCAATATACCGTCCGAACTCCGCCAGGGAGGCGGGGGTGAGGTGGTCGGCGGAGAAATCGCCCAGCTCCAGGGGGCGGGCGTGGAGCTTGTGCATGGTAGAGGTGGAGTTGGCCACGGTGCCGATTTTATAGGTGTCGAACTCCTTCCACCAGTACAGCGGGGCGGTGATGTCCATGGATACGAAGATCTGCCGGATGAACTTCCGATGGTCGCTGCCCGAGGCGCACAGCCGCGCGGCCAGATCCAAATCGTTCTCCCCCAGCACGTACTCCCCCTGCCCGTTGTACCCGCTGTCTGACCGGGCCCAGCTGTTCATGGGGTTGCGGGCCCCCCGCATGGCGTTTTCCAGATTCATGACACTGACGCGCTCCACATTCAGCATAGCAATCCCTCCAAAAATCAGGAGCGCCGCCCGCCGGGGCGGCGCTCCGCTGTTGTCAGTCGGTGGAAATGTAGTCGCCCAGGACGTAGCCGTACATGGCGGCGCCCCCTGCGCCGCTGTAGCTGATCTGGTACCAGCCGTTTTCCGCCGCCGCAACCACCTGCACGGGGTTGCCGTTGACCAGGCTATCCAGAATCTCATAGGAAGTGCCCGGGCCGGAGCGCACCCGCAGCCCGCCCTCGGCGTTGACAATGGTGCCCGAACGGCCCACGGTAACGCCGCCGGACGTCTGGTTCCCGCCCGGCTCCTGGGAGGCCGGGGGCTGGGAATCGGAGGGCGGCGGGGCGGAATGGACGGGAGTGTCCCCCGCCAGCGCCCGGACAATGCACTGCACGGACACGCCGTCCGCCTCTGCGGTGATGTACACATTATGGAACGCGCCGCTGTCATTCACATTGGTCACGTATCCGGTATTGCTCACGGTGATATACTCCGGGTTGGTGGAGCTCCAGGTCACCTGGCCCGTCCAGCCGGCGGGGGTGAACTCGGCGGTGAGCTGGGCGCTGCTGCCCACGCGCAGGGTAATATCGGTAACCTGCATCCCATCGGAATTTTTCAGCACAATGGCGGACAAGGCGGGCACGACGGGGTCGGGCTCTACAGTGGGCGGCACAGGGTCTGCGGAGACGGCGGGCTGGCTCGCGCCCGGGGTGGGATCAACCTCCGGCCCCTGGCTCACGGGGGGCAGGGACGGGGATTCCTCCGGCTTGGGTTCCTGCTTGCCGTGGAGCTGGGGATAGATAAACGTGAACACGATGACCAGCGCCGCCACGATGATGACCAGCGAGCACAGGAAGGTGATGAGCCTGGGCCAGTTGACGGGTGGCAAGTCGAAGCCGCCGCCCTGCTTGGGGGCCAGCCGCTTGCCGCCCTTGGGCCGGGGGGCGTAATACTCCTCTTCCGGCGCATCGTCAAAGGCATCCTGTCCGCTGAAGACGAAGCCGTCGTCCGGCTCCTCTTCTTCCCTGCCCCGGGCGGGGGGCGGCGGCGCTTCGCCGCGGGCGGGGGTGCGCCGGGGGTCGTTGCGCTCTCCGCAGAAGGGGCAGCGTCGGTAGGTGGCGCTGTAATCCTCGCCGCAGGCGGCGCAGTGGATCAGGGTGTCGCGGGAAGGCTTGGACGGCATATTGGGATTCCTCCTTGGACGGGAAACTCGAAACTTGTCGGTTACTATATATTTTACACGTTTTCCGCCCGTTCGTCAATCCTTTTATTATGTAACCCTGCTGTGTTTTGCCCTTGCGGCCCGGGCTGAAATGGAGTATAATTGGGTCAGCAGATCCAAGCCCCGGCCTGGCCGGGACACATATAGAGAAGGAGCGTGCCGCCATGTCTCAGCCCATGACCCCTGCCGCCGTCCACAAACAGTACGATGAAGGGATGACCGCCTTCCGCCGCCAGATCGCCGACCCCGCTGCCCGGGTGGCCTTTGGCCGGGAGGCCGATGGCTTCATGCGCCAGTGCGCCTGCGGCGTGTGGCACGCCGACCAGGGGCTCACCCCCCTCCACGTGGAGTATTACAACGCCCTGTATTCCAAGGGGAACCCGGTGCCCACCGCCCTGTATTGGGAGCTGGCCTCCGCCGTGGCGGACTTTCCCGGCTTTGCGCTGCCCAATTTCTTTCGCCGTCTGGTCCAGGCAGACCTAGAGGGAGGACGCAGCCAGAGCCGCCGGTTTGTGGACACCTTCACCTTGATGGCTCTGCTGTTCGCCGCTGTGGACGGCAAGGTGAGCGAGGCGGAGGCGGGTTTTGTCAATTCCTGCGCCGACTCCCTGTCCGCCTACTGCGACCACGCGGGGGTTCGGGGCGGCAAGTCAGCGCTGGACGTGAATGAGTTTGTGGCCCGCCGCACCGATGGCGCCCCGGTCAAAACAGGCCGCCCGGAGGACGAGGCGGTGTCCCCCGCCCCTCCCAGGGGTGAGACGGAAAAGGAGGAGCCTCCCGCGAAAAAGGAGCCCTCCCTGGAGGAGCTGCTGGCCGAACTGGACGGGCTGTGCGGCCTTGCCAAGGTGAAGGAGGACGTAAAGGGCCTCATCAATCTGGTCAAGGTGCGCAAGCTGCGCCAGGAGGCGGGGCTGCCGGTGCCCCCCATGTCGCTGCACCTGGTGTTTATGGGCAATCCCGGCACTGGAAAAACCACGGTGGCCCGGCTGCTGTCCAAAATCTACCACGCCGTGGGGGTACTGTCCAAGGGACAGCTGGTGGAGGTGGATCGGTCCGGGCTGGTGGCGGGCTTTGTGGGGCAGACAGCCCTCAAGACCCAGGAGGCCATCGACAAGGCCCTGGGCGGGGTGCTGTTTATCGACGAGGCGTACGCCCTGGCCAACCAGGACAACGCCAATGACTTCGGCCGGGAGGCCATCGAAGTGCTGCTCAAGGGGATGGAGGACCACCGGGACGACCTGATCGTCATTGTGGCGGGATACACAGATTTGATGGCGAACTTCATCCACGCCAACCCAGGGCTGGAGAGCCGCTTCAATAAATATTTCTACTTTGAGGACTACGACGGCGGGCAGCTGGCGGAAATCTTCCGTTCCATATGCAGGAAAAACGGCTATGAGCTGGACGAGGCGGCAGACAAAGCGGTCGCCGAGGCATTCCAGGTACTCTATGAGCGCCGGGACGAAAATTTCGGCAACGCCCGGGACGTGCGCAACGTGTTTGAGGCCGCGGTGGCCTGCCAGGCCAACCGTGTGGCTTCCATGGAAGCTCCGGAGAAAAAGGACCTGATGGCCCTCACTGTAGCCGACCTGGATCTGGAGGACGGAAAAGAAAATTCGGAAAAATAAGGCGGTTGACCCTTGCGTTCCTGGGCAAAACGTGGTATGATTCCATTGCACCTGCCGGTGTGATGGAATTGGTAGACGTAGCGGATTCAAAATCCGCCGGGCTAATCCCCCGTGTGGGTTCGAGTCCCACCACCGGCACCAAGTTGAAAGCTACATTTTAGCCTTGCCTTACAGGGCTGAAATGTGGCTTTCCTAATTTCAAACCTCCGTGATATACTGCTATTCAGCAATTATCATGGAGGTTTTGTTATGCCCAGAAAAGTGACTTTGATCCTGGAAGCAGTACAACAGCTGTCCGCTGAAAAGCGACGTTTCCGTGTTGCGGCCTATTGTCGTGTCAGTACTCATCACGAGGAACAGCAACGTAGTCTGGCGACCCAAATCAGCTACTACACCAATTACATTCGAAACCATCCCAATTGGGTATTGGTTGGAGTGTATTCTGATACTGCATCTGGTACTTGCACTGATCAGCGCCCCAGCTATCAGGAACTCATGAGAGACTGCACCAAAAGGAAAGTAGACTTGATCCTGGTGAAGTCTTTGAGCCGTTTTGGTCGGGATGCGCTGGAAACTATTCGTCAAATCAGGAGGTTGAAGGAAATGAATATCGGGGTTTACATTGAGAATGGAGGACTGAATGCTTTGAATGTCAGTGACAGCATGATCGATCAGCTTGCGGCCCTCGCGCAAGCCGAAAGCCACTTCCGCAGCGAGAACATCAAATTCGGTATCCGCCACCGCATGAGAAGTGGAAAAACTGTGTTGAATCACACGCAGTTTCTCGGCTACACCAAAGGGCCGGATGGCGTCCTGCAAATTGTGCCGGAGGAAGCTGAGATCGTGCGTAAAATCTTTGAACTCTACATCCAAGGTAACGGGGTGCGCAAAATCAAGCGGTATCTGGAGGAGCATGGAATCAAAACGGTAACAGGCAAATCGGAGTGGAACACCTCAACCATTGATCGAATGCTGAGCAACGAAAAGTACATTGGCGAGGTTCGGATGCAGAAAACCTTTACGGTCGATTTTTTGACCGGCAGGCGGGAAAAGAATACGGGTCAGCTTGACGCATACTTGGTGGAAAATGCGCATGAGCCCATCATTGGGCGGGAAATCTTTGAGTTAGTGCAGAGAATGAAAGGGCAAAGTTAGAAGTCAAGCAGGCCGACTTCGGAGATGAGATCTATTATCTCAAGAAAAATTTGCATTTTTATCATCCGTTTGATTCTGGTTCCCACGAGGCCATTATTTCCGACGAAGCATTCAAATTGGCTCAAATGGAAAATATGCGTCGGAGCAATTCTCCCGAGAAAGAACATGCAGTGCAGATGTTTTTCTAAGTCACGGAAATGGCTTTGCAAAACTTTGTTCTCACGAAGTTTCCGGCAACCCCCCCGCTTGAAAACATCCTGGAACTATGCTATGATAAACATAATGATTGCTTTGGGTGGGGGTAACGCTGAAATGGGATTCTTTTCAAGAAGTCAGGAGAAGGTCTCAACAGGTAAAGGTGGTAGTGTGTTAACCTGCCGGGAGTTGAGGGATCTTGGTATCATTCAAGAGGGTGATAAAACAAGTTATCAGCTTACCTCCTATGATCTTCGCTTGGGTTCATGCCATTATGTCTTCGACAATTCTCAAAAACAAGATGATGACTTGAATCGAGCAAGGTGGCGGTTGTTCCATATCGGAAGCGACACAGAACTTCAAATTTTGAACCGCGATGAAAGGGGTAGCCAGAAATATGAAATACCAAGATCCTCACGGCATACCCTTACTATCCCCCCCTATGGCTCGGCTATTATTGAGCTTAAGGAAACCGTGGATACCTATACTGCGGCAGTAAAGTATCATGCTTTAGTTGTTGGGCGTTTTGACCTAAAGCTGTCCAAAGTCTATCAAGCACTCATCAGTCAGCAGGCTACTCAGGTGGAACCGTTCTATGAGGGGAAACTCTATTGTTTTATTCACAACCTGAGCGGCAATGCAATCTATATGGACGAAAACGACAAAATCGCTACGATTGAGTTTTCTTATGCGGGGGAGCATCTGAACCAAAATCAGCGGGAAAAGCTGATTCAGGATAGCAAAAATAACGAAACAGAAAAATACATTAAGTCCCAGTATGCCAGCGAGCACAAACGCGGAATTGGAGAAGTCCGTTGGTTCTATGAGCAGAAAAGACTCCCTTCGGACTGCGGGCTAAACGGCCTGTATGCCAAGGCCGAACGTGATGTAGCCAGTGCTGTGAATCGGTTCGATCTAAAGTTCGAGGATTATTTTGCACGTGAAGATACCTTGAAGGACATCGCAGAACGAGTGCATGACCGAATTCGGGAAAAGCAAAGGTCGTTGGAAATTTTGGTTTCGGTCGTGACGGGAGTCATTTCTCTTGGGGTAGGCTCAATGATTTGGATGTTTTACCAGGAACTTGTCAAAATAATGGCACGTCAGGAGATGTTTAATACATATTTAAGTGGAAATCCTATAGCCAAGGAGATAAGCCAAACTGAGACTGTGTTTGAACAATACCCATGGTTGGTTCCCTGTATTATTTTAATTGCCTTGATTGTTTTTACAGTTGTAATTGGAGTTGCATTTTTTGCCTATGCCGCGCGTAGGACGAAAAAAATTGATCAATTGGCTCAAGAAGCTATTGAGAGGGAACTCCTTAAACTGAAAGATAAGTTACCTGATAGTATAAATGAGGAATACAGACGGTTGCAAAGGCGGCAGGACGAATTGGATACAAAATATGCCTGTATGGCGGAGAAGCTATGCGACATGGACAAGCCTAAGGTGCCGGAACCTGAGGAAAAAGACAAGTAGGGAGACGACGAAAAATGGAAAAATTTGATGTAGCCATTGTTGGAGGCGGTATCAGCGGCTTAACTGCCACGAGCGAGTTATGCCGTCTAACCTCCTGCCGTGTGTTGATCCTGGAACAAGGGCAGTCCTACCTGGAACGGCTATCCTCCGATTCTCCCAATTTACTTGAAGGACTTGGCGGGGCGGGAACCGTTGGGGGGGGAAAGTTATGTTTCCCTCCAGCTTCTGGAGAAATCTGGAGAAAAACCGCATCGCAGTACTCTCGTTCCTTTTACCAGCAGATGAAACGGCAGTTTTCCCAATTTAGCGCTATCCCTAACAGATTACACGACGAAACGGCCATAAGTTGCGACTTTGCGAACCGCTGTTATGAAAAAATTTATGACACCCAGTTGCTCCTACAGCAGGATATGTCCCGTTTTATCCAAGAACTGATTCAGTCTGTAAGCCGGCGGGCTACCCTGTGCACAAATAGCCGCCTGACCGGATATTGTGATGATGCAAACGGGAAAGTAGTATTTTACACCGACATGGACGGCCAGACACATAGAATTCTTACTCGATTTTTAGTGCTGGCCTGCGGGCGCTCTTTTGCCAGAGAGCTCCCTCAGCTCTTACCGGCCACCCATCTCATCCAGCAACCCGTCGATCTGGGAATCAGACTACTATTTCCCCGGCGGAAGAGCGGCATATTTTATCAAGCGGGCCAGGATGTTAAACTGAAAGCAAACTATGGGGACGTATCTGTCCGAACATTCTGCGTATGCTCTGGAGGCACACTGGCAACCTTGCACTACTACGGTCAAACCTACTATGATGGGCATTTCGGAAAGGAGATATCACACGAGGTAAACATCGGGATTTTGGCCAGATTGACAGATTGTATGGGCACCGAAGCCGCAATCGAATATCTGATGGCATATCAGGATATGGTAAATAGGGATATCTCGTTAGGCTGGTTTTTGAAGAATTGGAAAAGCATTTCCAAGAAGCCGGAGCACGAAAAGCTGTTTTCTGCAATCGCTCGATTCGCTGACTTTCTCCTCGCCTCGGGGCGTTTGGGGGCCGGAGCTGAAGAGACTCGTGTGGTTATGCCCTCAGCAGATCGCTTGAACCCTCTGGTTCGGACAAATGAGGAGTTTTGTACCCCTGACTCCAGAGTTTGGGTGATTGGCGATGCAGCGGGGATTTCCCGGGGCTTTGTTCAATCCTGCTGGAGTGGCTTCTGCGCGGCGGCGGGGCTGGTGGAAAAGCTCTCTCTCGAAGAAAACCGAGGTATGCTATGGGGATAAAGTTTGGAGTGGCAGGTTTTCCGCCGAATTTTGGAAAAAGCCCGTATAAAAGCAAAAGAGAACGGATATTCGAATGGCTTCACAGTCTCGGACTGGATTGGATTGAGCTACAGAACACCTACGGGGTGAAAATGCCAGAAAAACAAGCTGTAGCATATCGAAAACTGGCAGAAGAGTACGGGATTGGAATATCAATCCACGCTCCATATTATATTGCGTTTGCAAGCCGCAATCTTGATGTGGTGGAACGATCCAAGCGGCGGATGCTGCAATGTGTCCACCTGGCCCAACTATTGGGATCTGAGCGTATCATCTTTCATCCGGGGTACCCACCCGGCAAGACACAAGAGGATCGGCGGATTGGAATGGCGCGCATGATTGACGCCCTCCAAGAACTTGAGCCGCAGATTCCAGCAGGCATTTATGTTTACCCGGAAACAGCGGGTAAGCGAGGCCAACTTGGCAGCGTTGATGAAATTCTGGAGATTTGCGGCTCGGTAAAGTATGCCAGACCCTGTTTAGATATGGCCCACATCCACGCTTTTCAGATGGGCAGTCTGGAGAATGCGTGCTCGATCCTTGGAATATTTAGTCAAGCTGTTAACAGCCTGGGTTCGAATGTATTGAAAAAGCTGCACATCCATATGTATCCCGTAGAATATGACCATAATGGAGAGAAAAAACATAAGGCATTTTCGGACATATCTGATGTTGAGGCAGATATGCCATATCACCCTACAGCAGAAAATTTCATTGCCGCCGTGTCTAAGCTGGAATTGGATACTGTTGTAGTTTGTGAAGCTCGGGATACACAGGATGTAGGAGCCATATTGATGAAACACTTATTGTATGGAGACACTTTATGAGGATTGCGTTGAGTGGAGCTCATGGGGTTGGCAAAACAACCCTGGGTCGGTACCTATATCAATATTATCAAGTGGGACATAAGGTTCTTTTCGCAGAAGGCATTGCTCGAGGCATTATTGCCCGAGGATATTCTTTAGGAATGTCTGCTACGATGAGTTCCTATGTAGAATATATTGTTGATTATCTTGCTTCTCTTGCTCAAGCTCAGGAATATGAGATATACTTGAGTGACCGAACTTTGCTGGATTCATATGCCTACGCATTGACGAATCAAAATAATGGGCATTCATTAATTACCCTTCGCGAATTGGAGCTATTACGTCGAGTTTGGGAATTGGAGCAGAAAGAGTTCAATTTATACCTTTATTTACCAATACAATTCCCTATAGAACAGGATGGTATACGGCCTTCAAATGAGGACTATCAGGAACAAATTTCTCAGACAGTTTTGATGCTGTTGCAAAACTATCATCTTCCTTACACTACCATTACAGGTAGCCAAAAAGAAATGCAGCAACAAGCGATGTCCAAAATCAATGCCTTACTTGAATAAGTTGACTTTTTTCAACAGAACAAGAACGTTAAACCAGTTTTGTGTACTTCTCCGCCGCCTATAGAGGCTCTGAATATGCGGCGAATAAGTGTCATGTAACCAGAAGGCCATATAAGGATTGCTTTGCAAATGTCTGCTTTGGTGGATTAAAAAAGCGATTTCGCAACATTGAGCCAAGTTGAAAGCTACATTTTGCCCTTAGTTTAGGGCGAAATGTAGCTTTTCTATTACAAATCCTCCATGATATACTGAAGTCCAGTATTGTCGTGGAGGGTTTGCTATGTCCAGAAAAGTGACTGAGATTCCGCAGAGAAAGCGAGATGTTCCCATCGAAGTCAGGCGGCTTCGGGTAGCGGCCTACTGCCGGGTCAGCACCCGCCATGAGGAACAGCGCCACAGTCTGGAAGCACAGATTGCCTACTACACAAATTTTATCAAACGCAATCCAAATTGGAAGTTCGTTGCAGTATATTCGGACGTTGCATCCGGCGTTCGCACTACCAACCGCCCTGGCTATCAGAAACTTATGAAAGATTGTCACAAAAGAAAGGCAGACTTGATTTTAGTGAAGTCTCTCAGCCGTTTTGGTCGGGATGCGCTGGAAACGATACGGCAAGTCAGAAAGCTCAAAAGAATGAATATCGGGATTTACATTGAAATAGGAGGACTGAACACTTTGAATCTCAGTGACAGCATGATTGACCAACTTGCGGCCCTCGCGCAAGCCGAAAGCCACTTTCGCAGCGAAAATATCAAGTTTGGTATCCATCACCGCATGAGAAGTGGGAAAACTGTACTGAACCACACACAGTTCCTTGGCTACACCAAAGGACCGGACGGCATCCTGCAAATTGTGCCGGAGGAGGCAGAGATCGTCCGCAAAATCTTCGAGCTCTACATCCAGGGCAATGGGGTGCGCAAAATTAAGCGGTATTTGGAGGAACATGGGATTAAAACGGTGACAGGCAAATCGGAGTGGAGTACCTCCACTATTGACCGAATGCTGAGTAATGAGAAATACGTTGGCGAGGTGCGGATGCAGAAAACTTTCACGGCTGACTTTTTAACGGGCAGACGGGAGAAGAACATGGGTCAGCTTGATTCGTACTTGGTAGAAAATGCCCATGAGCCAATCATTGACCAAGAGACGTTTGAGTTGGTTCAGCGGAAGAAAGGAAAAGGCAAAGGCTGAACAAACTTGCAGCAGATACAAGATTCAGGATCTATCGTAAAAAATTTGCATTTTTCTTGTCTGTTTGGTAAAATACCAATATGAAACCTCTGCATCACAGGTCAACGCTGCTTTATTTTGACATCTGTCATTAGAAAGAGAGATGCTTTATGGCTCAACAAAACTTCCAGTCTCTTTTACCCAAAGACGATGTGGATTTGCACAGCTACCAAGATGCGTTGGATTATGCGATGGAACACGAGGAAATTCGCAATGTGGCCTTGTCCGGTTCCTATGGATCAGGGAAAAGCAGCGTGATCAACAGCTATGAAAAATGCTGCACAGCTAAGAAGTTCCTTCATATTTCTCTTGCTGATTTTGATAAAGAGGGTGAGTCGGCCAGTCCAAAAGATACCGCCAAGCTTTTGGAAGGGAAAATATTAAACCGGCTGCTCCACCAAATCGATCCAAAAAACGTCAAACAATCGCAGTTTCGCATTAAAATAGATGGTCGGCTCCACTATCACATCATATTGACCATTTTTTGCACAATCTACGCTTTGCTCCTTCTCTACGCAATACGATTCGACGCATGGAAAGCGTTTGCGGCAACCCTGTCCCCCGGCCCGCTGGACATCAGTTGGACGGCATCCCCTTCGCTCCGCGTTGCCGCCATTCTGCTTTGCTTCCTTTTAGGTGGTCTGGCATTATATCATTTTACACAGGCCCATGATTTCCAACGATTATTCAAGAAGTTAGACGTAAAGGGGATCGTTGGAATTGAGGTGTTTGAGAATACAGAGGATTCTTTTTTTGATAAATATCTCAATGAAGTGCTGTACCTTTTTGAACATTCCGATGCTGATGCCGTTGTTTTTGAAGATTTGGACCGCTACGATGTCACTCAAATCTTTGAAAAGCTGAAGGAAATCAGTGATTTGCTCTATCAGCGCAAGCAGCGGACCCCCGATGCGTACAGTCCAGAAGGAAAATCGGTGCCGAAGTTTTTCTATTTGATCCGCGATGATGTTTTCTCATCCTCGAATCGAAGCAAGTTCTTTGACTTTATCATCCCGGTTGTCCCGGTGATTGCCACGGACAACGCCTATGATCTCATGCAAGAGCGGTTTGCTCAAGCGGGCTTCCAGGACGTGTTTGAACCAAAGTTCCTCCGGGCAGTTTCCCTGTATCTGACAGATCTAAGACTGATAAACAATATCGTAAACGAGTATATCGTATACCAAGGGCTGCTGGACGGGAATAACCTGCACCGTGATGCAAACCATCAGTTGGCGATCATCATTTATAAAAACCTGTTTCCAAAGGATTTTGAGCAGCTCCAGCGGGGAGCGGGATATGTACATAGCCTGTTTGCGGCTCGTGAAACCCTATTGACAAATCAACGCGCCAAACTGGATGAAGCAACCCAGCAGATTCAAGAGAGAATCAAGCAAGCACAGCAAGAGCATCTCCAGAGCATTGACGAGTTGAATGCGCTGTATTTACCCACATCCAGCAGCATCAACGCCATTGATAACACCAACATAAGCACTGATTTAAGCCGGATAGAGTTAGTGAAGAGAATTTTAGCGGCTAAAACGGTGGGATACCGCAGTTACTATAACAATGAATCTGCTTCAGTTAACAATTTGCGCAAAAAAATGGAAGAAAATGCAGAATATCAGCGCCGGAAGTTGGCTCTTGAGGATCTGAATTACAGACAATCCAGCCGTCTGCAGTCACGTCTGGCCGAGATCACACAGGAACAAAACCTGCTGAATACAAAAAAGCTGTCCGAGCTGATTGACGCCGACAGCAGTATTTGGGCACTGGAATCTCTCCCCGAAAAGCAGGAGGAATTTAACTATATTATCGCCAGCCGCGAGTTTGGCTTGCTGAAATATCTGATTCGGGATGGCTATATTGATGAAGATTACTCCATTTACATCAGTTATTTTTACCCGAACAGCTTGTCAATCCGAGACAAGAACTTTCTACTTGGACTGACCAACCATCGGAAGCCAGATTATTCTTATCCGTTAGACTCCCCGGCTCTTGTGCTGGAGTGGACAGACGAATCCTATTTTGCCCTGGAGGAAATCGGAAACTTTTCGCTTTTCAACTATATTTTAGAGCAGAAGAACTGCCGGCTTTTGCGGATCTGGCTGGAATCCGTGGATCGTTGGTCTGAGACGGATGAATCGGCCTTTACGTTTCCCTTTGCGCTTTGGCGGACTACGCCGCACCGGGACTACTTGGTTCAAGTTGTCAATGATGTCGTTCCCCACTGGTTTGAGACATGGACGGAACGAGGATTGCTCAGCGACAGTGAGTGGAAAAAGTATGCAGTGGACACGCTGCTCAATTATTGTTCGAAATCACTACAGCAAATAAATCATGATGATTGGTTGGCTGACGCAATCGTAAGCAGGAAGGATTTTCTGCAAATTGATGATTTGGCAGATGCGGAAAAACTAACAACTGTGTTGCGCACTTTGAAGGTCCGCTTCCCCAGCCTGAGCCTTCGGGAGCAGGATATACTACTGGCAGAACGGATCTACCGGGAAAATCTATACGAGCTGAACAGGGAGATGCTGGAGCTGTGGCTGTCTCTATTCTACGATGCACCCAAAGGTGAGGCGCTGGAACGGAGCTATACCTACCTAACCACTAAGCCGAATGAACCGCTGACCCGAAGAGTTGAAGCGGACTTCCCAGAATATCTGGGCGTCATACTCAGCCAGGACGACCCAAGCTTCTCCGATGCCCCGCAGGCCGCCTTGGCATTGTTGAATCATCCTGAAACAGACGAAGAAGACGGGAGCGCATACATCCAGCACTTGGAAACTGTACTGGAAAGCTTGCGCGAGGTTGAACAAAAAGCGTTTTGGCCCGTTTTACTGGATAAAGGCCGCATTGCCTTCCAGTGGGAGAACATTGTCGCTTATTTCATGGAATACTGCGATGGGGAAGACCCCTTAGACAGCCATCTCACAGGCTTCCTCCAGCGGGGCAGCGGCATTTCCTGGACATGGCGTATACTGTGCGGGGAAATAGGGGAGGCCAAGGCAAGCGCTTTGTATAGGAAATTGATTCAGTGTGCTGATCTTTCACCTGACCGATACCGTACACTTTTAAAGCCAATCAGTGCGCGCTATACCTCTTTTACAATAAAAGGACTCCCTGATCCGTACGTGGGAATCTTGATTGAGTTGGGGATCATACCTGTGACAGTTGAAAACGTAAAATTCATGCGCGCTTCCTAAGGAAGGTGTACGCACCTTGGCATCCAGGCCCATGCCGGCGTAGCGGGGATCGGAAAACAGCCAGCGGGGCATCTGCATATGGTAAATGCTCTGTACGTCCGTCTGCCGCATCAGTGGGAAGGACGGGCGCTCTTTCATGGTCGCGGCCCTCATGGGAATTCCTCCTTCAATTCAAGCGGTGCCTATTGACACCATATATGACACCGTGCTATAATTTGTATTGGAAAAGCATATCATGTGGGGTGATATTGTTTTGAGCCAGTGGGATAAGCTTGTAGCGGAGATCCTAAAACAAAGCCCAAATCTGCGTTTTGAAGATTTATATAAAGCATTGGTCAAGATAGGCTATGCGCCGGAGCAGCCCTGCGGGGGCAGCAGCCATTACACATTCCGCAAGGACGGCTGTATGCCCATCACGCTGCCAAAGCACACGCCCATGAAAAAAGCGTATATCAATTTGGTTGCCGACGCCGTCCGTGCGTATCTCCAGGAGGTGTGAGATGAGCAAAGATTTGGATTACTATATGGCCCTGCCCTACCGGGTGGAGGTGATCCCCGACGAGGAAGAAGGGGGATTTGCCCTCCATTGCCCGGAATTGAGCGGGTGCATGACCTGCGCCGAAACCCTGGAGGAAGGGTTCAAAATGCTGGAGGACGCCAAACGCTGTTGGTTTACCGCCTGCATCGAGGACGGTATTCCCATCCCCGAGCCCACGCGCCTGGAGGATTACAGCGGCCAGTTCAAGCTGCGGCTTCCAAAATCCCTCCACAGGCTCCTGGCCCAGAAGTCCAGCGAGGAGGGCGTGTCCATGAACCAGTATTGCGTGTACCTTCTCAGCAAAGGAATTTAATAGCGGTACTTCAACCTCCCGCCGGGATCACCTCCCCGGCGGGAGTTCTTCGTCCTCATCCGTCCCGCCCACCACACCGTCAGCACCCAACTCCACCATGCCCAGACTGTCATCGCCAGTGATAAAATGTAAAAAAAACGCCGAGGAAAAAATGTAGTTTTGTGGCGAAGGAGGTAAAAAAGAGAT
>CAJUQD010000024.1 GCA_910588105.1 uncultured Oscillospiraceae bacterium | reverse complement strand
TTGGGGTTCCACCGGCGGGTCTGGTGGCCGAAGTGCACGCCGGCCTCCAACAGCTGCTTCATAGATACGACTGCCATTATTTTTTCCTCCTGTTTTTTGGTTTTACCTCCGAAAACCTCATTTTTCCCACCCACTTTCATGGAAAGCACCGGGCGAAAAATCAGCTCTCGTGCGGAATGCCTAAGTATTTTACCACAAGCTATAGGGGAACGCAAGTGTTTTTCTCCAATTTCTTGGGGAAAAGTTAGAAGCTGTACCGAATAGCTAATTTTGTGTGCCTAGGCTGTTTGTATAGTTGCTCAGTTTTTTCTGCGGCTCCGGGTGCCCGCGGCGTTTCCGTCCACCAAAATAATGTCCGCACCAAAGCGCTTGACGGCCGACCAGGGGAAAACTGCATCCGCCTCACGGCCCAGCAGCCCCAGCAGGCGGGGCTGCCCCCGCACAACAATGCTCTGGATGGCGCCGCGCTCCGGATCCAGCTCCACGTCGCCCACGAATCCGTACCGTGTGCCGTCGGCAATGTCGATGACTTCCTTATATTGCAGGTCGGCGATGCGGCAAATCATAGTATGCCCTCCTTTTTCCTTTGCCATCAATGTATGAGGGAAGAGGCCCGTCAATCCATGTGGGGAAAAATACACGGAAAATTTTCATTTGCCCCCTATGCAAAAGGAGTATTTTCCAGTATAATAATGCCTAAGTACAGATGAGCCGTAAATTTGTAACGGGAGAGGGTGTGTGCCATGGATGAACTGAAATACAAGCGTGTGCTGTTGAAGGTGAGTGGCGAGGCGCTGGGAGGCGAGGCGGGCCGGGGCCTGGACTTTGATGTCATCGAAAGGGTGTGTGATGTGGTAGCCCGCTGTGCCAGCGAGGGTGTGCAGGTAGGCATTGTGGTGGGCGGCGGCAACTTCTGGCGGGGCTTGAAGGACGGCCGGGGGATGAGCAACCGTACCCGGGCCGACCACATGGGGATGCTGGCCACCGCCATCAACTGCCTGGCGCTGGCCGATGTGCTGGAAAACAAGGGCGTGGATGTGCGGGTGCAGACAGCTATTGAGATGAAGTCCATTGCCGAGCCCTACATCCGCTCCCGGGCCGTCCGGCACTTGGAGAAGGGCAGGGTTGTCATCTTCGGCTGCGGCACCGGCAGCCCATTCTTCTCCACCGATACGGCGGCGGTACTCCGGGCGGCGGAGATCAACGCGGATATCATTCTGCTTGCCAAGAATGTGGATGGGGTATACAGTGCCGACCCCTTGAAGGATCCGAAGGCGGTAAAATACGACAGCATCACCTATGACGATGTGCTGGCCCGCCATCTGGGGGTGATGGACTCCACCGCCACATCGCTGTGCATGGACAACAATATCCCTATCATTTTGTTTGCCCTGAAGGATCCGGAGAACATCCTCCGTGTAGTGCACGGGGAGAGAATAGGAACAATTGTGAAAGACATAGGAGGAAAGGACCATGACTGATTTCTGCAAAACCTACGATGTAAAAATGGGCAAGACCATTGAATCGGTGAAGGGGGACTTTGCCAGCGTCCGGGCGGGCCGGGCCAATGCCGGTGTGCTGGACCGTATTCAGGTCTCCTACTACGGCACGCCCACCCCCATTCAGCAAGTGGCCAGCATCTCCACCCCAGACCCCCGCACCCTCCAGATCCAGCCCTGGGACGGCAGCATCCTCAAGGCAATTGAAAAGGCAATCCAGACCTCCGATTTGGGCATCAATCCCCAGAACGACGGGCGGGTGATCCGTCTGGCCTTCCCGCAGCTTACCGAGGAGCGCCGCGTGGAGCTCACCAAACAGGTGCGCAAGTATGGGGAAAACGGCAAGGTAGCCATCCGCAACATCCGCCGGGACGCTATGGATGCCCTGAAAGCGCTGGAAAAAAAGTCGGAGATCACGGAGGACGACCGTAAAGAGAGCGAAAAAGAGCTCCAGGAGTTGACGGACAAACGGTGTAAGGAGATCGACGCCCTCACGACCGCCAAGGAAAAGGAATTGATGGCGGTGTGAGCTGCGGCTGAGCGCATAGCAAGGGGGGGCGCGCCCCCCTTGTGTGCTGTTCAGAGGCTTATGACCCGGTTCTTTTTTGCCAATACTATCAATAAAGTTAAAGTTAGGATGGGTGTGTATGGCTTTCCTTCGCCGCGGTCATGCGGATAAACCCCAGGTGGATATGGACCACCTGCCCCGCCATGTAGCCATTATCATGGATGGCAACGGTCGCTGGGCCAAAAGCCGCGGCCTGCCCCGGAAGGCGGGGCACGCAGCCGGAGCGGAGACCTTCCGAACCATCGCCACCTATGCCAAGAAGCTGGGGCTGGAGTACCTGACGGTGTACGCCTTTTCCACCGAGAACTGGAAGCGCCCCGCAGACGAGGTGGCGGCCATCATGAAGCTGCTGGAGAGGTATCTTCATGAGGCCATTGAGACCATGGCCAGGGACAAGGTGAAAATGGCCTTTTTCGGCGATTTGTCACCATTAGCCCCCCATCTCCAGGCCTTGTGCCGGGAAACGGAGGAGATATCCAAGGGCTACGACGGCTGCCAGGTGAATATTTGTCTGAACTATGGCGGGAGAGACGAGCTGGTCCGGGCGGCCAAAGCTTTTGCTTTGGACTGCATGGAGGGCAGGGCTGACCCGGGACACCTGACGGAGGACGCCTTTGGCAAGTACCTATACTCAGCCGGGGTGCCTGACCCGGATCTCATCATCCGGCCCAGCGGGGAGGTGCGAACATCCAATTTTCTGGTCTGGCAGTCCGCCTATGCGGAATTCTACTTTACTGATGTGCTCTGGCCTGACTTTACTGAGGAGGAGCTGCTGCGGGCCTTGGCGGCTTATCAGCACCGTTCCCGGCGGTATGGAGGTGTGTGAGATGGCGAAACGGATTATTGTGGCAGTGGTTTTAATGCCAGCCATGCTGTGGATTATGCTGGTGCCCCCACCGCTGGCGTGGACGGCGCTGGTATGCTTCATCTCGGCCATAGCGGCCTTTGAACTGCTCCGGGCGGTGGGGGAGGGGAAGATCACCCTGCCTATGCGGGTGGTCACCATTGCCGCCGCCGCCCTGCTGCCCTTCGGAAGTTGGGCGGGGCTAGGGACGGCCTATGTGAACCTGCTGTCCTTTGTGGTGACGGCGGGGTGCTTCTGGTGCGCCATCCGTGCCTATGATGAGGGAGGGGTCAAAATTGGCTTTTCCCATGTTCTGGCCTGCCTGTTTGGCGGGATTACCATCCCACTGGCCCTGTCCGCCCTGGTGGAGCTGCGGCGGATGGACCATGGGCAGTATCTGGTGCTGTTGGCGGTGCTGCTCACCTTTGCCACCGATGCGGGAGCCTACTTTGCCGGGGTGTCCCTGGGCAAGCACAAGGGGGTCACCAAGGTAAGCCCCAATAAAAGCGTAGAGGGGTACATCGGCGGGTTTGTGTCTGGAGTGGTATTTGCCATTGCCTATGGCGGTGCTGCCAGCAAAATCGCAAATGCGGATGTCAACCTCCTCCCTCTGGTGCTGTGCGGGCTGTTTGGGGCCCTGGCCACCGAAGTAGGCGATCTGGCGTTTTCCTTCATCAAGCGGCAGTATGGCGTGAAGGACTACGGGCACCTTCTGCCTGGTCACGGCGGGATGCTGGACCGATTTGACAGCATGATGTTCTGCGGGCCGGTGGTGCTGTTCATTGTGCAGCGCCTGCCGGTATTTTGAGGAGAGGGACGATGAAAAGAACGCTGTCTATTTTGGGTTCCAGCGGTTCCATCGGGCGGCAAACGCTGAAGGTGGCGGAGGCCTGTGGCCACAGGGTAGCCGCCATCACGGTGAACCGCAGCGTGGAGCTGGCCGAGGCCCAAGTCAGGAAATTTAGACCGGGGCTGGTGGTGGCGGTGGATGAAGCCGCCGCCGCCGAGCTGCAGGTGCGGCTGGCGGACACCGACGCAAAAGTGCTGTCCGGCCAGGAGGGGCTGTTGGAGGCGGCATCGCTGCCTGAAGCAGATACGGTGGTCACTGCCATCGTGGGTGTGGCAGGGCTGCGCCCCACTTTGGCCGCCATTAATTGCGGCAAGCGCATCGCATTGGCCAACAAGGAGACCCTGGTGTGCGCTGGGGAGCTGGTGATGGCACGGGCGGAGGAGAAGGGCGCGGAAATTGTCCCGGTGGACTCGGAGCACTCCGCAATCTTTCAATGCCTGCAAGGGTGTAAAAACAGGGGTGAGATCCGGCGCCTCATCATCACTGCTTCCGGCGGGCCGTTTTACGGGAAAAACTGTGAAGAGCTTTCCCTTGTCACAAAAGAGCAGGCGCTGAAACATCCCAACTGGGCCATGGGCGCAAAAATATCCATTGACTCGGCCACCCTGATGAATAAGGGGCTGGAGTTTATCGAGGCCATCCGGCTCTATGCCATGCCGCCGGAAAAGATTCAAATTGTGGTCCACCGGGAGAGCATTGTCCACTCCCTGGTGGAGTTTGAGGACGGGGCCATCATGGCCCAGCTGGGCAGCGCGGACATGTGCCTGCCCATCCAATATGCCCTGACATGGCCGGAGCGGACGCCAGGGCCGGCTAAGCCGCTGGATCTGCTGTCCTGCCCGCCGCTCACCTTCCAGACGCCCGACCTGGATACCTTCCGCTGCCTGGGGCTGGCCCTGGAATGCGCAGAACGGGGCGGTACGGCGACCTCCATTCTCAATGGGGCCAATGAGGCGGCAGTTGCTTTGTTCCTGGCGGATAGGATAAATTTTTTGGATATCCCTCGGCTGGTGGAATCTGCGCTGGGCCGGGTACCTGTGGTGGACACACCGGGCCTGAACGATGTTTTCGAGGCGGACCGCGCTGCCCGTGAGGCGGTTTATCAATCTGTGAGGTGACCTATTTTGGCGAGATTCCTGTATGTTCTGCTGGTTGTTGTGCTGTTTGGCGTGCTCATCGCCATACACGAGTTTGGCCACTTTATCACCGCCAAGCTGCTGGGGGTGAAAGTGAATGAGTTTGCCATCGGTATGGGCCCTGCCCTGTGGTCCAGGAGAAAGGGGGAAACCCTTTACGCCCTGCGGGCTTTCCCGGTTGGCGGATACTGCGCCATGGAGGGGGAGGATGAGGACACAGGCGATCCCCGTGCCTTCTCCCGGCAGAAGGGTTGGAAAAAAATCATCATCCTGTGTGCCGGATCATTTATGAATTTTTTGCTGGGCCTTGTCATTATGGTGGCATTGTCCCTTGGCGTGACGGAGGCCCGTGTTCCTGTTATCTCCTCGTTCATGGACGGTTTTGCCCTGGAAGGGGACGGCGGCCTGATGGTTGGGGACCGCATCGTCAGGGTTGACGGCCATGCTGTTTGGCTGTATTCGGACGCGCTGGTTTATCTGGACCGAAACGATGGTGTGAGCGGGATTGACTTGGTGGTGGAGCGGGATGGGGAGCAGGTTGTGCTGAACAATTTTCCCCTGACGCGGTCTATCGAGGTGGAAGAGAGTGGGAGGACGGTTAAAAAGTTTGGCCTGAGCTTTACGCAGACAGAACAATTGTCCTTGGGCGGCAGGGTAAAATATGGTTTTTTGCAGTCGGTGGATTTTGTCCGGATTGTCTGGATGAGCCTGGGAGATTTGGTGACGGGCCGGGTGGCGGTGTCCGAGCTGTCCGGCGTTATCGGAGTGGTGGACGTGGTGTCCGAGGAGGGGGCCAAGGCTCAGACGGCGGCGGTTGGAATCGTGAACGTGGTGAGCATGATGGCCCTGATTGCCGTCAATCTGGCGGTGATGAACTTGCTGCCCATCCCGGCGCTGGACGGCGGGCGGATCTTCTTTGTGCTGCTCAACGGGCTTCTCTATGCGGTGGCCCGGCGGCGCATCCCGGAGAAATACGAGGGCTATGTCCATGCCGGGGCTTTTGTGGTGCTGCTGGCGTTAATGGCGGTGGTGGCCTTCCATGACGTGTGGAAGATTTTTGCCTAGGCAGGTGCTTGAAATGACCAGAAGATTTAATGTGGGCGGCGTCCCTCTGGGCGGGGACGCTCCTGTGTCCATCCAGTCCATGACGAATACCCCAACCCGTGATGTGGAGGCTACGCTGGCACAGATCAGGGAGCTTGCGGCGGCTGGGTGCCAGATCGTCCGGGTGGCGGTACCCGACATGGCGGCGGCGAAGGCTGTGGGAGCCCTGAAAGCGGGCAGTCCAGTGCCCCTGGTGGCGGATATCCATTTTGACTACCGTTTGGCGCTTGAGGCGGCGGAGCAGGGGATTGACAAGATCCGCATCAACCCCGGCAATATCGGCTCCCCTGACCGGGTAGAGGCGGTAGCAAGTGTCTGTAAGGAACGGCATATCCCCATCCGGGTTGGGGTAAACGGCGGCTCACTGGAAAAGGAGCTGTTGGCCAAATACGGCGGCCCCACCCCGGAGGCGATGGTGGAAAGTGCCCTGGGGCATATCCGCCTGCTGGAGCGGTACGGCTTTGAGGACATCTGCGTATCAGTGAAAGCGTCCCGCGTGCCTGTTACTATGAAAGCCTATCGGCTTATGGCGGAGCGGTATGACTATCCCCTGCACCTGGGGGTCACCGAGGCGGGCACCCGGGAAATCGGGGAACTGAAAGCGGCGGCGGGGATCGGCGGGCTGCTTGCTTTAGGCATTGGGGATACCTTGCGGGTGTCCCTCACCGCCGACCCGGTGGAGGAGGTCTATGCCGCCCGCCGGATTTTAAAGGCCATCGGCCTGCGGCGGGAGGGGCCGGAGGTCATCGCCTGTCCCACCTGCGGGCGGACACAGATCGAGTTGATCCCGATAGCCATGAAGGTGGAGGAGTTGCTGAAAGGTGTGGACAAGCCTATTACCGTGGCTGTGATGGGCTGCGTGGTCAACGGACCTGGCGAGGCCCGCCACGCGGACGTGGGACTGGCCGGGGGAAAGAGCGAGGGTGTATTGTTCAGGCGCGGGGAGATTGTGGCCAGGGTGCCCGAAGACCAGTTGGTTCCCGGGCTGATGAAGCTGATTGAGAACCTATAAAGGGGAAAATATGACACATCTTGGAACACAGTACATAGAAACGGACCGGCTGGTTCTGCGGAAATTGGAACGATCCGACGCTCAGTCTTTTCTTGACAACATCGCAGCCGATGATGAAGTGACGAAATTCCTGGCTGGATGGCCTGAAAACTGCACGGTTCCGATGATGGAAGAGATTTTGGACAGGTGGATTAGTCAATATTCCGATTTGGACTGCTATAACTGGGCCATTGTTTTGAAAGAAAATGGTTTTGAAGCTATTGGACAAGTGATCGTGTTTTACTGGGATGAGATCACTGGCGCGCCCAATTTGGGCTGCTGCCTCGGTAGGCGGTGGTGGAATCAGGGAATCATGACAGAAGCGCTGGGGACGGTGATTGACTATCTGCTTGACCGGGTGGGAGTTGCTCGGATAGAAGCCTATTGCGATCAAGAAAATCATGCCTCTCAGGCAGTTATCGAAAAATGCGGCATGAAATATGAGATAACCAAGGATTGGGCTGGTTGCTACGCGATTGGGCGCGGCGAGAGATAAGGAGCGAAACGTAAATATGCCTACATTTGAACAGACCTTTGCCAACTGCCCCTTCCCAGGGGGGGTTTTGGCTGTTTTGGGGGACTATCCCACTAAGGTGCGTGTGGTCAAGGCCCAGCGGGCTATGGAAGTGGCTGTGACAGGAACAAATGTTTCACGTGAAACGCTGGCCCAGGCGGAGGATTGTCTAAAACAGGCATTTGGTCTCAATTCCGCCGCAATCACTGTGAAGGGGCCGGGAAAGGATAACTCCGCCGGGGCTGATCCGGCGCCGGCGGATGCAGATGAGCAGCCCTTTGCGAAGCGGAACAGAGAGCCGGCATTGGAACCGGGGCAGTCTGAACATGCTCCGTCGCCTGCCCCTGTTCAGGAACCTGCCGGGGATCTGGAGACACAGATGGAGGCGATGCGGCGCAAACTGCTGTGTTCGGATGCTCCAGCGCCCGGAAAGGGAAATAAGAGGGTTAGACAGATTTACGGCAAGATCAGCGGGAAAAAGAAGCCAATACCCATGAACGAACTGGCGCTGGACATGGGTAGTGTGCTGGTGGAGGGTGAGGTTTTCAACGTAGAGCACCGGGAGCTCACCCGCCGCAAGGCTTGGGTGGTGTGCTTCGATATCACCGACCTCACCGGTTCCATTCGGATTACGCGGTTTATGGAGGGGGAGGAGGCCAGGCCCATTATCGCTCAGGTGAAGAAGGGGCAGCGGCTTCAGGTTCAAGGGAGGCTTACCCTGGGGCGGTTTGACAACAATGACCTTGTGTTGGAACCCTATGGAATCAATGAGGTGCCCAAGCAGCCAGGCAGGGAGGACGCTGCCCCGGATAAGCGGGTGGAGCTCCATCTGCACACCAAAATGTCCACCATGGACGCGCTATGCGACACCAAAACGGTGGTGAAGCGGGCCATTGAGTGGGGGCATCCCGCCATCGCCATTACAGACCACGGGGTGGTGCAATCCTTCCCGGACGCCTACAACGCCTCCGGACGGGGGGAAAAAATCAAGGTTCTTTACGGGGTGGAGGCGTACTATCAGAACGATGTGGATGAGCAGGCGGCAGTTCATGGACCGGGGGATATACCGCTTGACGGGGAGTTTGTAGCCTTCGACTTGGAGACCACCGGCCTGGATGCCCGGACAGACGCCATTATTGAGATTGGCGCGGTGCGCATCCGGGGAGGAGAGGTGGTGGACAAATTTACCTCCTTTGCACAACCGGGACAGCCGCTGAGTGCCAAGACGGTATCCCTCACCGGCATTACGGATGAAATGCTGCGGGATGCACCCACTCCAGGGGATGCGGTGGATTTGTTTCTGGATTGGGCGGGGGACACGCCGCTGTGCGCCCACAACGCGGCCTTTGACACCGGCTTTATTCGGGCGTACTGCGCCCGCTCAGGACGAAAATTTGATCCGCTGTATTTTGATACCCTGATTCTGGCCCAGTACCTGTGCCCTAAGCTGCCCAACCACAAGCTGGACACAGTGGCCAGCGCCCTGGGCCTGCCCCCATTCCAGCACCACCGGGCCTACGATGACGCGGAGACCTGTGGGCGTATTTTGGCGGCAATGGCGCCCATGCTCCGTGGGCAAGGGGTGGAGCGGGCGGCACAAATTAACCGGGTGTTTGCCGGGAAGAAGAGGGGCGGACGGGGAAGGCGGTCCGCATTCCATCTGATTGTGCTGGTGAAAAACCAGACCGGGCTGCGGAACCTGTACAAGCTGGTGTCCAAAGCCCATCTGGAGCACTTCAACCGTTTCCCCATCATGCCCAAATCCCTGATTGATGAGAACAGGGAGGGACTCATTATTGGCTCTGCCTGTGAGGCGGGGGAGCTGTTTCAGGCGGTGGCGGCAGGGCGGGAGGACCGGGAGCTGGAGCGCATTGCTTCTTGGTACGATTACTTGGAAATCCAGCCGCTGACCAATAACGCATATATGCTCCGATCGAACAAGGAGGGCCGGTCCATTGCCCGGGACTGGGAGGATCTGCGAGCCTTTAACCGCCGGGTAGTGGAGCTGGGGGAGCGGCTTGGCAAGCCTGTGTGTGCCACTGGGGACGTCCACTTCATGGAGCCCACGGATGAGGTGTACCGCCACGTGCTGCTAGCCGCCAAGGAGTACGAGGATGCCGACCAGCCCAATCCCCTTTACTTCCGCACCACCGATGAGATGATGGAGGAGTTTTCCTACCTGGGTGTGGAAAAGGCCCATGAGGTGGTGGTGGACAACCCCAGGCTCATTGCGGATTGGTGCGACAATGTGCGGCCGCTGCCCGATGGGCTGTTTGCTCCAAAGCTGGAAAATTCCGATGGGGAGCTCAAGGATTTGGTGTGGGGTAAAGCTCATAGACTTTACGGTGATGAGCCACCCCAGATTGTGGTGGATCGCATCAATGCGGAGCTGGTAGACATCATCCGCTGCAAATATGACGTGATCTATATGTCCGCCCAGAAGCTGGTGCAGAATTCGCTGGAGAACGGCTATCTGGTGGGCTCGCGGGGGTCGGTGGGGTCGTCGCTGGTGGCGTTTATGTCGGGGATCACCGAGGTAAACTCCCTGCCCGCCCACTACCGCTGCCCCAACTGCAAGCACGCTGACTTTGACTATGCCCAGGATCCCGCCCACCCCTACGGCTGCGGGGCGGACATGCCGGACATGAAATGCCCCGTTTGCGGCGTGGACTATGAAAAGGACGGCTTTAATATCCCCTTTGAGACATTTTTGGGCTTTGGCGGCGACAAGGTGCCCGATATTGATCTGAATTTCTCCGGCGAGTACCAGTCCAGCGCTCATAAATATACCTTTGAACTGTTCGGCAAGGACCACGTGTTTCGGGCGGGCACCATCGGTACGGTGGCGGAAAAGACCGCCATCGGCTACGCAAAAAAGTATCTGGAGCTGGTGGGCAAAACGGACGCCCCATTTGCCGAGGTGCTGCGGCTGGCCAAGGGCTGCGAGGGGGTTAAGCGCACCACCGGCCAGCACCCAGGCGGCATGGTGGTCATTCCCCAGGACAAGGAAATTTACGATTTCTGCCCGGCCCAGCATCCGGCGGACGATAAAGATTCGGATATTATCACCACCCACTTTGAATACCATTCCATGGAGTCCAACCTCTTGAAGCTGGACATGCTGGGCCACGACGACCCGTCCATGATTCGGATGTTAGAGGACATTACCGGGGAGGACGCGAAAAAAATCCCTCTGGACGACCCCAAAACCATGAGCCTGTTTACCACCTCGGAGGAGTTGGGCTTCACCGACGACCCAATTTTAGGCCCCACGGGGGCGGTGGCCATTCCGGAGTTTGGAACCTCTTTCGTCCGGGGAATGCTGGAGGACACCCACCCCAACCAGTTCGACATTCTTATCCGCCTGTCCGGCTTCTCCCATGGCACTGACGTGTGGCTGGGCAATGCCAAGGATCTCATCACCTCCGGCACGGCTCAAGTCAACGAGGCCATCGGCTGCCGGGATGATATCATGCTTTTCCTCATCTCCAAGGGATTTAAGGATACCAGGGCCTTTAAGATTATGGAAGCGGTGCGCAAGGGCCGGGGCTTGCCAGATGGGGCGGAGGACGAGATGAAAGAGCACGGCGTTCCTGAATGGTACATCGAGTCCTGCAAAAAGATCGCTTACCTGTTTCCCAAGGCCCATGCGGTGGCCTATGTGATGATGGCGTTCCGCATAGCCTGGTTCAAGGTGCACAGGCCGCTGGCCTTTTACGCCGCCTATTTTTCCATCCGGGCAAAGGCCTTTGATGAAAAATATATGTGCCGGGGAATGGATGTGGTCAAGGGCAAAATGGCGGAGATTAACGCAAAAAAGAATGCGAAGGAAAAAAAAGACCGGCCCTCGGCGGTGGAGGAGGATATGCTCACCACGCTGGAGGTGTGCTATGAGTTCTACCTGCGAGGGCTGAGCTTTGCCCGGATGGATATCTCCCGATCCCACGCCGTCAATTTTTTGGTGGATGAGGAAAAGAGTTCCTTGATTCCGCCCTTTACATCAGTGGCCGGATTGGGGGAGACGGTGGGTTGGGATATCATGGACAAGCGGCAGGGAAAAGATTTTTTATCCATCGAGGAGTTTTCCCTGGCCTGCAGTAAGGTGTCGTCCACGCATCTGGAACAGCTCAAGGAGGCAGGGGCTTTTGGGGATCTGCCGGACAGCAGCCAGTTTTCGCTGTTTTGAGACTGATGGTGCAAAAAAAGAGGCCGCTCAGTGTCGAGTGGCCTCTTTTCATTTAGCTAAAAATGCTTCGGCATATATCCTCGGCGTCCGGGCAGCCGTTATGGATATGAAAATCATGGGGCTCATGATCGAAGCAGCCGTGCTTTTTCTCCAGCATGGCGGCTACCGGGGTGGGGAGGACGCCGTGCATCCGGGCGGCAAAGCGCTCTTTGATGGTGTCAAGCTCCGCCGTGACCAGGATGCGGACAGCGCCATCCGGGAGCAATGCCATGTGCTCCCGCTCGGTGGTGACGTAAATCACGTTTTCCCCATGAACGGCATTGGCCAGCAGCGTTTGAAACAGCTGGACGGCTTCGCTCTCGCTTTTTGCCAGCCGCAAGTAATCCTTTCCGCTGTAGATTTTCCCCTGTGCGGCAGCATTGAGATGCTCCGCCAAGGTGGTCTTAACTGTGCAGCTCTCGCCAAAAATCGCGATCAGCATGACGATCTCCTCCAAATACAGATTGTTGTTTTAGGGAAGCGCTGATTTAATACGCCTGCGGCGCTTTGCAGATATTTTGCACCAGAATTTTGTTGCAATTTCTTGAAATAAATACAATTATTCCTGCGAAATTGCGCCGCATTCTGGCGCAAAATCTCTTGCAAATCGCTCTTGTCGATTTAATCAGTTTTTCCTTAAATATATCATATAAAGGGCGCTTTTGCAAGGGGGACGATCTGGGGTTGACAGAAAGGCGCAGATATGCTAGTATTTATTACATTAGCGAGATAAAGAATCTGGAGGATGACTCATGAACATACATATCAACACTCCCGAGGGGACCCGGGACCGGCTGTTCGCTGAGTGCCTGGAGCGCCGGCAGGTGCAGTCGGCTCTGGTGGAGCTGTTCCGCCGCCGGGGCTATACCGAGGTTATCACCCCTGATGTGGAGTTTTACGATTTATTTGTCCAATCCGGCAACCCCGTTCCGCAGGAGGCCATGCTGAAGATCATTGACCGTTCCGGGAAAATCATGGTTATGCGGCCCGACTGCACCGCCCCCATCGCCCGGGTGGCAGCCACCAAGCTGAAGCACTTGGCGCTGCCCCAGCGGCTGTACTACGACCAGACCGTGTTCCGTGACCGCCAGGCCCATGCGGGCGGCAGTCGTGAGATTGCCCAGTGCGGGGTGGAAATGATCGGTGCGGTGGGAGACAAGGCCGATCTGGAGATGGTAGCCATGGCGGTGGACGCGCTGCGTGCCTGCACTTTGCCGCAGTTTCACATCGAGCTGGGCCACGCCGGATTCTATCGGACGCTGGCCGGGCGGATGAATATGCCCCAGGAGGAGCTGGAGCGGCTGCGGGCCGCCATCGAGGGCAAAAACTTTGCTTTGCTCAACGATCTGTTAGAGCCCTACCGGGGAGAGGACGCCTGCGCCTCCCTGCGCCGCTTGCCCTATCTATTTGGCGGAGTGGAGGTGCTGGATGAGGCCCGGAAGCTGGCGGGGTCCTGTGACAGCCTGGATCATCTGGGGCGGCTGTATAGCGAGCTGTCGGAGGCCGGATACGGGGGCTGCGTCCGCTTTGATTTGGGATTGGTTCATCAATTGGACTACTACACTGGGCTGGTGTTCCGGGGCTATGTTGAGGGTGCGGGAGCTCCCGTGCTGTCCGGGGGACGGTACGACGGGCTGATGGAGCAGTTTGGCCGCAAGGCGGAGGCCATTGGCTTTGCCGTAGATGTGGACGCGGTGGGGGCCTGCCTTGATGTGGAGACACCAAAATTGAAAACGGTTATCCACTACGGTCCCGACCTGCTGGCCCGGGCACTGGCGTTGGTGGACAGCCGCCCCGCCGGAAGCTGCGAACTGTCCCCCTGCCGAACCCTGGACAGTACCATGAATCTGGCCAGGGAAAAGGGGGCGGCCGGGGTATTGCTGCTGGATGCCGAGGGAGAGAGGTGGCTGACGGTATGAGCGGCCGGTTGAGGATTGCCCTGACCAAGGGGCGTTTGCAAAATAAGTCGGTGGAGCTGTTTGAGGCCATGGGTCTGGACTGCGCCCCGGTGTGCAGCCCTGGGCGGCGGCTCATTCACGAGCTGCCCAACTACCCGTTGGACGTGGTGCTGGCCAAGGCGCCGGACGTTATCACCTATGTGGAGCACGGGGTATGCGATTTGGGTGTAGTGGGTAAGGACACGATTTTGGAAAAAGGCGGGGCCTTTTACGAGGTGCTGGATCTGGGCTTTGGCCGCTGCCGGTTTGCCCTGGCGGTGAAAAAGGACAGCAGTTTCTACGGGACCTACAAGACCCGCCGGGTGGCCTCCAAATATCCAAATGTCACGCGGGCCTTTTTCGAGGGCAAGGGGATGGACGTGGATATCATCAAGATTGAGGGCAGCGTGGAGCTGGCCCCTATACTGAATCTGGCCGACGGCATTGTGGATATTGTGGAGACGGGGGCGACGTTAAAAGAGAATGGCCTGGAGCCCATTGAGGACGTGGCCCAGGTGTCGGCACGGCTCATCGTAAACACTGCGTCCATGAAGCTGTATAAGAATGAAATTACCGACTTTTTATCCCGCATGGAGCGGGAACTGGAGGGAGAGGCATGATTGCCATCATCAGGGCGGACGGTACCGCCGAGCGCCGCCAGTTGGACGCCATGCGGGCGCGGGCGGCGGAGAAAAATGCGGATATTGAACTGGCGGTCAAGGACATCATGGACCATGTGCGGATGGAGGGATTCCTGGCGGTGGAGCGGTATTCCATTCAATTTGACCACAGTGCGCCCTATGAGCTGTCAAAGGAGCAGCTGGACGAGGCGTATTCCCTCTGCCCGCCGGAGCTGGCCGCCGCGCTGGAACACGCTGCCAGGAATATCCGGGACTACAACGAAAAGCTGCTGGCCCGGTCTATGGAGTGGACTTCCCCCGACGGGGGACGGGTGGGACGGATCGTCCGGGGGATGAGCCGGGTGGGAATCTATGTCCCCGGCGGCACCGCCGCATATCCCAGCTCCGTGCTGATGAATGCCGTCCCCGCTAAAGTGGCGGGGGTGGAGGAGATTGTCATGCTTACCCCGCCGACAGAAAACCTCAGCCACGGGGTGTTGGCGGCGGCTAAGATTGCGGGGGTGGACCGGGTTATCGCAGTGGGAGGGGCCCAGGCGGTGGCGGCCGTCACCTACGGGGCGGGCTTCATCCCCAGGGTGGATAAGCTGGTGGGGCCGGGGAATGCCTATGTGGCTGCGGCCAAGCGGTTGGCCTACGGGGCGCTGGACATCGACATGGTGGCCGGGCCGTCGGAGGTGCTGGTCATTGCCGACGAGACAGCCGACCCGAAATTCATCGCCGCCGACCTGCTCAGCCAGGCCGAGCACGACAAGCTGGCCTCAGCGGTGCTGCTCACCGATTCCATGGAGCTGGCTCAGGCGGTGGACGGGGAAATTGTCCGGCAGACCGGATATCTGAGCCGTTCTGAAATTATGGAGGCCTCCCTGCGGGATTTTGGGTGTGCCATTGTGTGCGGCGGACTGGATGGCTGCGTGGAGTTGGCCAATGAGATTGCGCCGGAGCATTTGGAGATCGTAACCCGAGCGCCCAGGAAACTGCTGCCTGCGGTAAAAAATGCGGGAGCGGTGTTCCTGGGTGCGTATACGCCGGAGCCTCTCGGGGATTACCTGGCGGGGCCGGATCATGTGCTGCCCACCAGCGGCACCGCCCGGTTCTTTTCGCCCTTGAGTGTGGACAGCTTCTTGAAGTCGATGAGCATATTGGAGTTCGGCCGGGAGGCGCTGGAACCCATGTCCCGAGAAATCATTGCGCTTGCCCAGGCGGAGAAGCTCACTGCCCATGCCAATTCTGTTCAGGTCCGATTTGAGTGAGGTGAGAAAGGCATAAAAAGCCTTGCGCTATGCTCGTAATTATGCTATAATTGTGAGCATAGAAAGGAGGGCGCTATATGCCGAAAATTATACCGATTACGGATTTGCGGAACACGACAAAAATTTCTGAGCTTTGCCATGAGAAAAACGAGCCGGTGTTTATTACGAAAAATGGATACAGTGACCTGGTTATTATGAGCGCAGAGGCGTACGAGGAGCTGACAGAGGGACCTAAGGCCGCGCGTACCGCCGAGAGGCCGGAGGAGATGTGCTATCTGACGGAGCAAAGCCCTGTCTGGGCGGGGATGCTGGCTGATGTGTTGCAGCAGCACGGCGTGCCCTTTTTCAAAGAGAGCTCACTGGGGGCCGGGCTGGCCATCAAGACGGGCGGCCTGTCGGAGCGCATACGCTTCTTTGTTCCCCAATCCTGCCTGGCGGACGCGAAAAATTTGGTAGAGGAGCTGTTTTCCCAGGGAACAGAATGAGGGCAGCATGCGAAAACAGGGCGGCTGTTCGGCTGAAAGGCCGGAATTGCCGCTTATCAATTGAATGGATAAGGGGGAGTTGTCCATGCGGCAGGCGTCCATACAACGCACCACAAAAGAGACAGATGTAAGCATTACTCTTTGCTTGGAAGGGGGAGAGGTGAACGTATCTACTGGGATTGGGTTTTTTGACCATATGCTCACCGCGCTTGCCTTTTACGCCGGATTTGGTTTGGAGGTGGCCGCCCTTGGCGACCTGCATGTGGACGGCCATCACACGGTTGAGGATGTGGGAATCGTTCTGGGGCAAGCTCTCCGGGAGGCGCTGGGGGACAAGCGGGGCATCCGGCGCTACGGGACGGCTATGATTCCCATGGATGAGGCGCTGTGCCGCACAGTGCTGGATCTTTCCGACCGGCCCTATCTGGTGTTTGACGCGCCCATGCCCCAGTCCATGACCGGCGGATATGACAGCTGTCTTACTGTGGAATTCATGCGGGCGCTGACTATGAATAGCAGAATTACTTTACATCAAAAGTGCGAGTATGGGGACAATGCACACCATATTACTGAGGCACTGTTCAAGTCTTTGGGGCGGGCGCTGAAGGAAGCTGTGCGGATAGAGAGCGGAGACATTACCTCCACCAAGGGGGCGCTGTGATGGGGTATACCGCCATTGTTGATTATGGTGTGGGCAACTTGAAAAGCGTGTCCAATGCCATGTCCTATATCGGACAGAAAACACTGGTGACTGGTGAGGCGGCGGGTTTGGAACAGGCGGATGCCATTATTCTTCCCGGGGTAGGGGCCTTCCCAGATGCTGCCCACAAGCTGCGGCAGAAGGGATTGGACAGGGCCCTGCTGGCTCAGGCAGGGCGCAAGCCGATACTGGGTATCTGCCTTGGAATGCAGCTGCTGTTCGACCAGGGAGAGGAGATGGAAAGTTGTAAAGGGCTTAGTCTTGTCAAAGGACGCGTTGAGCTCATTCAAACCAGATTCAAGCTGCCTCATATTGGATGGAACAGTCTGGAGATTCGGCATGATTCACCGCTGTTCCGCGGTTTGAACGACGGGGCTTATGTGTATTTTGTCCACTCTTATTGCGGCTGCGCCGCCCATGAGGGAGATGTAATTGCCCGGACGCAGTATGGTTCGTCCCTGGTGGCGGCGGTGGCCCGCAATGGGGTATACGGCTGCCAGTTTCACCCGGAAAAAAGCGGGGAGGCAGGGCTACAAATTTTAAAGAATTTTGGAGAATTGATCGGATGATTATTTTGCCTGCCATTGATATGAAGGACGGGCGGTGTGTCCGCCTGCAAAAAGGAGAATTTTCCACGGCAAGCCAGGTGGCGGACAATGCGCTGGAAACTGCGCGGGCGTTTGTCGGCGCTGGGGCAAGATGGGTGCATATGGTGGATTTGGACGGCGCCCGAGATGGAATACGGCAAAATTTTCCCGCCATTCATGAGATCATTCAGCAATCTGATCTTCAGGTTGAACTGGGCGGCGGGATCAAAAGCTGTGCGGATGTGGACGCCGTGGCTGGAGCAGGAGCGGCCCGCATGGTCATCGGCTCCGCCGCCGCTGCCCATCCAGAGGTGGTGGACTATGCGCTGAAGCAGTATGGACCAGACCGGGTGGCTGTGGGCATTGACTGTCTGAATGGCCGGGTGCGTACGTCAGGCTGGGGACAGGACTCCGGGCTAAGCGGCGTAGAGCTTGCCCGGCAAATGGAGAAAATCGGTGTAAAGATAATAATTTTTACAGATATTGCTACAGATGGGATGTTATCCGGACCCAGTTTTGGGCAGCTGGCTGAGCTGCAAAGGGCGGTAAAATGTGATATCGTAGCCTCCGGCGGAGTGACCACCTTGGACGACGTGAGGCGGCTCCGGGATATGGGGCTGTACGGGGCGATTATCGGCAAGGCGTACTATTCCGGGATGTTGGACTTGGCGCAAGCGGTTCGGGAAGCGGGGCCGCAGCAATGAAGATTGCCGTGATCGGGTACAGTGGGGCGGGGAAGTCCACGCTGGCCCGGGTGCTGGGGGAGCGGTACGGTGCGCCGGTGCTCCACTTTGACAAGGTACAGTTCACGCCAAATTGGGAGGAGCGGGATCGGGCGGAGGCCCATCAAATGGTTCATGAATTTATGGAGAATCCTACCTGGGTCATTGATGGCACCTACTCAAATTTTGAGTATGAGCGCCGCTTGAATGAGGCAGATTCCATTATTTTCTTAAATTTTCCGCGCCTCGCCTGCTTCTGGCGCGCATGGAAGCGATATTTCCAATTTCATGGAAAATCCCGGCCAGATATGGCGGATGGCTGCTGTGAGAAGATGGATTGGGCATTCATGTGGTGGATTCTCTGGGAGGGCCGTACCTGGAGGAAGAAGGAAAAGTTTCAAAAGGTATTGGAGCGTTATCATGAAAAAACGGTCGCATTAAAGAGGCAACGGGATATTGACCGGTATTTGGAGGGGCTTTCATGTTAGCCAAACGAATCATCCCTTGCCTGGATGTGCGGGATGGCCGCGTAGTCAAAGGGGTTAATTTTGTGAACATCCGAGATGCGGGCAGCCCGGTGGAGCTGGCCAAGTTCTACTCGGATCAGGGGGCGGACGAGATCGTGTTCCTGGATATCACCGCCACCAGCGATGCCAGGGACACCGTGACAGATGTGGTGGAGCAGACCGCCGCCCAAGTGTTTGTCCCCCTCACGGTGGGAGGCGGAATCCGAACGTTGAAAGACTTTCAACGGTTGCTGCGGGCAGGGGCGGACAAGATCTCGGTCAACTCCGCTGCTGTCAAGGATAATACGTTGATTGCCCGAGCTGCCAAACGGTTTGGCTCTCAATGCGTTGTGCTGGCCATCGACGCCCGGCTGCGTCCCGAGGGATGGTATGAGGTGGTGGTGGCCGGAGGACGCACGCCCACCGGCGTGGATGCCGTGGAGTGGGCCCGCCGGGGCCAGGAGCTGGGGGCGGGGGAGATCTTACTCACCTCCATGGATGCCGACGGCACCAAAGCGGGCTTTGACCTTGAAATGACAAGGGCGGTAGCCAATGCCGTGTCCATCCCGGTGATTGCATCCGGCGGCTGCGGAAGCATGGAGCATTTTGCCCAGGTGTTTGAAGAGACAGGCTGTGACGCGGCGCTGGCGGCATCGTTGTTCCACTTCGGGGAGCTGACCGTGCCCCAGGTCAAGGAGTTCCTGCGTGGTAGGAATATTCCTGTGAGGTGAGGAAAATGTTTGATATTGACCTGCTGTTTCAAAAATCAGAGCTGATCCCGGTAATTGTCCAGCACGCGGACAGCCGGGAGGTACTCATGCTGGGATTCACCAACCGGGAGGCGGTAAGGCTGACTGTTCAAACAAAAACCGTCTGGTTTTGGAGTCGGAGTCGGAGCGAGCTGTGGAATAAGGGAGCAACCAGTGGAAATTTCCTCCATGTCAAAGAAGCCTTTGCCGACTGTGATACGGATACGCTGCTGTACTTGTGTGTTCCTGATGGGCCGGTGTGCCACACGGGAGCAAGGAGTTGCTTTTTCAACCGAATTGAGCTATAATGAAAAATGTTCAGGAGGGATATGCTATGGACAGCACATTGGAGGCGTTATACCAGGTGGTTTTGGACCGCCGGGCCCACCCCCAAGAGGGGTCGTATACCTGCTACCTGTTTGACAAGGGGCTGGATAAGATTCTGAAAAAGGTGGGAGAGGAGTGCGCTGAGACCATCATCGCGGCAAAAAACGATGTGCCTGCCGATACGGTGGGGGAGGTCTCTGACCTCATCTATCATTTGATGGTGATGCTGGCGGAAAAGGATATCCCCTTGGGCGATGTGCTGGCTGAGCTGGACCGCCGGGCGCAGAAAATCGGAAACCTGAAGCAGATGAAACAAGTGGATAAGGAGAGCTGATTATGGAAGAACGCAATATGAACCGATTCGACTTCGACAGCAGCTATGCCCAGGTGGGGTTGACACTGAACCAGTACGTGGCCCGTACTTTTGGCTGGATGTTTGTGGGCCTGATGATTACCTTTTTGCTTGCGGCAGCTTTGGCCATGACCGGCGCGGTAATTTACCTCTTTGTAAATCCCTATATCCCTGTGGTACTGCTCATTGCCGAGGTTGCGGTGGTACTCATTTTGTCTGCGGGTATTTTGAAACGGCCAGTGGGCGTTACCCGGATGCTGTTTGCTGTTTACTCCGTCCTTAACGGCGTGGTGTTTTCCGCATACTTCGTGATTTATGACGTGGCCAACCTGGTTGTGATTTTTGGTCTTACCGCCTTGTTTTTCGGTGCGTTTGCCCTATATGGGCGTTATACCAAGACCGACCTGTCCAAGCTTCGCCCCCTGCTCATCGGCGGCCTGATTTTCCTGCTCGTTGCGGGACTGCTGACCATGTTCCTTAATCTGAGCGCAATGGAGCGGATCATCTGTATGGTGGGCATTGTAGTTTTTCTCTGCTTCACCGCCTATGATGTGCAGAAAATCAAGGCAAATTATGAGTACTTCTGCGGCGATACGGCAATGCTGCAAAAAGCGTCCATCTATTCCGCGTTGCAGCTATACCTGGACTTCATTAACCTGTTTCTCTACCTGCTTCGCTTTTTGGGGCGGGGCAGGAGCAACAGGTAAAAGCCGCAATATGGAAGGGGCACCGCTCAAAAAAGCGGTGCCCCTTTTTCAGGCAAAATAAAAACCGTCCCTTTTAAGGACGAGTTAAACCTTATAACCTTTGAAATTCCGTACGTTCAGCGGTCGCTGGGAACGGTAGTCTCTCCGGCGAAGATCAACTCGTCGATATCAATGGGCGCATTCTGAAAGAGAACCTTCATTTTCATCACCTCCTTGGCTTTGCTGTTGTGTATTATAGCAATAAATATTCGGTTTGTAAAGGGGTTTTTGTGAAAAAATTGAAATTCCATATCCTGTAAGCTTCTATAAAAAAATGCTTGCATTTTTGGCCGCCGTCTGATATAATGCAAAAACAGATGCGGGTGTAGTTCAATGGCAGAATGTCAGCTTCCCAAGCTGAACACGGGGGTTCGATTCCCCTCACCCGCTCCAGAAGCTGGGCATCTGTTTTGATACTGAGGTATCAAGGTGGATGTCCAGTTTTGTTTTACATGAAATTTGGAGGGATTGAGATGAAACTTGACGAAATTCGGAACATTGCGGTTGAAGCGGAGCAGGTTCAGAAAATTTATGAGGTATTTGATGAAAACAGCCGCCTGAACCGCTCTAAGTCCGCGCGGGTCGAGTTTTTGACCACGACCCGGTATATTGAACGCTATTTAAAGCCTGGAGACAGGATTCTGGACGTGGGGGCCGGGGCGGGGGAGTACAGTCTCTATTTTGCCCGGAAGGGACATGAAGTGTGCGCGCTGGAATTGGCAGAGTACAACCTGAAGGCGTTTGAGGCAAAGCTCACGCCCGAGGACAATGTTCGTCTGGTTCAAGGAAACGCCATGGATTTGAGCCGTTATGAGGACGGCAGCTTTGATGTGGTGCTGCTCCTTGGCCCGCTTTACCATCTGCATGGGGAGGAGGACAAACAGCGGTGTATTGCGGAGGCCAGACGGGTGTGCAAGCCGGGGGGCAAACTCTTTTTTGCGTTTATCTCCAATGATTTTGTGATTTTGACGGAATTTTCCTATCGGACGGACTATTTCGCGGCGGGAGAATATAACAAAGAGACCTTCAAGCTGATGGACTTCCCCTTTGTCTTTCATACGGTGGACGAATGCCGCCGGATGCTCCGGGAGGGCGGCGTGCATGTGGTTCACGAGGTCGCGGCGGACGGCGCAAGCGAACTGATGGAGAAGCAGATTGATGCCATGGATGAGGAGAGCTACCGGCAGTACCTGAGGTATCATTTTTATATCTGCGAAAAGCCGGAATTCCTGGGCATGACAAACCACCTGCTTTTCGTGGGGGAGAACTAGAAAAACGGGCGCTAAGGGGGGTAGAACATGACAATTCGGTGCGCTTGGGAGCATAATGGGGACGATACCCTGCTGCATGCGGTGGACTATCCGGGGGCATATGCACGAGGGGCGGGCAGAGCGCCGGCAGTGGAAAAAATGCGGGAAGAACTCATGTCTTACCTGCGTTGGAGCGGTGAGAGATGTCCCGACACCTTTGAAGTTGAGATTGTACAAGAAAAAGCCAGCGAGCTTCAGATTGCCGATGCCGACTCGGATATCATTTTTGAAAAGGAGCAGATACCGCTGACAAAGCAGGAGTACCAGCGGCTGAAACTGCTGGCCCTGAAATCCGCAGAGGATTTTTATGCTCTGTACCGCTCTGTGCCGGATAAGGATGCGAGCTGCCTGCCGGAGCGGAGGACGTTTTATGGCCCGGTTCCCCGGACGGCCCGTGAGATGTACCAACACACGAAAAATGTCAACTCCTATTATTTCGGAGAGATCGGTGTGGACGCGGACAACGAGGGGACGATCATCCATTGCCGGATGAGGGGCTTTGAGCTGCTGGAGCACTCGCCCGGATTTCTAAGCGCCCCGGCTGTAACAGGCAGCTATGACGAGCTGTGGTCAGTGCGGAAAGTGCTTCGGCGGTTTTTGTGGCATGACCGCATTCACGCAAGGGCTATGTATCGGATGGCGGTCAAAACCTTTGGATCGAACTGCTTGAAAAATCCCTTTTTCTTCTCCAACCCCTAACGTTTTACATCGAACGACCAGCCGTTCCTTCGCCTAAAAACCCAGGATGGTTTGCATAAAATCCCTGCTTAGGTCATACAGTAATGCAGGCTGTGTGGACAAGGAGGGATATGGTATGGGCGGCAGAACAGAAAGGCCCAGGACGTCAGGGGGCGGACGGCGGCCTGGCCAGAGAGGGAGGCGGCAGGCACAGGGCGGTGACGTCGACCGAAACCGGCTCAGGCTGATCCAGCTGGCGGTCAGTTTGGCACTGTTTCTGCTGGTGTACATCGGCCGGGGAGTATTTCCTGTCCAGCTGGAGGCATGGAAGGCTGCGGCTGCGGCTAATGTGGATTTTAGGGCCGCCTTCCAGCGTTTTGGATCGGCCCTTACCCAAGGCGAGCCGGTAAAAGGGGCCTTGGAGACCCTGTGCCATATGCTGCTGGGCGTGGAGGTGGCTGAGGAGCCGCCTGCGCCCACCCAGCCAACAGACGATACCCCGGAATATCCCGTGGGACTGCTGAGCAATACGCCGGGAGGGGGGCTGAGCTATCTGAACAGCCACGGTATTCTGGCTGGGACCAGGCCCGAAGAAAAAGGGGACGAGCCGGTGGAAAGCGCTCCGGCATCCAGCCAACCGGAGACCGCCCAGCCGGTTTTGGAGACGGCGGTGGCGCAGGAATACACGGAGGATGGGGTCAAGCTGCCGCGGAATGTGAGCATGGCGTTTTATGAGTTAGGGCTGAGCGAGACGGCAGTGCCGGTGATGGGGACTGCTACATCCGGCTTCGGCTACCGGGACAGCCCCATTGACGGTGAAAACGAGTTTCATTTGGCTCTGGACATTGGGGCGGAGGAGGGGGCTGAGATCGGCGCGTTTTCCTCCGGCGTGGTGGAATACATTGGGGAGAGTGATGAATTTGGCAATTACCTGAAGATCCGTCACGAAAACAATGTCAGCAGTTTCTATGCCCATTGCAGCAAGTTGCTGGTGCACAAAGGGGACGAGGTAGCCTGCGGCCAGACTGTGGCTCTGGTGGGGCATACCGGCAATGCTACCGGTTCACACCTCCATTTGACCATTGAAAAGGACAATATCCGCTTGGATCCAGCATACTATGTGGAGCTGCCATGATATGCCCAGGGTAGAGGTAAGCCCCGGCTTTTTGGTTGTGTTGGGCGCTTTGTTCTGGCTGGACGAAGGGGTGGGGTTGCTGCCCTGGGGGCTGCTGGCCTGTTTTTTCCATGAGCTGGGACATGTTGTGGCTGCCACAGTGTGCGGGGGGCATGTTCGTAGTTTGTCATTGACGGTGGTGGGCGCGGAGCTGCGCATGGACTACGATGTCCCGCTGCGGTATGGACAGGACAGTCTGGTAGCGCTGGCCGGTCCGGGGGCAAACCTGCTGTTTGGTTTGCTGGCGCTCGGTCTTGACTGGGAACTTGCTGCGGTGGTGAGCCTGACCATAGGGGCGTTTAACCTGCTGCCCATCCCGCCCCTGGATGGGGGAAGGGTGGTGTATGGCTTGCTGGCAATCCGGCTGGATACAGACTGGGCTGAGCGGCTGATGACGGCCATGTCCGGCTGCCTGGTGGGCGCACTGGTTGGTGTTGGGGCCATGGCTGCCGCCCACTATGGCAACGCGACCCTGTTGCTTACAGCTCTGTGGCTTTTGGCAGGGGTATTGCGCCGGGGAAGCGGGAAGGCGTAATTCTTGCGCAGAAAACAGAAAAAGTACTTGCAAATCCCATTGAGCTGTGGTAAACTATTTTAGTCTGAAATAGGGTGGTCCTCTGCGCAGCCAGATGGCTTGGATGCATGAACGCCTGAATCTAGGAGGAGCATACAAATGGAACTGTTGAAGCAATTCAGTGAGAAGTACATGAAGGACGAGGTGCCTTCCGTCAGTGTAGGCGACACGGTTCGGGTGCACATCCGGGTCAAGGAAGGCAGCCGCGAGCGCATCCAGGTGTTCGAGGGCACCGTCATCGCCAAGAAGCATGGCGGTGTGGAGGAGAGCTTCACCGTCCGCCGTATTTCTTATGGTGTGGGCGTGGAGAAGGTGTTCCCCTTGCATGCCCCCACCATTGAGAAGGTGGAGACCATCCGCCGGGGCAAGGTGCGCCGCGCCAAGCTGTACTACCTGCGTGACCGCGTGGGCAAGGCCGCCAAGGTCAAAGAGGACCTGTAAGCTGTGTCATAAAAAAGGAGCGGGCAACCGCTCCTTTTTTATTCAACTATCGCCTATGGGCAGAAAGAGGCCGGTCTGATGAATATCCAGTGGTATCCCGGGCATATGACTAAAACCCGCCGCCAGATGGAAAACAATGTGAAACTGGTTGATATGGTGGCGGAAGTTGTGGATGCCCGCATTCCGATTTCCAGCCGAAACCCGGATATTGACGCCATCGTAGGAGATAGGCCCAGGCTGATTATCTTTAACCGCGCAGATCAGGCGGATCCGGCCATGACAGAGCGTTGGACAACTTATTACAGGAAAAGAGATTTCGGCGTGCTGGAGACGGATGCCAAAAGCGGCAAGGGAGTAGGGCAGTTTTCAGCAGTTGCGAAACGGGTCCTCAAAGACAGGCTGGAGGTATGGAGGGCTAGGGGACAGGTGGGCCGACCCATCCGCGTCATGGTGGTTGGGGTGCCAAATGTGGGGAAATCCACTTTTATAAACAAAGTAGCTGGGCGCAAATCAGTTAAGGCCGGCGATCGGCCGGGTGTCACCCGGGGTAAGCAATGGGTGCGCGTGGACACCGGCTTGGAGCTGCTGGACACACCAGGCATCCTCTGGCCTAAGTTTGAGGATAAGACCACCGGGCTGCATTTGGCGTTCACGGGTGCGGTAAGGGACGAAGTCACTGATATGGAGGGACTGGCCTGCGCCCTGTTGGTGTTGCTGCGGGATCGGTATCCCCAGACACTGGAGGGGCGCTATAAGCTGACGGAGGCAACTGAACTGCAGGGTTGGGAGATGCTGGAACGGTGCGCCCGGAAGCGGGGGATGCTGGTCGTCGGAGGTGAGGCAAATACGGAACGTATGGCCAATGTTCTGTTGGATGAGTTCCGTAGCGGAAAGTTAGGACGCTTTACACTTGAGGATCCAGAGGATGTTTAACGGGGGATGATAGGGATATGCCCAGCTGGGATTTAGAGTTTGGGGCGGGAGGACAGGGGTTTGGCACCGTGTGTGGGTGCGACGAGGCGGGAGCTGGGCCGCTGGCCGGACGGGTATATGCGGCGGCAGTGATTTTGCCGAACGGTCTGAAACTGACCGGGCTGGATGACTCCAAAAAGTTATCGGAAAAGCAACGGGAGGCCTTGTACGACCAGATTGCGGACCAGGCCGTATCATGGGCGACAGCTTGGGTGGAGCCGGAGGAAATTGACCAGATTAACATCTTGAATAGCCGCATTAAGGCCATGCAGATGGCTATAGATGCGCTGAAGCCTCAGGCGGTGTTTGCCCTTGTGGACGGCAACCGGGATCATGGAAACCAGTGTGCCATCACTGTGCCACACATGCTGGTTGTAAAGGGAGATAGCCTGTCAATGTCTATTGCAGCGGCATCCATTATGGCCAAGGTGAGCCGAGACCGATATATGGTGGGGATGGCCGGGAGCTATCCCCAGTACGAGTTTGAGCGCCATAAAGGGTATGGCACAAAGCGGCACTATGAGTTGCTGCGGAAGTTTGGGCCGTGTCCGATCCACCGGCGCAGCTTTTTGAAAAGGCTGTGAGCGGCGGGGGAAATGCCCGGCGGCTTGGGCAATGGGGCGAGGCGGTGGTGGCGGAGGATCTGCGGCAAAAAGGATGGACAATCATTACCACCAATTTCCGATGCCGTATGGGTGAGATAGACATCATTGCGCAAAATGGGCAGTATCTAGCCTTTGTTGAGGTTAAGCTGCGGAAAAATGGCCGTTTTGGCGCGGCGTGTGAGGCGGTGACCCCTTCTAAGCAGCGCAAGCTCCGCCTAACTGCCCAGTTTTACCTTTCGGGCCATCCTACGGCTCTTCAGCCCCGGTTCGATGTGGCGGAGGTGTATGCCCCTCAGGGGGCGCACACGGAACAGCCGGACATATATTATATTGAAAACGCCTTTTAGGGGGTAATTGTGGTGCCGATCAGCGTATTTGATGCCCACTGCGATACCATTTCCCGCTGCTGGGCCTTGGAAGAGGGGCTGGCGGACAATACTGGGGAGGTGTCTTTGGAGCGGACGGTGGGTTTTGCCCGGTACTGCCAGATGTTTGCCCTATGGACAGCAGAGGGCTACAGCGGCTGGAGCGCCTACCAGCAGCTGTTGAAGTGCTTTCAGGAGCAGATGGAGCAAAATCCGGGCTGCGTCATCCAGTGCCGCACTGCCGCCGAGGCGGAGCAGGCCAACCGGCAGGGGAGAGCGGCGGCCTTCCTCACGGTGGAGGGGGCGGAGCTGCTGGACTGTGACCCGGACCGGCTGCCCCAGGCGGCGAGGGACGGCGTTGTCGCCATCAACCTGACCTGGAACCACGCCAACGCCCTGTCTGGCGCCCACGCGGACCAGCCGGAACGGGGCCTGTCCGAAATCGGGCGGCGGTTTGTGGAAAAAATGGAGGAGCTGCGCATTCTGGTGGATGTGTCCCACCTGTCGGAGGCCGGGTTCTGGGATGTGGCGGAAATTGCGTCCCGCCCCTTTATCGCCAGCCACTCCAACGCAAAATCTGTGTGGAATCACACAAGGAACTTGACGAATGAACAAATAACTGCGATAATAGGGAATCAAGGGGTGATCGGTCTCAACTTCTATGAGGGGTTCGTAGGGGGGAGCCGGGATCTGGACATGGTTCGGGCTCACTTGGACCGCATCCTGGAGCTGGGTGGAGCCAGAAATGTGGCCCTGGGGGGTGACTGGGACGGCTGTGACCTCATTGCCGACCTGCCTGCCATTGACAGCCTGCCCCGGCTGTATGAGTACCTTTTGCTCCACGGATATGATGAAGCGGTTGTCCAAGACCTGTTTTACAACAATTTAATGAGAGTAGTGAGATGACCATGAACTATCTGAGCACGAGAAATAAAGATTTGCGTCTGAGCGCGTCCCAAGCCATCGCCAAGGGATTGGCCCCTGACGGTGGGCTGTTGACCCCGGCGGTGCTGCCCAGGCTGCCTTCCTCCGCAGTGGAGACCATGCGGGAGATGTCCTACCAGCAGCGTGTGGTCTACATTATGAACAGCTTTCTGGAGGGGTTTGCAGCTTCTGAGCTGAACAGCTACGCCTCCGAGGCCTATGGCGGAGGGAAGTTCTCCCATGAAGACATAGCCCCGGTGCGTAAGTTGGATGAAAGCACCTACTGCCTGGAGCTTTGGCATGGCCCGACCTGCGCGTTCAAGGATATGGCCCTGCAAATACTGCCCCACCTGCTCACCGCTTCCCTGGATAAAAACGATGAGAAGAAAACGGTGTGTATTTTGGTGGCCACCTCCGGCGACACAGGTAAGGCGGCACTGGAAGGCTTCCGCAACGTGGAGAATACAAAAATCCTAGTGTTCTATCCCAAGGATGGCGTTTCTGAAATTCAGGAGTTACAGATGGTGACCCAGGAGGGTGGAAACGTAGGTGTAAGCTCAGTGGTGGGCAATTTTGACGATGCCCAAACCGGGGTGAAAAAGCTTTTCGCTGACGAAAAGCTGGCGGCTGAGCTGAGGGAGCGGGGCTATTTCCTGTCCTCTGCCAACTCTATCAACTGGGGCCGGGTGCTGCCTCAGATTGTGTACTACGCTTCCGCCTACTGTGATTTGCTGAAAGAGGGCGCCATTGCCAAGGGGCAGCAGGTCAACATTTGCGTCCCTACCGGCAATTTCGGCAATATTCTGGCGGCTTATTACGCCAAGGCCATGGGCATCCCCATTGGCCGGCTGATTTGCGCCTCCAACCAGAACAATGTGCTTACCGACTTTATCCACACAGGTTCCTATGATCGGAACCGTACCTTCTATAATACCCTGTCCCCATCTATGGACATTCTGGTGTCAAGCAATCTGGAGCGGATGGTTTTTGAGCTGTCAGGGCGGGATGACCGGCTGGTGCGGGAGTATATGTCCCAGTTGGCGCAGTACGGTAGCTATCGGGTAGACAGCTCCATCCGTACCAAGCTGAAAAAAGAGTTCAGCGCGGGCTGCTGCAGCGATGAGCAGACCAAGGCAATGATTGCCAAAATGTGGGGTGAGTGCGGTTATCTCATCGACCCCCACACCGCCGTGGCATTCCATGTGCTGGAAGAGTACCGGGTGCAGACAGGGGACGGCACCCCCACTGTGGTGGTGTCCACCGCCAGTCCCTTCAAATTCTGCGACAGTGTGCTGGATGCGCTGGGCATAAAGGAACACAAGGGTGGGCTGGATATTCTGGACCAGCTGGCTGAGGTTACCGGCGAGCCGGTTCCCGTGCCTCTGGCCAGACTGAAAAACCGCCGGCACCGTTTTGAGGGTGTGGTAAAAAAGGATGCCATGAAGGATTGTGTGCTGGAGTTCCTGAAGTAAAGGGGTGATAGGATGGCCCTCTATGCCATCGGCGATACCCACCTGTCCCTGGGGTCGAACAAGCCCATGGATGTGTTTGGCGGGGGCTGGGAAGGCTATGTGGACAAGCTTCGGGAAGGCTTTTCCCCGGTGGAGGACTGCGATACCGTGGTTCTGTGCGGCGATTTGTCCTGGGGCATGGGGCTGGAGGAGGCCAAGGCCGATTTTGCTTTTCTCAACCACCAGCTGCCGGGAGAGAAGTGGCTGCTGAAAGGCAATCACGACTACTGGTGGACCACCGTCTCAAAAATGAACTCCTTTTTTCAGGCCAACGGCTTTACCCGGCTGCATATTCTCCACAACAACTGCGCAATTTACGGCGAAACTGCCCTGTGCGGAACCCGGGGCTGGTTTTTTGAGGAAAACGGCGCGCCCCAGTGGGAGAAGGTGTTCAAGCGGGAGCTGATCCGGCTGGAGGCGTCGTTGAAAGCGGCAGGGGAAAGGGAAAAGCTGTGTTTTCTCCACTATCCGCCCTTGTACCGGGGCTACCGATGCCAGGAAATCATTGATTTACTGGAGCAATATCAGGTAAAGGTGTGCTATTATGGACATCTTCATGGACCCAGCCACCGCTTGGCCATTGAGGGGCTTCAAAGGACGGTGGAATACCGCCTGGTCTCTGCGGACTTCATCGGATTCCGGCCAAAAAAAATTTTGGATTAGACAAAAAAACAGTGGAAATCTCTGCGCCTATCTGATAGAATAGGTTGGATTATTTAGAAAGAAGGCCCAGGGGCATGTGCCCGGCCGAGCTTGGAGGAACACACCATGAACATCAAGAGCAACGAAAAAAAAGAGAACAGCACCTATGAGCTGGTGATTGAGGTCGGCGCCACCGAGTTCCAGGCCGCTATCGACAAGGTTTACAACCGCCAGAAGAAGAGTATTAATGTTCCGGGCTTCCGAAAGGGAAAGGCTCCCCGCAAGATGGTGGAGAAAATGTATGGCGCGGAAATTTTCTTTGAGGACGCCATTTCTCTGGCATACCCAGACGCTTACGAGGCTGCGCTGAAGGAGGCGGGGGTTGATCCTGTGGCCTACCCCCAGTTGGAGGTGCTGGATGTCAGCGCCGATGGCTTTACCTTTAAGGCCGCCGTTACCGTCAAGCCCGAGGCATCTATTAAGGATTACAAGGGCCTGAGCGTGGCAAGGCCGGACGTGAAGGTGTCTGCCGCCGACATCAAGGGCGAGCTCAAGCCGTACATCGACCGGGCCTCCCGTCTGGTGAGCGTGGAGCGTAAGGCCAAGAAGGGCGACACTGCGGTTATCGACTTTGAGGGCTTTAAGGACGGTGTGCCGTTTCAGGGCGGTAAAGGGGAAAACTACAGTTTGGAGTTGGGTTCCGGTTCCTTTGTTCCAGGCTTTGAGGATCAAGTTATCGGTATGAAAGCCGGAGAGGAAAAAGATCTGGATATCACCTTTCCCGAGGACTATGCCCCGGAGCTGGCGGGCGCCCAAGTGGTGTTCAAGGTAAAGGTTCACGAGGTAAAGGAGAAGCAGGAGCCCGAGCTGGACGACGAGTTTGCCAAGGATGTGTCTGAGTTTGAGACGCTGGACGAATTCAAAAAGGATCTGGGCGAAAAGTTGAAGGCCCGCCGCCAGGAGCAGGCCGACCGGGAGTTTGAAACCGCCGTGATTGACGCCTTAATCGAAAAGCTGGAGTGCGACGTACCCCAGGCCATGGTCGACTATCAGGCAGACAAGATGCTGGACGATTATGCGAACCGCGTCCAAAGCCAAGGCATTAGATTCGAGGACTACCTGCGGATGATGGGCATGTCCATGGACGATATGCGCGAGCAGTCTAAGACTGCCGCCGCCCGGACTGTGCGCAGCGACCTTGCCTTGGAGGCTGTGGCTGCCGCCGAGGGAATTGAGGTTTCGGACGCTGCGGTGGACGAGGAGATTGCCAGACTGGCAGAGCAGTATAAGATGGAAGAGGACAAGGTCCGCTCCATTGTCAATGTGGACGATATCCGCCGGGATTTGACCATGCGCGGGGCACTGGATTTGGTAAAATCTTCTGCGAAAAAGACTGCTAAGAAGGTTGCCAAGAAGGCGGAGGAGGACGGGGAGGAGAAGGCCGTCCCCAAGAAGGCTGCGCCCAAAGCGAAGAAGGCTGAGGAATAACAGGCCGAAACCTTTTTGAACGCAGGAGGGAATAACGCATGCCAGAGTGTGGGTATAATAGCTTGCGCTGGCGGGGAGTGCATATCCTCCCTCGGAAAGGAGAATACCAATGAGTTTAGTTCCTTATGTTGTAGAACAGACCAGCCGGGGCGAACGTTCCTATGATATTTTCTCCAGGCTATTGAATGATCGCATTGTGTTTTTGGGTGAGGAGGTCAACGCCACCACTGCCTCTTTGGTGGTAGCACAGCTGCTTTACCTGGAGGCCCAGGATCCGGACAAGGACATCCAGTTCTATATCAATAGTCCCGGCGGTTCTATCCCCGACGGCATGGCCATCTACGACACGATGCAGTACATCAAGTGTGATGTGTCCACCATCTGCGTGGGCATGGGCGCCTCCATGGGGGCATTTCTGCTGTCCTCGGGAACAAAGGGGAAGCGGATGGCCCTGCCCAATGCGGAAATTATGATTCACCAACCCTCTGCCGGAACCCAGGGGCAGATTACCGACATGGCCCTCCATCTGAAACGGCTGGAGACTATCAAAAAGCGTGTGACCCAGATTTTGGCTGACAACTGCGGCAGGGATTTGGCACAGGTGACCGCAGACTGTGAGCGGGATAATTTTATGACTGCCCAGGAGGCCTTGGATTACGGCCTGATTGATAAAATCATTACCAATCGCTGAGTATAGCCAAAGAGCGGAGGGCTTTTTCTCCGCTCTTTGGTGCTTTCCTGAAAGGAAGACCAGAATATGGCAAGAGATGACTATAAATCGGTGCGCTGCTCTTTTTGCGGCAAGCACCAGGAGCAGGTGGAGCGGATTATCGCCGGTCCCGGTGCCTATATCTGTAATGAGTGCGTTCACCTGTGCATGAGTATTTTAGGGGATGAGCAGGACGATACCCCTGTTACGCCGGACATCCCCGACGTGATTCCCACCCCAAAAGAGATGGTGTCGGTGCTGGACGAGTATATCATCGGCCAGGACAGTGCCAAGGTGGCCCTGTCGGTAGCGGTATACAACCACTACAAGCGTATTTATTTTGGCGGCGGAGACAATGTGGAGCTGCAAAAGTCCAACATCCTTATGGTGGGGCCCACCGGCTGCGGCAAAACCTTGTTTGCCCAGACGCTGGCGCGAATTTTGAAGGTGCCCTTTGCCATTGCCGATGCCACCACCCTCACTGAGGCGGGCTATGTGGGCGACGATGTGGAAAATATTTTGCTTCGGCTGGTGCAGGCTGCCGACTATGATATTGAGCTGGCGCAGCGGGGCATCATCTATGTGGACGAGATCGACAAGATTGCCCGCAAGAGTGAGAATACCTCCATTACCCGGGATGTATCCGGCGAGGGGGTACAGCAGGCGCTGCTGAAAATTTTGGAGGGCACCGTTGCCAATGTGCCGCCCCAGGGCGGGCGCAAGCATCCCCACCAGGAGTTTTTGCAGATCGACACCAAGAACATCCTGTTTATCTGCGGCGGCGCCTTTGATGGCCTGGAGAAGATTATCGAGCGCCGGCTGGATCAGAAGACCATCGGTTTTGGTTCCGATGTCAAGACTGCGGCGGAACGTGAGAGGGCAGACGTGCTCAAGGCGGTTCAGCCCCATGATCTGCTGAAGTTCGGCATCATTCCAGAACTGGTGGGACGCCTGCCGATTATCACTACTTTGAAGGCGCTGGACCGGGAGCAATTGGTGCGCATCCTCACCGAGCCGAAAAATGCCCTGGTGAAGCAGTACAAGTGCCTGTTGGACTACGACAATGTGGAATTGGAGTTCACGCCCGGGGCGTTGGATGCCGCTGCCGACAAGGCGCTGGAGCGCAAAATTGGCGCCCGCGGGTTGCGTGCGGTACTGGAGGAGGTTATGACCCCTGTGATGTATGACGCGCCCTCCGATCAGAGCATTGCGAAGGTAACGGTTACGGCCCAGACAATCCAGGGCGAGGGCGGGGCGGAGATTGTGCGTCAGGAGGGCCGCCCCGCACGGCCCCGGCTGGGCGCTGCGGCGTTGCGGGCAGAAAAAGGCGGGCAGGTGTCCCCCAGGGGAAATGCGTCTTAAAAAGGAATTGCCGATGAATCCGGGTTCGAATATAAACTGTGTTGTGGGGGGGCGGGCAGCAGTCCGTCCCCTTCACAACGGTTTCCTGGAAGTAACAGATCTACCTGATTACGGGTATTTTTACAGGAAGGAGTGATCCGAAATGACTGCAACCAAATCTGCGCCGGTGACCATCCCTGTGTTGGCCCTTCGGGGACTTACGGTATTTCCTCAGCTCACGCTTCACTTTGACGTGGGGCGCGCCGCTTCCATTCAGGCCCTGGAAGAGGCCATGGGAGAAAACCGGGAGATATTCCTGGTTACACAAAAAGAGCTCACGGTGGAAAACCCCACCCAGGGCGACCTGTATGCCATTGGAACTGTGGCAGACGTGAAGCAGATTCTGCGCCTGCCGGAAAACGGTGTCCGGGTGATGGTGGAGGGCCGCCGGCGGGGCCGCCTGCTACGGTTGGCCGGGGTAGAGCCCTATTTGACTGCGGAGGTAGAGTATCTATCCGAGTCCCCCGTGAAGGGGAATTCGCCCCGGATGGAGGCTGCAATCCGTCAGGTTTATAATCAAATGGAGCGGTATACCGAGCTGTCTGACCGGGTTGCTCCAGAGATCTATCTGAGACTCCTTGCCAGCGATGACCCGGGCTATATCGCGGATTATGCCGCACAAAACCTGCCCTTGCGGGTTGAGGATAAGCAGGCTGTGTTGGAAGAGCTGCGTCCTTCCCGGCGGCTGGACAGGCTGTGCCGCATTTTAGGCAGGGAAGTGGAAATACTGGAAGTGGAGAGTGAGCTGGCTTCCAAAATACACGAGCAGGTGGCGTCCAGCCAGCGGGACTACTTTCTCCGGGAGCAGCTGCGGGTTATCCAGCGGGAACTGGGTGAAGGGGAGGAAGACAGCGAGATTGCCGACTACTGCCGCCGCATTGAGCGGGCAAAGCTGCCTGGCGAAGTGGAGGAAAAGCTGCTCAAAGAGGTTAAGCACCTGGAGAAGCAGCCCTATGGTTCTTCAGAGGCGGCGGTAATCCGCACATATTTGGACACCTGCCTGGAGCTTCCGTGGCGGTCTAAAACCCGGGAGCGGATCAATGTGGCGGCAGTATCCAAGGTGCTGGAAGCGGACCACTATGGTTTGGCTAAAGTAAAGGAGCGAATTCTAGAATTTGTTGCGGTAAAGCAGCTGACTCCCAATCTGAAGGGACAAATCATCTGTCTGGTAGGCCCTCCGGGAGTGGGCAAAACATCTATTGCTATGAGCGTGGCCAAGGCGATGAACCGAAAATTGGCACGAATTTCACTGGGTGGTATTCGGGACGAGGCCGACATACGGGGCCACCGAAAGACCTATGTGGGAGCCATGCCCGGCAGAATTATTGCTGGCATCCGGCAGGCAGGGAGCAGCAACCCTGTGCTTTTGCTTGATGAAATAGACAAGGTGGGTAGTGACCAGCGGGGGGATCCGGCCGCAGCCTTGCTGGAGGTATTGGACAGCGAACAGAACAGCGCTTTCCGTGACCATTATTTGGAGGTGCCGTATGATCTATCCGATGTGATGTTCATTACCACCGCCAATACCACCGATACCATTCCCAAACCCCTGTTGGACCGTATGGAGGTCATTGAGCTGCCCAGCTATACGGATAAGGAAAAACTGCAAATTGCCAAACGCCATCTGCTTCCCCGGCAGCTCAAGCGTCATGGTTTGAGCAGGGCACAGCTGAAAATCAATGACTGTGGGATTGAGACGCTGATTGCCGGGTATACAAGGGAGTCTGGCGTGCGTTTGCTGGAGCAGAAGCTGGCCGCACTCTGCCGGAAATGCGCCATGCAGATCGTGAATAAGAGTGTAAAGCAAATTCATATAACAGAAAGCAATTTGCATGAATTTCTTGGGCAAAAAAAATACTTGGATGAGGTGCGTGACCGCGAGGCATTGGTAGGCGTGGTCAATGGCCTGGCGTGGACCTCTGTTGGAGGCGAGATTTTGGAGGTGGAGGTCAACGTTGTGCCCGGAACAGGGAAGATTTCCCTCACTGGAAATTTAGGTGACGTGATGAAGGAGTCCGCCAAGGCTGCGCTGTCTTATGTTCGCAGCCGGGCGCCCCAGCTTGGAGTAGACCCTGACTTTTACAGTGCAAAGGATATTTATGTCCATTTTCCGGAAGGGGCGGTTCCAAAAGATGGCCCGTCCGCCGGAATTGCCATCACCACAGCCATAGTATCAGCCCTTACCGGCATTCCAGTGCGCAGAGATATAGCCATGACCGGGGAAGTTACCCTTCGGGGACGGGTTTTGGCCATTGGCGGGTTGCGGGAAAAAAGCATGGCGGCGCTTCGAAACAGTGTGGGGACTGTCATCATTCCGGCAGATAACGTGAAGGATTTAGAGGAAATTGACCAGACCGTGCGTGGTATGCTCAATTTTGTACCTGTGCGCCAAGTGGACGAGGTATTGCTCCAGGCGCTGACCAGCACATTGCCTGTGACGCTGGCCAGTACGGCCCGGAAGCCCCCGGAGGTCCCGAGAACCGTTGGTCACGGCGTAAATCTGCGCCATTAGAGGAAATGCCATGACAGTGAATTGGAATTTGGCACAGTTTATCCGTTCTGCGGCAAAACCCACTGACTTTCCCCGGGATAGACTGCCCCAGGTGGTGTTTGCGGGGCGCTCAAACGTGGGCAAGTCCTCGGTAATTAACCGTCTGCTCAATCGCAAAAACATTGCGCGGGTGGGGTCGGTGCCGGGCAAAACTACCCATATCAACTATTTTTCCGTAGATGAAAAGCTCTATCTGGTTGATTTGCCCGGTTATGGTTACGCCAAAGTGTCCAAGCAAGAGCGGGACCGCTGGGGAAAGCTGATTGAGGCGTGGTTTGCCGATGCGGAGCGCATGGCGCTGGGAATCCTAGTGGTGGATGCCCGTCATAAACCCACAATGGACGACTGCACGATGGCACAGGTTTTTTTAAGTTCAGGCAAACCATTTTTAGTGGCTGCAAATAAGCTGGATAAATTGAAAAAAAGCGAAATTGCCGGAAATGTACAGTTGATCCGTGAGACGCTAGCCCTGCCGGATGCCGTGTCCCTAATTCTGTTTTCTGCGGAAAAAGGAAATGGAAGAGATGAACTTTTGGGGAAAATTATGCACCATTTGGAGGTATGAATGAGGTACGTGCGGATAGACCGCCCCAATGGCCCCCGATGGGGCGTTGTTAAAGGTGAGGATGTGTTCACCCTGCTGAAACCGCCGTATGAAGGGTTGGAGTATGACGGCGGCAGGCTGGCCCTGAAGCAATGCAGGCTACTGGCACCTTGCGAGCCTACCAAAATCGTGTGCGTGGGGAAAAATTATGCGGAACACGCAAGAGAAATGGGGAGTGAGCCGCCGGGTTTTCCGATCCTTTTTCTGAAGGGGCCCAATACACTCAACCGGCCTGACGGAGCTATCCACGCGCCCGGATTTGTGGGGCGGTTGGATTATGAGGGAGAATTGGCAATTGTGATTCGGCGGCGTGCAACGGCCATAAAGGGTAAAGACTATTCAGCATATGTGCTAGGCTATACATGCCTGAACGATGTCACTGCACGGGATATACAGCAGTTGGATGGCCAGTGGACAAGGGGAAAGTCCATGGATGGGTTTTGCCCTGTGGGACCATTGGTGACGGATGAGGTGGATCCGATGGCGCTGGTGCTTACGACCCGCCTCAATGGAAAGCCGGTACAGCAGGGACATACGGCGGATTTGATTACGCCGGTTTCCCAGCTGTTGGAATTCATAACTGCTGCTATAACATTGGAACCTGGTGATGTGGTGGCAACAGGTACGCCTTCCGGCATCGGACCGATGATTCCCGGAGACAGCGTGGAGGTGAATATTGAAGGAATTGGTGTGCTGAAAAACCAGGTGATTTGAGCAATTTTCCGGCGGGCCAGAGGGCCCGCCGGGTTTTACTGAAAAATTTGCGGGAAAAGGGTTGACAAATATCATTGTTCTGGTATAATAATCTACGGTCATTCAAGGAAATGCCACATAGCGGATTAGTGTAATGGTAGCACACCAGACTCTGACTCTGTTTGTGAGGGTTCGAATCCTTCATCCGCTGCCATCAAAACCCCCTGGAACTGTACAGTTCCAGGGGGTTTTGATGGCTGTTTAACCTTTGATGACCCTTACCAGATTTTTAAAGGTGCTGCTACGTTGAATTGACGCTATCCCCCTTCACGCACTTCCAGGGTAGTATGGCGCACGGCAGTGCAGTTCGTGCCCCTTTGCACAGGCTACACCGCCGTCTAGCAGAGCTGAGAAAGTGGAAAAGGTTGCACCTATTCAGAAAGGGGTTTCAGCTCAAGATGTCCCACCTTGAGGATATTGTTCCCCTTGTGCCGCTGTTTGCGGTTCGGGAGAATCTCCTGAAAATTCGCGGTCACCCTTAGGACCGCCATTGCTCATTGTGCCCATGTCAGATAGGTTAAGCGTTCCGGTATCTACCAGGGTGGTTTTATCCAGGGATTGGCCCTCTTTGGTGGAGGGAATGGCTCCCGTAAGCTGGCCGGATACGCTCTGGATTCGGAGCTTGCAGAAGGTTTTCAGCACTTCCACGCCCGCTTCAAATTTCTCATAGGAGCAGAACTTGGTGGGATCCCGTTCTACATAGGGAGCGATCAGGCTGTACGCGTCTTCAATAAAAGCGGCCCAACCGGCACTATCCAAAAATTGTTGGAAATACTGGTGATACAGCTGAGTGTACTCTTGTCAGCGCCAGTGATAAAATGTAAAAAAACGCCGAGGAAAAAATGTAATTTTGT
>CAJUQD010000023.1 GCA_910588105.1 uncultured Oscillospiraceae bacterium | reverse complement strand
TATCGCTATTTTGTTGATTTAGCTCACCTTCCTTGATTTTTCAAACAAGGCCTAGCCACACACTGCGGGCCCGTGTTGAGGCAAGCGGCCAGTGGGTCAAAAACATGACCGCTTTGATGGCAACGCTCACCACTTCCATGGGACTAAAGTTCAGCCTTGATTGGAAGGAGAAGAAATCAGAGGGAGAGGGAGAGCTGGATACAGCCCAGTTGGTCACTCTGTTGAACAGGGACCGGGCGCTGCTCACCCCAGAGGACAGTCAAAAGGTCTCCGGCCATTTCCGCAACAAGGTCAAGCGAACCCGGGAGGACGCATATCTCCAAGGCGTTGGGGTCAATTATGCCGACCTGATCCGCTCGGTACTGGATTACAGGAACTGGTATGAATTCCATTTGTACTACCAGCGGGGAGAGGACGGGAAAAAAGAACTGACCGACCGGGCCTTCAACCGTTTCAGCGGGGGCGAAAAGGCCATGGCTATGTATGTCCCTCTGTTTGCCGCTGTCTCGGCCCAATACGCGAAAGGCGGTGATGCCTGCCCCAAGCTGTTGGCGCTGGACGAGGCGTTTGCCGGCGTGGACGATCAGAACATTGGCGCTATGTTCGAGCTGATGGGGACACTGGACTTTGACTATATCATCAACTCCCAGGTGCTGTGGGGGTGCTACGCCTGTGTGCCCGATCTGGACATTGCTGAGATGCACCATCCGGTCAACGCCCCGGTGGTCACCATTCTGCACTATCACTGGGATGGAATCCAGAGAAGATTGGAGGATCCCGGCCCATGAGGGAACAGGCTCAGGAATGTGCGGAGTATTTTCGTTCCAATCCCGGCTATCATCGGATTTTGGCCGCGCTGCGGCAAAAATATCAGAGTTTTGGCCGACCGGCGGGGATAGTTTGCCTGTCTGACGCTTCTGAGGAGGAGTGCGCGGCGGCCCGAATGATATTTGGCCGCTCCTTTTCGCCGCCTCTGCGGTTCCAGTCGGCGCAGTTTGAGGCCGCTTTGCAGAAAACACGATTTCAAGGTGTCTGCCTGAAAGAAGTGTTAGAGGCGTATTTCGACACTGAACTCCATACCCGGAAGGAGACAAAAGAGACCCTGAGCGGTTTGCTTTCCGCCATACTTGCTCAAGCAAAAGCGGCCGCACAGAGCGAAAGCTGCGGCCGGTGGCTCCAAGCGCTGGAAGAACAGCGGGGCGGCGCATATGCGCTGCTTCGCCGGGAGGCTGTGAAGAACCCAGATAGCGCACAGAGCGGTCTGCTCCAGGCGTGCCGGAGCATGGACCGTCTGGCGCGGCGGAAGGTATTGGTTCGTCTCGCTGTGCTCAGCGCTGAGGCCACCTCAGACCCCCATGCCTTGGATGGGGGAACCTTATCCGGGAAACTATTTCTGTATCTGCTGGCATTTCGCTCCGGCGCAGAATTCCCGGAGAATGCGGAACAGCGCGATTGGTTATATTACGAGAACGGCATACTCTGCGACAGCATCTCCAGCTTGGTGACCCAGGTTGGGCTTGTCCTAAACACAGAAGCCGGAGAACACCCTGCATATCTCACGTTTCGGCAGAGGCACGAACTATGCACCCTCTCTCTGTCCAGCCTATCTGGACTGATCGGAGCCGAAAGTCCTGCTGGACGGGCTTATATCGTAGAAAATGAGATGGTGTTCGCCCAACTCTGTGATAGAGCCGCGCAATTTGCTTCCCCGCTCATCTGCACCTCCGGCCAGCCGTCGGTGGCGGCGCTGCGTCTATTAGATCTGCTGACGGCAAACGGAACCACACTCTTTTATTCCGGCGACTTCGATGGAAAGGGCTTATCCATTGCGGCGCAGCTATGCGCGCGCTACCCGGAACTGCTGAGGCTCTGGCACATGGCCCCCGAGGATTACGACCGCTGCCGCTCAGATAAAAGCTTGAGCGACACCAGCTTGTCCCTGCTCCAAGGCTGCGCCGGAACTGCGCTGGAGAAAACCGCGCACCTGATAAACCAATACCGCTGCGCCGGATATCAGGAGCTGTTGATTCCGCAATTGGAGGCAGATTTGATGGAAACTCCATAGCTTTGGAACAGTTCTACCATCTGTTGCTGTTGGATTTCGCTGCCCAGCAGGCCACAGTCTGAAATAATCAGCTGATCGATTTCTGCCCGCATGGCGGAATATATCGCGGCGGTCAGGCCACTTTGAGGAAAGGCGGCGTCCTCCCCTGCACAAACTGAGGTTCCTACCACGTGATCACATGAATGAATCATGCTGCCTTCTATCTGTTGAACCTGCTTCAAGTTCTTTCCATAAATCCATACCCGCATAAAGCGCCGCCCCTTTGTAAGTAATCGAGGACAAGAATACAAAAATAAAATATGACGGGAGCATATGAAACATGCTCTCGTCATATTGATTTTGGACTGGCCTCTTGATTTTTATACCCTATCATACTTTACCAGTTCATAAGTAAATTTACAACCAGGTTCTCCAATGCGAGTAGGGGCATAACTGGCAATTTGCCGATTTTAGCTGCTCGAAATCGGAATGCGCTGATGGATCCTTGCTGCGACATCTGCATATAGATCTACATCAAATCCTTCGGCAACTTCAAACGTGACAAACAAGCAATAAGGGATAGCGTTTTCTATTTTGGCCGCTTCTTCTTTGCAGTTTACTTTGATAATAAGATCATCATCGTTCCACACAATTGTCTTTTCGCCCGTGAAAATCTCATGCTGTAGGGTTCCCTTACGGACAGACTGCCATTCTGAGTTTTGACGCTGCGGCACAAGCCCCCGATTGCCATCGTCTACATTAAACCATAGCTGTGCACCACGATAGGCCTGCCTGTTTGGTGCAATGGGGGAGAGATAAGCCAATGTAACAGTCAACCTCCGCCTCATCAGACGGGTCGAAAAGTCCACCGGAAGCGGGAGCTTAAAAATGGCCCCTTTGTCTTTTCTCAACTCGCCAAGGCCAATCAGAGTAATGCGTTCTTTTGTACATTCTATGACACGGTCTATGTTTGGTACGCCATTCCCCAGCCATTTGCCCAATTTCTTGGGTGAACCGTCCATGAAATCAGAGAGTTTGCCTGCAATCGGTTCCCATGACGCCCCATGGGTAAGCATCGCTTTCAGAAGAATGGCTGTAGAGTTGATTGGAATATTACTGCCTGTTTCCGTGTTAAAAATTTGATTCAAAATATCATGGCATTTTGCGGCTTCATGGGTTATTTGGGCAGCGGCATCGCTTGTTCCAAACGAATACGCGCATCCATCAGCGTCCCCTGTCCCGTATGGGGCCGCAGACAGGCATCCAGGCTCACGGGATGAGTACACCCAATCAATTTTACCGTTAAACGTCTCCCGGATAAAGGACCTGCCGCCATAATAAAATAGGTCGGGCGTGATAATAGATCGATAGCCTCTTCCGACTGCGGAGGCAGGAGATGGCAGCCCTTTCTCAACCGCCCAAATAAAGCGGCTTGATTCAGCTGGATCTGTAAAGTCATCATACAGGGCACCAATCGTCAGCCCGTTTAAGCTATCCGCAGGCGCGAGCACCCTTAGATTTCGCTGGTTATCTTTTATCATGGTGCCGAAAACCTTGCTTCTCTGCGCAATATCAAGGGATTTTAGATCATGGAATGTTTCTTTTACAAGCCCTGTAATTTCCGCGTGGTTTCCCGCACTTATGATAAATAAAATGTTATATTTATATGCGAGGTAATCTAAAAGGCGCGCAGTTGGGCTCATCACGGCACCGAGCTGTCTCGCCGGATCGCCGATAGACAAATTAACCACCCTGGTATTGGGGGCGGCGGCACCCTGCGTATCGTCTCCCTCCATCATTCTTTTTACAGCGCGGTGCAGAACGTCGACGAACAGACTGTCGTCGGGGATTCCCTCCACGACTTTGTCAAATCCGTACGGCTTTGGCTTCAAAATAGGGCGTACATACACAGGAGTGCTGATTGGGGTGCCGCCGCGCTTCATATCGCCATAAATTGCAAACGATACCATGGACGTACCATGAACACGGTACTTGCTTTCATAACCTGCGGCGTAATTATCCGGATCATCAATGATGACTCGGTCTTGGAGCAGACGATGGTTCTGCATAGGCATACCATCAAACACAGCGACAACCGCATCCCCGACCGGTAACGCCAGCCCTTCGGAGGATGCAGTATATTCATCGGCATCCGTTGTTGCGACAAACATGGACTGGCACGTCGGCCGAAAGAACATAATGTCGTCTACCTGCGACAATTCAATTTCTTCATATCGGTTGACCAGGCCCTCAATGGCATCTCGTGGGAGCTCGGCAAGGATACCATGGTAACAGATTTCCCTGACGACACATTCCTGAACGATGCGTCCGCCTAACGCGTTGAGCTCATGACTTATTGCCTGGACGGCACCGGCTTGCTTCACCCGCTCAGCCCTGAAAAACAACTCAATCTCAAAGGGAACAGGGGCACCGCTGTCCGTTTCCAGGCACTCGCGCCAGTATTCTATGGCTTGCGTCTCGGCAATCCGATCCTGTGCACCCCATTTCCGGATGCCTTTTATATGTGTAAACACATCCCGAAGCCCTGTAAAGCCTCTTTTGAAAGCAATCGTTTCTCCATGTTGATACCGCCGCCATAAAGAGATCAGTTGGGTCATTGCCTGCTGATTTGACATCACGCAATACAATCTTCCGTTTAACATCTTGTCTGACCGCTCACCAGTTTTGTAGTCAATCTGATAAAAATCATCATCCGGTTCAATATTATTAAATTCCGCATCAAAAATCCATTCCAAACCCTCCACTCTGCTCACAGCGGCATAGAAATTATCAACGGTTCCAATGATTTCAAAGACCAGAGCAAAATCAGGATTCAGTCCGGCGGGAGATTGTTGGAGCTTTAAGGTTTTTCTCTCAAAAGCATCCCTCAACGCATCAAAAGAGGGCTGCAACCGATCAAATTGTCGATTGGCAGAAGGCTTCTCAGTTTTACTAAACGCAGGAGACTTACTTTCCCTGTCAGCCCGTTCCGGGGTTGGAAACAATATCAAGGGTCTGTCTGGCATAGCTCTACTCCCCTTTCCTGTTCACCGCCAGCTGTAATCACTTGCGACTGCCAGTTGCGAAGAACCTGTTCACAAATTTCTTTCGGCCTATCATCCGGCAGGCTTAAAACATATTGCCTGTAAACCGACAGGGCAAACTCCTCTGCCTCCGCATAACTTATCCCCAATGTCTTTTTTGCCAGTGTGCTCGGCTGCAAACCAAATCTAAAAGAGTACCGCTTTTCAAAGAGACGATAGTATTCTTCCAGACCATGCCTGGACGGTCTCGGTATCTCCAGTCGGATCTGGAACCTCCTCCATGCGGCCTTATCCAGCAAGGAGTCATGGTTTGTGGCGCCAATAGCAATCACATAGCTTGGGAGCGCATCAATCTGCATCAGAAGGGAACTTACAACTCGTTTAATTTCGCCGGTTTCATGCACATCGCCGCGTTCTTTTCCCAAGGTTTCAAATTCATCGAAAAACAAAACGCATTCTCTTGTTTTGGCGTACTCAAACAGCTTCGATAGCCTTGATGCCGTCTCGCCGAGGTAAGAACCTACGATTCCCTCATATTTAACCGTTAAAAGCGGGATCATTAATGCTTCTGCGATTGCTTCTGCCAATGAAGTTTTCCCGTTGCCTGGCGGTCCAATCAGAAGGAGCTTGTTGCGGGGCGCTATGCCATATGATTGCAGCAGTTCAGAACGGTTTTGTTCATTGATTAAATCCATACAGGCAGATTGAACATAATCCGGCAGAATTAGATGATCTATCCGCTTTTGGGGGATTTTTTCAGATAATAAATTCTGCTCAGTTATTGTATTGCGTATCAATGTGGGGGAACCCATAGTCTCCCTTGCGACTGGTCTGTGCGGGCTGCTTAACAGTTCGTCAATCTTTGCGGCAAGCACTGTGTGCTGCTTTGCACGCTCTTCCGCGCACAGCGCTTCTGCCGCCTTTCTGAAGTTTACAGAGTCATTCCTCAGACCATATTTGATTAATTCACATAACAAATCGGCTCTTGCCATTGCTGCTTACCTCCTATACAATTCGAGCGATAAACGGCAATCTGCGTCATAATAGATCTGTAGGGATCTCGATAAAACTGTTTTCACAAAAATCGTAAAAAGTTTTTACAGCCAATTTGCTTGGAATAACATGGCCGTTTTCCCAGCGATTAATGGTTGAGTAACTAACATTTATTGCTGCAGCCAATTGCTTTTGGCTCAACTTCAACTGGCTGCGGACAAAAATAACAAACTCCGAAAATGTCATCATTTCCCTCCTTAAATACCGCATATGCCATACTCCATTTCCCATATTAGTGTAGCATATGCGATATCAGTTTGCAAGGAGTTTAATCAACTATCCAGATTCCCCATGCTGTTGGAATCATGACGCACAATATTACTGCGGAGAATTGCCATCAGTGTCTCCCGCTCATTTGGTATCTCCCCGCTGAGCATCCGCTCCAGCAGCCCCTCCAATACCCGGCCCACTTCCGGCCCCGGTTCGATCCCTGCGGCGATGACATCCCGTCCATCCACCGCCAGATCCTTCAACGTGAGACATTGCCGGTCCGCCAGAATCTGCTCCGCTTTGGCCCTGATTTCATCCAGCTCTGCTAGGCGATCCCTTACCTTTTCCGGGGCCTGCCCCATGTTGTCCGCCCGCTTGACGTCAAGAAACTGGAAGAAAGCTTTCGGCCCCAGCCGGTTGAGCCAGCGGCGGATGACCTGGCTTCTGGGCAGTAGCTGTGCGTCGTGGCGCTCCACCAGCAAAACCACCCGCTCCCGGGTCTTGTTGTCGAACTTCAGCGCCCGGAGCATCTCGTCCGCCAGCCGGGCACTGACAGCGGGGTGGGCGTAGAAATGGTCGATCCCCTGTTCATCGGTGGATTTGCAGGCGGGCTTACCAATGTCGTGGAGCAGCATGGCCAGCCGCAGGGTCACGTCTGTGGGCACAGCCTCCAAGGCGTGGATGGTGTGCTCCCAGCCACCCCAGCAGTGCCAGGGGTTGTGCTGCTCCAGCGTCACCAGCGGGCCGAGCTGGGGCCAGAACTGGCAAAACACATCCGGGTATTGTCGCAAAACGTCTCCTGCGCCTTTGCCCACCAACAGCTTGCACAGCTCCGCGTTGATGCGCTCCGCCGCCACCCGATCTAACATAGTCCGGTTTTCATGGACTGCTTGAGCTGTTTGCTCCTCAATCTCATAGCCAAATACGGCGGCGAACCGCAGCGCCCGCATCACCCGTAGCCCGTCCTCCTGGAATCGTTGATCCGGTTCGCCCACGCAGCGGATCAGTCCGGCCTTGATATCATCCACCCCGCCAAAAGGGTCCCGCAGATTTCCCTGCAAATCCATGGCAATGGCGTTCATAGTGAAATCCCGGCGGGCCAGATCCTCCTCCAGGTTGGGCACGAAATGCACAAAATCCGGGCGGCGGCTGTCGGAATAGGGTCCCTCCGTGCGGTAGGTGGTGATCTCGTAGGGCTCGCCTTCCTCCAGCACGGTGACCGTGCCGTGTTTCAGGCCGGTCTCGATAACCTGCTGGCCCGCGAAGCACTGTTCTGTCTCCTCCGGCAGGGCGGAGGTGCAGATATCCCAGTCGTGGGGCTTTACGCTCCGCAGCAGATCCCGGACACAGCCGCCCACCAGATAGGCTTCATGGCCTGCGCTGTTCAGCGTTTGTAGGATGCGCCGTACCCCGGCGGAAAGTTTCATTTTCACGCTCTTTTCCATTTCAGCTCGGCGTAGGTGGCCGCCTCCCTCTCGTCCATATACGACAGCACCCCGGAGACATCCAGAGCCTCCAGCGCGTCATACAGCTTCCACATCATATTCCAATAGCTGCCGTCCGCGTGGGGCCAATCCAGAAAGGCCTTTAACGTTTTTTCCGCCCGCTCCCATTCTCCCATCCCCAGCAGAAAGCCCAGGCTTCTGATGGAGTCCACGCCCTCCGGCCAGTCCACCGGGCAAATTTCCAGCTCCCGCTCTCGCAGCAGCCGGAGAGCTGACTGAGCGTCTGTCATCCCTTCGAAAAACGGCAGCAAGTAGTTTCCCACCGCCCCGGCGCAAACTTGTGCGCACTGCCCCAGGTCGATGTGGAACGGGTTGGCGCAGGGCCCCTCATAGGCCAGCACACCAGGGGTTGTCTCCACCATGCGCAGGCCCAGCCATTCGTTTGTGCCGTTGATGAGCTGGTAGATTTCGTCGCCTTCGATCAGCTCGGCGCTGCTGTCATAGACGGAGGTGACGCGAAAGCGCACAGTAAAATCGAAGCGGAGCCAGAACAGGCAAAACTGCTGGACTATATCGTTGACGATCCGGTAATAAAACCGCCCGCAGCGGCGAAATCCCAGCGGCTTTACCATGGGATCTATCGCGGCCTTTGCCGCTTTGTAAAATTCAGAAGCCCGCATGACGCACCGCCTTTCCACCATTATGAGAATCTTACCCGTTGTCAGGAACTAAGTCAAGCAAAATATCCTGCCGCCCGATCTTCATGGCTTCAATAGCGCACGGCTAAATTTTTTTCAGCGTCTCAGCACTGTTGAGCTTCGTCGCATACTCCAGATGGGCGTACAGATTGGCTGTTGTCTCCAAAGCGCTGTGCCCCAGCCACTGCTGAACCTCGATCAGCGGCGTCCGATTTTGAATCAGCAACGAGGCGCAAGTATGACGCAGATCGTGCAGCCTCACCTCCCGCAGCCCATGATCCCGCAGAAACTTTTTAAAGCACTGGCTGTAGTAGTTTGGGGAAATGGGTTGGTTGTTCGGGTTGACACATACGTAATCCTCCGGCAACAGTGGTTTAACGCTGCCCTGGCGCTCTTGCTCCGCCAGCAGCACGGCTTTTATCTGCTCCGTCATAGGGAGTGTTCGAAAGCTGGATTTCCGTTTGAGGATATCCCTGCCTGCCGCCTTTTCTCTGCCATCAGTCTCCTGATGAATGCGGGTATGCTGAATTAAAATGGTTTCGTTATCGAAATCCACGCTTTTCCACTGCAAGCCCAGTACCTCACTCCGGCGCAGGCCATAAAAGAGGGACAGCATCACCGGCAGCCGTAGCCAATGCCCGTGGAGCTTTTCCAGCAGCTCGTTTGCCTCTTTCGTGGAATAGTAACTTGGGATATACTCCGCCTTGGTTGGCCGTTCTACGAGTCCTGCGACATTTCGATCCACCAAATCCAGCCGCACAGCATCCTGTAGTGCCTTATGGATGTTGGCGTGGTAGTGGATTACAGTATTGGCCGAAAGGCCCTGGGTTTGGAGGTGCGTATAATACCGCTCCAAATCAGCGGGCCGCAGCTTGGCCAGCGTAATGCTCCGCTCACGGAAGTAAGGACAGATTCCCCGTTCAATATTATACTTATAGCCATGGTAGGTGGTGGGTGATACCTTCGTCTTCATCTTCTCCAGCCATTGAAGCATATAGTCGGCAAACAGCAGCCCGCTGCTTTCCCGGCTGTCAGCGTACTGCTGCCGGGTTTGGAGCAGCATCTCCTCTGCGCAGTGCTTGTTGCCCTGCACAGGCAGGTGAGTCGCGATCCATTTCGTCCTTCGTTTCCCCTGCTCGTTATACAAATTCAAAACTATGTACCAGTAGCCCTTCTTCTGCTGTAAGTGACCGGCAACCATAAAAAGCCATTCCTTTCATTTTGTATTTATAATAAAAAGAAGTGCGGTTCTGGCCTACACTTCTTTACAAATTCTATGTTCTGTTTGTTACTTTATTTGGAATCGGTAAACGCAGCGGACTCAAAATCCACTGCGAAGGCCCAGGGCTCAGCTCAAGTCCGGCACGTGATTCGGCGGCAGTTTACCTGCCGCTTTTTTATGAGCAGTTGCGCCTATCATTTTAAACAGCTTGTCCCCCAAAAGTGTCCTTTTGGCACCCCCCCCCATATAGTAGAGCCCCAATGTCCCGGCGTGGTGGAGCGCTACATAGACCTGAGCCAGTACTATGACTGCGCTGGCCTCCAGCCGTTGAAGCGGGATATACTGGCGGCAACGGCAGAATACCAGGGGCACTACAAGCGGGTGTATCGCTGTCTGGGGGCGGCAGGGGAGCTGCGCCGGGATATGAACGAATTGATAGACACCCGGCCGGTCCAGAAGCGGCTGGGCAAGCGGGCGGCAGGCATTATCAGCCGGGAGCTGAAGGGGCCGGCACAGGGAGAAGGCCGGACGGAGCAGCGTTTTTTATCCGCAGTCACCCATAAAGGGGTTTTCACCCTATGGGACACGGTGTCCGCCCAGGCAGATCGGGTGTATGAACTGGCAGGGGACTATGGACTGGCCCACCACATGCTCACCCCCATCCTCACTGCCGCATTGGCCGCAGGGCACAACGCGGTGGCCTGTCCTGATCCCATGGCCCCTGACCGGCTGGCGCATCTGATCTTCCCGGGGCTGTCGCTGGCTTTTGTCACCTCCACCCAGGAGGATCCCTGGCCCCACCGGGCATACCGGCGGCTGCGCCTGGATGCCATGGCAGACGCGGAGGCGTACCGCGCCAACCGGCCCCGGCTGCGCTTTGCGAAGCGGGTGGCATCGGCGCTGCTGGACGAAGGGGTGGCAGGGCTTGTCCAGGCTAAGGAGGCCCATGACCGGCTGGAAAAGCTCTACAACCCCTATGTGGATTTCGGCGGCGTAGCCCGGATGGCAGACCAGGTGGCAGACCAGATACTGGCGCTGAGGGACGAGTAAAAGGGCGGGGAGAACCAAAATTCTCCCCGCCCCGCGCTGGGTATTATATTTAGAGCCGTCGGACAGTTTACAGCCGGTAGGACAGTACAGCCGTAGGACATTTGAAGCCGGTAGGACAGTACAGCCAGGGACAGTTTACAGCCAGTCGGACAAAACATCATTCAGGGCGGCGGGCGTAACGCCGTTACGTACCAGCAGGCCGCTGAGTTCATCAATACGGGCGGCGCTGCATGTCACATTTGGTACGCTGGCCTGCTCGCCGCCCTGTTCCGCGATCTTGACGCCATAGCTCTCACAGGCGAAGGGACCCACGTCCATCTCGCCAATGAGGATGGAATAATCAAAGCGCCGGACCGCGCCGGCCTGGTCGGCCAGTTCCACGGTTTGCAGGAATAATTCGCGCACGTATTCGGTTCACCTCTCTTTCTCAACTTCTATTATCCGTACTTCCTGCCCAATTGCAAGGGAAAGAAATCGCAAAATCCGACAAAAAGCGACACAGATACAAGATGTGGAAAAATTGGTCCATATTGGAATACCAGCACTGGTCAGCGTACATATTTTGGAGCAAAACTTCGGTTAAAATGCACAAAAGCCAAAAGCGGCCCCAGGGAGGCCGCTTTTGGCTTTAGAAAGGTAAAGGACGGCGCGCTCAGGCCTTGCTGGCCTTGAACGCCTTGATTGCTTCGGTGAGCATGGGGCCGACCTTGAACAGGTCGCCGGTAATGCCGTAGGTCGCCGCGTCAAAGATGGGGGCGCTGCCGTTCTTGTTCACGGCGATGATGCACTCGGAGTCCTGCATACCGGCCAGGTGCTGGATGGCGCCGGAGATGCCCAGGGCCACATAGATCTTGGGGTGGACGGTCTTGCCGGTCTGGCCCACCTGGTGGTCCGCGCTGATGAGACCGGCGTCCACCACGGCGCGGGAGGCGCCCACAACGCCGCCCAGTACATTAGCCAGCTCCTCGGCGATCTCAATGCCCCGGGTGGGGTTGGAGCTGATGCCGCGGCCCACGGCCACAACAACATCCGCGCCGATCAGGTCCACCAGCTTTTTGGCGGACTTCTTGATCTCCACGAGATCCACATGGATGTCGGAGGCGTCCAGCTTCACGTCCACATGCTCCAGGACGGTCTGCTGACTCTTGGCCTCGTCAAAGGCCTGGGTCTGCATCACGCCGGGACGGACGGTGGACATCTGAGGCCGGTAGTCCGGGCACACGATGGTGGCCATCAGGTGGCCGCCGAAGGCCGGACGGGTCATCTTCAGGTTCTTGTTGTCCTCAAAGGGGGTGTTGTCCACGTCGATGGTGGAGGTGGTCTTGAGGAAGGCCTTGTACTTCTCCACGTCCACGTCCAGGTGGGTGCAGTCGGCGGTCAGACCGGTGTGCAGCCGGGCGGCCACCCGGGGGCCCAGGTCGCGGCCGATGTTGGTGGCCCCGATGAGGAACACCTCGGGCTTCTTGTCCTCCACCAAATCGCACAGCACCTTGGTGTATGCGTCGGTGGTGTAGTCCTTCAGCAGGGGATGGTCGCAGATGTACACGCGGTCCGCGCCATAGCCGCCCAGGGCCTTGGCGTACTGCTCGTTCACGCCGCTGCCCAGCAGCACGCCGCACAGCTCCACGCCCAGGTCATCGGCCAGTTTGCGGCCCTCGCTGAGCAGCTGGTAGCCGGTGCCCAGGATCACGCCGTCACGCTGCTCGCAAAATACCCACACGCCCTTGAAGGCGGCGGTGTCTTTACTATTATAAGCCATATTCAAGCGCTCCCTTCCTTAAATGATATGCTTCTCGCCCAGAATGGATACCAGCTGCTCACAGGTGGCCTTGTCGGCCCCCTCCAGCATGGTGCCCGCGCCTTTCACCGGCGGGGAGAAGGACTTGTACACCTGGGTGGGGGAGCCCTTCAGGCCCACGTTCTCCACAGCGCCGATCCACTTGCTGTCGATCAGGGCGTTGAAGTCCCACATGGTGTAGGGCTTGGCGTAGCACTCCATGATGCCGGACACGCTCATATAGCGGGGGGTGTTCAGCTCCTTGATGCAGGTGAGCACACAGGGGGTCTGGACCTTGATGGTCATGTACCCGTCCTCCAGCTCGCGCCGCACGGTCAGCTCGCCGTCCTTGTAGTCGATGGCGGTGACATAGGTGACCTGGGGCAGGCCCAGCTTCTCGGCGATCTGGGGGCCTACCTGGGCGGTGTCGCCGTCGATGGCCTGGCGGCCGCACATCACGATGTCGCCCTTGTCCACGCCGATCTTCTCAATGGCGGCGGTGAGTGTGTTGGAGGTGGCCCAGGTGTCGGCGCCGCCAAACTCGCGGGCAGACACCAGGTACGCCTCGTCGGCGCCCATGGCCAGGCACTCGCGGAGCATGGACTCCGTGGGCGGGGGGCCCATGGACACGACGCACACCTTCACGTCGGGGTTGGTCTCCTTGATCTGGAGGGCGGCCTCCAGGGCGTTCATATCATCGGGGTTGGAAATGGTGGCCATGGCCGCGCGGTCCATGGTGCCGTCTGCCTTGACGGCCACCACGCCGGAGGTGTCGGGCACCTGCTTGACACAGACAATGATTTTCATGGTGTTCTACCTCCCTGCTTACTTTAAGATGGCCCCAGAGATGACCATTCTCTGGACTTCGCTGGTGCCCTCATAGATTTCGGTGATCTTGGCGTCGCGCATCATGCGCTCCACGGGGTAGTCCCGGGTGTAGCCGTAGCCGCCGAAGAGCTGCACGCAGCGCCTCGTGACGTCGGAAGCGGTCTCTGCGGCCACCAGCTTGGCCATGGCGGCGTCCACGCTGAAGGGTTCGTGGTTCTGCTTCTTCATGGCGGCGGCGTACACCAGGTACTGGGCGGCCTGGGTGCGGGCGTACATGTCGGCCAACTGGAACTGGGTGTTCTGCTGCTTGGCGATGGGCCTGCCGAACTGCACGCGCTCCTTGGTGTAGGCGATGGTCTCGGCGATGGCGCCCTCGGCCAGGCCCAGGGCCTGGGCCGCGATGCCGATACGGCCGCCGTCCAGAGTGGCCATGGCCTCGTTGAAGCCCTTGCCCTGCTTGCCCAGCATCCGGTCGCCGGGAATCACGCAGTCCTCAAAGACCAGCTCGCAGGTGGAGGAGCCGCGGATGCCCATCTTCTTCTCGTGCTTGCCCACGGAGAAGCCCTTGTCGGTGCGCTCCACGATGAAGGCGGACAGCTCCTTGGTCTTGCGGCCCCGCTTCTCGATGATGCCGGTGATGGCGATGACGATGAACACGTTGGCGTAGCCCGCGTTGGTGATGAAGATCTTGGAGCCGTTGAGCACCCAGTTGCCGTTCTCATCCTTCACGGCGGTGGTCTGCTGGCCCTGGGCGTCGGTGCCGGCGCCCGGCTCGGTGAGGCCGAAGGCCCCGATCCACTCGCCGGAGCACAGCTTGGGCAGGTAGTACTTTTTCTGCTCCTCGGTGCCGTACTCAAAGATGGGGTTGCAGCACAGGCTGGTATGGGCGGACAGCACCACGCTGGTGGTGCCGCACACCTTGGCCATCTCCTCCACCGCCATGACGTAGCTGAGGTAATCGGCCCCAGCCCCGCCGTACTCCTTGGGGAGATAGATGCCCATCATACCCAGCTTGGCCATTTTCTTCACGGTCTCCTCGGGGAAGCGCTCCTCCTCGTCCACGTCGGCGGCGATGGGCTTGACCTCGTTTTCCGCGAATTCACGGTACATCTTCTGGAGCATCAGCTGTTCTTTGGACAGTTTAAAATCCATGAGTTTTTCCCTCCTTATAGCTTTGCCGGACGGCGCTTACAGTTCGTCAACGGCGGTCTTGGTGCGGTCGGCGTTGTAGACATAGAAGCCCTTGCCGGACTTGACGCCCAGGTTGCCGCCCCGGACCATCTTGCGGATCAGCGGGCAGGCGCGGTACTTGCCGTCGCCGGTCTCGTTGTACAGCACGTCCATGATGGCCAGGCAGATGTCCAGGCCGATGAAGTCGCCCAGCTCCAGGGGGCCCATGGGGTGGTTGGCGCCCAGCTTCATGGCGGCGTCGATGCCGGCGATGTTGGACACGCCCTCCATCTTGATGAAGGCGGCCTCGTTAATCATGGGGATCAGGATGCGGTTGACCACGAACCCGGCGGCCTCGTTGACCTGCACGGGGGTCTTGCCCAGCTCCTGGGAGATGGCCACGATGGCGGCCACGGTGTCGGCGGGGGTGTTGGCCCCGGCGATGACCTCAATGAGCTTCATGCGGTCGGCGGGGTTGAAGAAGTGCATGCCGATGAGGGGGCGGCTCAAGCCCTTGCCGATCTCGGTGATGGACAGGGAAGAGGTGTTGGAGGCGAAGATGCACTCGGGCTTGCAGATCTTGTCCAGCTCGCCGAAGGTGGCCTGCTTCACGCCCATGTCCTCGAAGGCGGCCTCCACGATCAGGTCGCAGTCGGCGCACAGATCCTCCTTGAGGCCCGGGGTGATGGCGGCGCAGATGCCGTCGGCCTTGGCCTGATCCATCTTGCCCTTTTCCACCAGCTTGGCATAGCCCTTCTGGATCTTGGCCTTGCCGCCGTCGGCCCACTCCTGCTTGATGTCGCACAGGGCCACAGCCCAGCCGCTCTGGGCGAAAGCCTTGGCGATGCCCTGGCCCATGGTGCCCGCGCCGATCACGCCAACTTTTTTCATGATAAAAACTCCTTTTCAAAAAAATTATGATGCATATAAGTACACCGCAGTTTCTTGCTGCGCGTCTACCCTCGCGCTCAGTTATTGGTGAAGACAGCCTTGGGCTTGGGCTTCTCCCGGGACAGGAAGCAGGCCATGCCCTCCACCTGGTCGTGGGTTTCGAAGCAGTCTCCGAAGAGCTTCTCCTCAATTTCCACCGCCTTGTCGATGGACACCTGCATTCCCTCGTTGACGGCCTTCTTGCAGGCGCGCACGGCGATGGGGGCGTTCTTGGCGATCTGGCCGGCCATCTTCAGCGCGGCGTCCAGCAGCTCCGCCTGGGGGATGACGGCGTTGACCAGGCCGATGCGCAGGGCCTCGGCGGCGTCGATGTTTCGGGCGGTGTACAGCAGTTGCTTGGCCATGCCCATGCCCACCAGACGGGCCAGGCGCTGGGTGCCGCCGAAGCCGGGGGTGATGCCAAGGCCCACCTCGGGCTGGCCGAACATGGCATTGTCGGAGCAGATGCGGATGTCGCAGGACATGGCCAGCTCACAGCCGCCGCCCAAGGCGAAACCGTTCACCGCGGCGATGACAGGCAGGGGGAAGCCCTCAATCATCAGGAAGATGTCATTCCCCAGCTTGCCGAAGGCCTCGCCCTCCGCCTTGGTCATGGTGGACATGGAGCCGATGTCGGCGCCCGCCACAAAGCTCTTGTCCCCCGCGCCGGTGAGCACCACGCAGCGCACGGCGTTCTGGTCGATGCCCTCGAAAGCGGCCTTCAGGTCGGCCAGCACCTCTGGGTTCAGCGCGTTGAGAGCCTTGGGCCGGTCAATGGTGAGAACCGCCACAGCGCCCTGTAGATCAACATTCACAAATGACATCAGTTTGCCTCCTTAAGTAATGAAAAGTTGGAAGAAGACAGTGAACCATCGTCCCGCCGCCTCCAAAATTCGCCATTTTTTTAACAAACAAAGGGCAAAGGCGCGCGGCAGGAAACCGGGCGCAGACCGCCGGCCATGCCGCGTGGGGGAGGGAGAGGATCGTTCCCTATATTCTCACATAAGTATACTGCCTTTCCCCGCTCATTGCAAGGATTTTCTTTTAAACTTTCCCCAAATTCCCCGCGGGGTGGAAAAGCGCCGCTCCCGGGCAGGAGCGGCGCGAAATTCAGGAGAAAAAGGGGAAGGCCCCGGCGATGTATCCAGCGGCGGGGATGTACAGTATGGGGAGAAAGATGGCGGGCAGCATATTGCCCGCTTTGATTTTTTCCCGGCCAAGGGACAGCATGTTGATGGCGATGGCAATGATGAGCGCGCCGCCCACCGCGCTCATCTCTGTGACCACCGCCTGGGGCAGATAGGGCCCCACCCACCCGGCCAGCAGGGTGATCCCGCCCTGGTAGAGCAGCAGCGGGAGGGCGGAAAAGGCCACGCCGGCGCCCATGGCGGCGGCAAAGGACACGGCGGTCACCCCGTCGATGACGCCCTTGGAGATGATGATCTCATAGTTGTGGTTCAGCCCCGCCTCGATGGAGCCGGTGATGGCCATGGCTCCCACGCAGAATAGCAGGGAGGCGGTGACAAAGCCCTCGGTGAAGCGGCTGCCGCCCTCCCCCTTGACCAGCTTGGAGCGGAGCAGCTCCCCGGCGCCCTCCAAGCGGCGCTCAATGTCGATGGCGCTGCCGAGGATGCTCCCGATGACCATGCACACGATGACGCACAGCATGTCCGCCGTGCCGGTGAGGTAGCCGATGCCAACCCCCAGCACGCACAGGCCCAGGGCATGGGTGAGGACGCAGGTGAGGCGTCCGCTGATGAGGTTTTTGAACAGCAGGCCCGCGGCGCTGCCGGCAAGGACCAGGAGTACGTTGATGACGGTTGCCGGCATTACAGGCCCTCCTTCGCGGCAAAGTAGGCCCTGGTCTGGGCCGCGTTTTCCCCAATGGCGTCCCGCAGGGCCTGGAGGCTGGGGAATTTCCGTTCCGGCCGCAGGCGGGCATGGAATTCCACCCGGATATCCCGCCCATACAGGTCGCCGCGGTAGTCCAGAATCCACGGCTCCACGATGACAGCCTGGCCGGCGCTGCTCACCGTGGGCCGGACCCCGACATTGGTCACGGCGGGCCGTGCCCCGTCCGGCAGGACAACCCGGGTGGCGTATACGCCGAAGCCGGGGGCGATGACCCCCTGGGGCACCGGCAGATTGGCGGTGGGGGAACCTAGGGTACGGCCGATCTCATTGCCGTGCACCACTGTTCCGGACAGCATGTGGGGATGGCCCAGGAACCGGGTGGCCTGCTCCAGCTCCCCCGCCTCCACCAGGGTGCGGATGTGGGTGGAGGAGATGGTCACCCCGTCCAGCTCCACCTTGGGGATCACGTCGCAGCCCAAGCCCAGCCGGGCGCATTTGTCCGCCAGCCGCTGGGGGCTGCCCTCCCCCCGGTAGCCGAAGTGGAAGTCGTGCCCCGCCACCACATGGACCGCGCCCAGCTCCTTTTGGAGGTACTGCTCCACAAAGTCCTGCCAGTCCATTTGGCGCATTACCTCAAAGGGGGCCACGACCACCTCCCGGATGCCGTACAGCTCCCGCATCAGCTGCGTCCGATCATCCACCCCGGTGAGCAGGGGCACCACCTGTCCGGTGAGGGCCGCAGCAGGACTTTGGTTAAAGGTGAAGGCGCAGGGGAGGGCGTCCAGCTCCTTTGACCGCTCCGCCACCCTGCGCAGCAGCGCCCCGTGGCCCAGGTGCACCCCATCAAAAAAGCCTAGGGCGATAACTCGCCGTTGTTTATCCATGGATTACTACACCTCGAAAAAACTTTTGACGGTGGTGAGCCTTCCGCCCACCGCACGTCCAAGGGCCAAAAATGTCTTATCCATACCGTATACTCGGTACTCCCCATCGGGAACATCCCGAACCGGCAGGGCCGCGCCGTTGCGGATCTTTTTCTCCGCCCCGGCGGTCTTCAGCACCAGCACAGGCAGTCCGGCAAAACAGCAGTCCACCGGCAGCAGCAGGGACTCCCCTTCTCCCCGGTCCACGGCCTCCTGGACCGCCTCTAATGTAACGCTGTCGGCCAGGGTAAAGCCAGCTGCCTTTATCCGCTGGAGGGAGCTCATGCACCCGCCGCACCCCAGGGCCTGCCCGATATCGTGGCACAGGGTGCGCACATAGGTGCCCTTGGAGCAGTGTATCCGCAGAAGGAAGTCCACCCCCTGGGGCGGCGGCCCGTCCAGCGCCTCCAGGGCGTGGATGGTAACGGGGCGGGGTCCGCGCTCTACCTCCTTGCCCTTCCGGGCCAGCTCGTACAGCTTCTTGCCGTTTATTTTGATGGCGGAGTACATGGGGGGCACCTGTTCAATGGCCCCGGTGAACCGGGGCAGGACGGCCAGAAGCTGTTTCCGGGTCACTTCCGCAGGCCGCTGCTCCAGGATTTCTCCGGTAATGTCCTGGGTGTTGGTGACAACGCCCAGTTTTAACCCGGCGACATATTCCTTATCGGAGCCGGCGGCGAACTCCACCGCCCGGGTGGCCCTTCCGATGAACACGGGGAGCACCCCGGTGGCCATGGGGTCCAGGGTGCCCGCGTGGCCCACCCGCTTTTCGTGGAATATCCCCCGGAGCTTGGCGCACACGTCCATGGAGGTCCAGCCTTGGGGCTTATCCATGATAATAATTCCGTTTGGCATAGAGGAAGCTCCTTTTTAAGGGCCCTTCAGTCCTGGGAGGGCTGGGCTAATTGCGCGTCGATAGCGGCCAGGATGGCCCGCTCCGCCTCGGCCACCGTCCCCTTGATAGTGCAGCCGGAAGCGGCCCGGTGTCCTCCGCCCCCCAGCCGGGTGCATACGCGGGTGGCGTTGAGCAGGTTGGCGTCGGTGCGCACGGAGATGCGGTACTCCCCTCCCTCGTGCTCCCGGATGGTGGCGGTGTGGAGCACTCCTTCCATCTGGCCTAAAAAGGCGGCGATGTCGTCGGTGTCCTCCGAGGTGGCCCCGGCCTGGGCCATCATCTCCAGGGAGACGCAGGCCACCGCCACCGTGCCGCCATGGTAGAGCTTCATATGTTGCAAAATCAGCCCCTCCAACTTCATCCGCGCCATGGACTTGGTTCGGAAATGCCGCTTGTTCAGCGCCTGGAAGGGGATGCCCTGCTCCATCAGCGCCGCCGCCGCCCGGTGGGTGTGGGGTGTGGTGTTGGCGTAAACAAAGCAGCCGCAGTCGGTGGCCACCGCCACGTACAGCGGCGCGGCAATTTCCCCGTCCATAGCCCCCAGTTCGGTGCAGATTTTCCAGATGACCTCTCCGCAGGCGGCCTTGTCCGCCTCAAGGCAGGTCTCCCTGGCAAAAAACTCCTGGGAGGGGTGGTGGTCGATGGCCAGGTCAATGCGCTCCCGGTAGGGCAGGGCGCTGTCCGGCAGCAGGCCCAGCGCGGCGATGTCCACGCTGACCACCGTGTCCGGGACAAACCCCTCCGGCGCAGTGAGCCCGTCCAGATAGCCTGCCAGCAGGGGGGTGGCGTCCTCATTGAACAGAGCATAGGCGGTCTTGCCCAGCTTTTGCAGCCCGCGGCACAGTCCAGCGGCGCAGCCGATGGTGTCGCCGTCGGGGCGCTTGTGGGTCAGGATCAGGTAGTTGTCATGGGTGCGCAGAAACGCTGCCGCTTCCCGGTAATCCATGGCTCACTCCTCCTCTTCCAGCACAATGTGGGCGTTGGCGGGGTTGGCGGGCTTGACAATCTCCGGGTTGCGCAGCATATCTAAGATATGGGCCCCCTTGTCGATGGAGTCGTCCCGGACAAAGGACAGCTCCGGAGTGTTGCGCAGGTTGAGGGCCCGGCCCAGCTCCCGTCGAAGGTAGCCTGCGGCGGACTTCAGCCCCTTCAGAGTCTGGGCGGAGGCGGACTTGTCCAGCACGCTGATATAGATTTTTGCGTATTTCAGGTCGGGGGTGGTCTCCACGGCGGTGACACTCACCATACCCGTCTCCGCCACCCGTGGGTCCTTCACGGTGCGGATGAGGGTGGACAGCTCCCGCTGGATTTCCTCGTTGATGCGTCCGATGCGATTGCTTGGCATAGCGTTCTCCTTTTTTGTGGAATGATTGTGGTTACAAGGCCTGGGCCAGTTCCAACCGCACCTCCCGCTTTTCTACGTCGGTTTGGGAATAGGAGGTCAGATCAAAGCCAATCAGGGAAAATCCATGTTTGCGGTAAAATTGGATGGCGGGGTCGTTACAGCTTTGAGTTTCCAGCACCAGTGCCCTGGCTCCCGCCTTCCGGGCGGCAGAGACGGCGGTTTCCATCAGACGGCCTCCGATTCCCCGATGCCGGACGCCGTCTGCCACCCAAATATTCGATATGCGCATTCGGTTATTCCAGCGTTCGTGGCTCAGTTCCAGATAGCCCACAGTCTGCCCCTTTTGCTCTGCGCCAAAGAGCTGTGGTTCCTCCAGCCAGTCGCCAAGCAGCCGGTCCTTGAATTCCCGCTCCTCGGTTTGGCCGAAAGGGCGCCGCTCCAGGGCGGCTCGCCATCCCTCTGGCCCTTCCTGAATCGTAATGTCATAATAATAGTCTGTCCTGTAATGAAAGGTCAATTCCCGGCCCTTTTCTTCCGGGCCAAGGGGAATGATTTTAAGCATTGCTCGGCTCCTTTCCCACAAAAAGGGGGCGGGCGAAGCCGCCCGCCCCTCTCGAATCCCTTATACCGCAATCTGCTCCATCACGAAGGCCTCAATCACGTCGCCCTCCTTGATATCGCTGTACTTCTCGATCCCGATGCCGCACTCGTAGCCCCGGGCGACCTCCTTCACGCTGTCCTTGAAGCGTTGGAGGGAGTTCATCACGCCCTCGTGGATGACGATGCCGTCCCGCACCAGACGGATTTGGGCGTTCCGGGCCACCTTGCCGTCGGTGACGTAGCAGCCGGCCACAAAGCCCACGCCGGTGATCTTGTACACCTGGCGCACCTCGGCCTGCCCCAGGGCTACCTCCTTGAACTTGGGGGCCAGCATACCCTTCATGGCGGACTCAATTTCGTTGATGCAGTCGTAGATCACCCGGTACATCCGCATATCCACCTTGTTGCGCCCGGCGGAGTCGGCGGCGTTCTTGTCTGGGCGGACGTTGAAGCCCACGATGATGGCGTTGGAGGTGGCAGCCAGCATCACGTCGCTCTCGTTGATGGCGCCCACCGCGCAGTGGATCACCCGGACGCGGACTTCCTCGTTGGAGATCTTCTCCAGGCTGGCCTTGACGGCCTCGGCGGAGCCCTGCACGTCCGCCTTGACGATGATGTTCAGATCCTTCATCTCGCCCGCCTGGATCTGGCTGAACAGCTCCTCCAGGGATACCTTCTGCTTGGCCGCGCCGGTGGTGGCGTTCTTCATCTCGCTCTTGCGCTGCTCCACCAGCTCCCGGGCCATGCGCTCGTCGGCTACGGCGTGGAAGTCGTCGCCCGCGCCGGGCACCTCGCCCATGCCGATGATCTCAACGGGCACGGAGGGGCCCGCCTCGGTGACCTTGTTCCCCTTGTAGTCGGTCATGGCGCGCACACGGCCCACCGCCATGCCGGCGATGATCACATCGCCCTGCTTCAGCGTGCCGTTCTGCACCAGCAGGGTGGCCACCGGGCCCCGGCCCTTGTCCAGCCGGGCCTCGATCACCGCGCCGTGGGCGGTGCGGTTGGGGTTGGCCTTCAGCTCCCGCATTTCGGCAGTGAGGGTGACCATTTCCAGCAGGTTGTCGATACCCATGCCCGTCTTGGCGGAGATGGGGCAGACCACGGTTTCACCGCCCCACTCATCGGGCACCAGTCCATGTTCGGTGAGCTGCTGCTTGATGCGCTCGGGGTTGGCCTCCGGCTTATCCATCTTGTTGATGGCCACGATGATGGGGATGTCTGCGGCCTTGGCGTGGTTGATGGACTCGATGGTCTGGGGCATGATGCCGTCGTCGGCGGCCACCACCAGGATGGCCACATCGGTAATCATGGCGCCCCGGGCCCGCATGGCGGTGAACGCTTCGTGGCCCGGCGTGTCCAGGAAGGTGATGAGCTTGCCGTTCACCTCCACCTGATAGGCGCCGATGTGCTGGGTGATGCCCCCCGCCTCGCCGGACACCACGTTGGCGTTGCGGATATGGTCCAGCAGGGAGGTCTTGCCGTGATCCACGTGGCCCATGACCACCACCACTGGGGCACGGGAGACCAGATCCTCCTCCTTGTCCTCGGCGGTGTCGATGAGCCGCTCCTCAATGGTGACGATGACCTCCTTTTCCACCTTGCAGCCCAGCTCCATGGCGACAAGGGCGGCGGTGTCGTAGTCGATAATGTCGGACAGGGCGGCCATCACACCGTTGCGGATAAGGCACTTGACCACCTCCGCGCCGGTTTTTTTCATCCGGGAGGCCAGCTCGCCCACGCCGATTTCGTCGGGGATCTTGACGGTGAGCGGGGTCTTTTTGGCGATCTCCAGCTGGAGGCGCCGCATCCGGTCCTGCTCCTCCTGCCTGCGTTTGCTGCCGAAGTTCTGGCCCCGGTTTTTGCCGCCCCGGTTCTGGAACTTCTGCTTGCCGGTCTGCATCCGGTTGGCCTTGTCGGGGGCCAGGTCCTCCAGCCGCTGGTCGTACTTCTCCAGGTTGGGGCCGCCGCCCTTGCGGGTGTCCACCACCTTTTTCTCGGGGGTGCGGCTCATGGGCTTGGCGGGTGCGGCCTTGGGCGGTTCCTTCTGCCCGGCGGGAGCGGGGGCGTTCTTGCCCTGGGGCTTGGCGGGGGCGGGCTTGCCGTCCTTCTGCCTGGAGGCCTCCCCCTTGGGGGCGGGGGCGGCCTCCTTGGCCTTGGACGGCTCGTGGTACACATCGGCATAGATGGATTCGATGGAATCCACCTGGTTTTTCTGGGTCAGGTGCTCGAAGATGATGGACAATTCCCGGTCAGTCAGGATTTTGGTGGGGGATACCGTCTCTTTGGTGTGCTCGGTGAGGATGGCGGTAATGGCTTTGGCTTGCATGCCAAAGTCCTTTGCCACGTCCCGGGCATTCAGTTTTGCAAGGCTCAAACAGGCCACCTCCTAAGTTTCAGGCGCAGCGGGCCTTTGAGCCCGCCCATTCTTATTCTCATGCAGCAGGGGTTCGAGGCTGGGGCGCAGCCCCACGTCCGCCCGGACCAGCTTTTCCGCCAGGACCCCGGCCAGGCCCCGGTCTGTGAGGGCCGCCATGGCGCAGCTGCCGCGGCCCAGCGCGTACCCCAGGGTTTCCTTGTCCCAGGGGACAGGCGTGTGCGCGGCGCCGCCGCTTTCCGCCCAGCGGCGGGCGCGGTCCAGGCTGTTTTGGGCCGCGTCGGCGGCGGTCACCACCAGCACGGCCCGGCGGGCTTTGCAGGCGTCTGCCACCGGCTCCTCGCCCACGGCCAGGTTGTTTCCCCGCAGGGCCAGCCCCAGCAGGGATAGGGCGCTGTCAGTCACCGCCGTCACCCGCCTTCATCTGCGCCTCCAGCGCATCCCATACGTCCGGGGGCATGGGGGAGGCCAGGGCCCGCTCGATGGCGCGGCTCCTTTTGGCCCGGGCCAGGCAGGCAGGGTCGGGACACAGGTAGGCCCCCCGGCCCGGCTTCTTCCCCCGGAAGTCCAGGGACAATCCCCCATCGGGGGAGCGCACCACCCGAATCAGCTCGGGCTTGGGCTTCATCTCCCGGCAGCCAAGGCATTGGCGCATAGGTGTTTTTTTGGGCATTGCGCGTCCCCCTCTCGTCGAAGCAAAGTCCGCTCAACTGCGTTTCCCCCTGCGGGGAAAGCGCCGCTCGCTTCCCTGCTTCTCCTCTCCCCGCCGGATCCGCTTCGCTGGGCTCCGGCGGGGGCCCCATTATTTACTCCTCAATTTCGATATCTTCCTCATCCGCCGCCTCTGGCGCGTCCTCCGGGGCCTCCTCAGGAGGCTCCGGCGCGCTGGCGGGGCGTATGTCAATTTTGAAGCCGGTGAGCCGGGCGGCCAGCCGGGCGTTCTGCCCCTCCTTGCCGATGGCCAGGGACAGCTGGTCGTCGGGCACCACCACCCGGCAGCTCTTGCCCTCCTCCAGCTCGGTGACGCTGATGACGTCGGCGGGGGCCAGGGCGGCGGCCACGTACTGGCCGGGGTCTTCCGACCACTTGATGATATCCACCTTCTCGCCCCGCAGCTCCTCCACTACGGCGTTGACCCGCTGGCCCCGGGGGCCCACGCAGGCGCCGATGGGGTCCACGTTCTCGTCGTCGCTCCACACGGCCAGCTTGGTGCGGCTGCCCGCCTCGCGGGCGATGGACATCACCTGTACCGTGCCGTCGTAGATCTCGGGCACCTCCAGCTCAAACAGGCGCTTGACCAGCCCGGGGTGGGTGCGGGAGATGAGCACCTGGGGCCCGCGGGTGGAGCGGCGGACCTCCACCACGTACACCCGAACCCGGTCGCCCTCCCGGATAACCTCCCCCTTGACCTGCTCGCCGGCGGACAAAAACGCGTCGGTGAACTCGGAGCCGGAGGTGAGGCGGATGGCCACCGAGCCGTTGCGCTCGTCCACCCGGGTGACGGAGCCGGTCAAAATCTCGTGCTCCTTGGCGGAGAACTCATCGAAAATCATCCCCCGCTCCGCCTCGCGCATGCCCTGGATAATGACCTGGCGGGCGGTCTGGGCGGCGATGCGGCCAAAATTTTTGGGCTTGATCTCAATGCGCAGCACGTCTCCCAGCTGGGCCCTGGGCAGGGCCCGCTGGGCGTCGTCCAGGCTGATTTCGGTGTGGGGATTGTCCACCGCCTCCACCACGTCCTTTTTGACGAACATGCGCACGGCCTCTAACTCTTCGTTGGCGTCCACAACCACGTTGTCGGTAATGCCCTCGTGGTCCCGCTTGTAGGCGGCCACCAGGGCCTGGGTGATCTTTTCCAGCATATAAGCCTTGGGGATGCCCTTGTCCTTTTCAATATCGGAGATGGCGGCGAAAAATTCCTTGGCGTCCAGCTCCGTGCTCTTTGCGGCGATTTTTTTCTTAGCCATGTCGTTTAACTCCTTCAAAACTCGACGTGGAGGCGAACCTGGGCCACGTCTTTCTTGTCAAAGCGGACGCCGCCCACCACGACGGCCCCGCCGTCATACCCGGTGAGGACGCCGGTCATTTCCTTGCGGCCATCCACGGGCCGGTAGAGCTTCACGTCCACCTGCCGCCCCATGCACTGGGCAAAGTGCGCGCTTTTGCGCAGCACCCGGTCCAGCCCGGCGGAGGAGACCTCAAAAGTGTAGCTGCCCTGGATGGGGTCGGCGTCGTCCAGCGCGTCGGACAGGGGGCGGGAGACCGCCTCGCAGCAGTCGATGTCCACGCCGCCGTTCCGGTCGATATAGACCCGGAGGAACCATTCCCCGGCCTCCTTGACGTATTCCACGTCCCACAGGGTGCAGCCCGCCTGCTCCACGATGGGCAGGGCCAGGGCGTACACCGCGTCGGTCACCTTTGCCATGATGAGGCTCCTTTCAAGTGTTGTCATGCCCGAACCGATCCAAGCTCGCCTGCGCGGCTATCCTCGCGCTTCCAAAAGAAGGAGTGAGGCGCATGCCTCACTCCTTTCTACCCTTAACAGTCAAGCTATTTTACCACGTCCGGCGGGGGATTGCAACCCCCCGGACGAAAAATTTTCCCGGGCGCAGGCCGGCCGCCGCGCATCGGAGCGGCCTGAAGAGGGGCCGCCACTGCGGGGTGCGCCCTTGCGCCCGCACAAAAATGGTGGTATAATAAAATGTTATTATCTGCCGCGCCAATGAAATTGTGAGGTGTCCCCTATGAAGCTAATGGTTATCGACGGCAATTCCATCGTCAACCGGGCCTTTTACGGTGTGAGCCAGAACCTGGCCACCCGGGAGGGCCTGCCCACCAACGCCATCTTCGGCTTCCTCAATATCCTGTTCAAGCTGCTGGACGAGGAAGAGCCCGAGGGGCTGGCGGTGGCCTTCGACATGCGCGCCCCCACCTTCCGGCACAAAGCCTTTGCCGGGTACAAGGCCCAGCGCAAGGGGATGCCGGAGGAGCTGGCCGTCCAGATGCCGGTGCTGAAGGAGGTGCTGGACGCCATGAACATCCGGCGGTACGAGCTGGAGGGCTGGGAGGCGGACGACCTTCTGGGCACCATGGCGAGGGTGAACGGGGAGCAGGGGGGCGATACGGTGATCGTCACCGGCGATAAGGACTCCCTCCAGCTCATCAACGGGCGCACCACCGTCAAGCTGGTGTCTACCCGGATGGGACAGACCACCACTCGGAACGTCACCCCGGAGGAGTTCCGGGCCGAATACGGCTTCGACCCCATCCACATGATCGACTTGAAGGCGCTGATGGGGGATGCCTCCGACAACTATCCCGGCGTGAAGGGGGTGGGGGAAAAGACAGCCCTGGCCCTCATCGGGCAGTACCGGACGGTGGCCGCCATCTATGAAAAGCTCCCCGATATCGAGGCCAAGCCCGGCGTCATCAAAAAGCTTGCCGAGGGGGAGGCGGACGCCCGGCTGAGCTACAGCCTGGCGGTGATCCGCACCGATGCGCCCATGGGCTTCCGCCCGGAGGACGCGGCCCGCCGGCCCTTCAACGGGCCGGTCTTGTACCAAAAGCTGCTGGAGCTGGAGTTCAGCAAGCTCATCGACAAGCTGAAGCTCACCCCCGGCCCTGCGGGGGCGGAGCCCGCCCAGGGGCCGGAGGAAATCCGGGTGACGGTTGTGCCCGTCCTCACCGGGGATGACTTCGCCGCAGCCCTGCCCAAATGGGAGGAGGCGGACTGTGTGGCCGTCCTGCCCCTGCCGGGGCTGGCGGGGGTGGCGGTGAGCCTGTCCGGGGACGGCGGGAAGCGGGCGTACCTCTATGACGTGCGCGCCGCCGCCTACCAGGGGGACTACCACGCCCTGCTCTCGGCCCTGTTCGGCCCCACGGTGAAAAAGATAGCCCACGGGGTGAAGGAGCTGTGCCGCGCCCTGCTGGACGAGGGGATCCAGCCGGAGGGCTTCGTGTTCGACACCGAGCTGGCGGCGTATCTGTTAGACCCCACGGCGGGGAGCTATGAGCTGCGCAAGCTGGCTGTATCCTATTTCAAAAAAGAGGTGGAGCAGTCCGCCGCTTATAAAGAAAAGGACGCCTTCTCCTTGCTGGACGACGGACTGAAGGCCCAGGCCGCATGGTACGAGGACACGGCCTGGATTGAGGCGTTTTACGAATTGTTCAAGCCGAAATTGGAGGAGTACGGCCTGCTGCCTGTGCTGGCGGACATTGAGCTGCCCCTGTGCCCGGTGCTGGCCCGGATGGAGCGGGCCGGGGTGCTGGTGGACGGCCAGGCGCTGGCCGACTTCGGCAGGCAGCTCCAGCTGGGCATCGACGCCCTCCAGGCGGAAATATACGGCCTGGCCGGGGAGGAGTTCAACATCCTCTCCCCCAAGCAGCTGGGGCATATCCTGTTCGACAAGCTGGGCCTGCCCCCGGTGAAAAAGACCAAGACAGGGTACTCCACCAACGCCGAGGTGCTGGAGAAGCTCCGACCCCGCCACGAGATCGTGGGCCGGGTGCTGGACTACCGCCAGCTTACCAAGCTCAACTCCACCTATGTGGAGGGGCTGGGCAAGGTGATCGATGCCGACGGGCGCATCCACACCAGCTTCCAGAACACCGTCACCGCCACCGGGCGGCTGTCCTCCGCTGAGCCCAATTTGCAGAACATCCCGGTGCGCACCCCCCTGGGGTCGGAGATGCGCAAGATGTTTGTGGCGCCAAAAGGGAAGGTGCTGGTGGATGCGGACTACTCCCAGATCGAGCTGCGGCTACTGGCCCATATGTCCGGGGACGGGGCCATGATCGGCGGCTTCAACTCCGGGGTGGACATACACACCGTGACCGCCTCCCAGGTGTTCGGGCTTCCCCAGGACGCGGTGCCCCCGGAGCTGCGCCGGGCGGCTAAGGCGGTGAACTTCGGCATCGTATACGGCATCTCTGCCTTCTCGCTGTCGGAGGATATCCACGTCACCGTGGCCCAGGCCAAGGAGTATATGGAGAAGTATTTCCAGCACTACTCCGGAGTGCGCGCCTATATGGACCGGGTAGTGGAGCGGGGGAGGGAGGACGGCTATGTGTCCACCCTGTACGGCCGCCGCCGCTGGCTGCCCGAGCTGAAGAGCTCCAACTTCAATACCCGCTCCTTCGGCGAGCGGGTGGCGCTGAACATGCCCATCCAGGGCACGGCGGCGGATATCATCAAGCTGGCTATGATAAAGGTGGACGCCCGGCTCCGGGCGGAGGACCTGGAGGCCCGGCTGGTCCTCCAGGTCCATGACGAGCTGATCGTGGAGTGCCCCGAGGGCGAGGCGGAACGGGTGCGCGCCCTGCTCCAGGAGGAGATGGAGGGGGTTGCGGCGCTGTCGGTGCCGCTGGTGGCGGACGCCAAGGCGGGGCGCACCTGGGCGCAGTGCCACTGACTCGTCGCAAAGTCCGCTCCGTTCGGAACGACCTGGCGGGCATTCCTCACGCCGCTCCCTTGCTCCTCGTCTCCAACCGCGACCCGCTTCGCTGGGCTCGTGGTTGGGGCGGCCTGCGGCCGCGGCTATTTTGGACGCAAAGTATGCGCCCCTGCATGAAGGAGATTTCAAAATGAGCTTATTCGACACCTTCGACCCGGTTTCCGAGGAGATTTTGAAGCCCTCCCACATGATCTGCCCAGTGGCCGGCTTTCCGGAGACGGTGGTGCTCACCTTTGAGGAAAAATCCCTCCAGGCGCTGCAAAAGGGCTGGGAGACCCGGGCGGCCGCTGTCCTGAGCGGCGGGAGGGACATCCCGGTGTATGCCTTTATCCACAACGGACGGGAGCTGGGGATGGTGCAGTCCATCATCGGCGGAGCGGCCACGGCGGCGCTGGTGGAGGAGGTGCTGGCCCTGGGGGCGAAGCGGGTACTGCTGTACGGGGCCTGCGGCGTGCTGGATTCCGCGCTCACCGCCGGGCACTTTATCCTTCCCACCGCCGCCTACCGGGACGAGGGGACCAGCTACCACTACCTGCCCCCGGCGGACTATGTGGACATACCCACGGCCCGGCGGCTGGGGGAAATCTTTGACGGGCTGCGCCTGCCCTATGTGAAGGGCCGGGTTTGGACCACCGACGCCTTGTACCGGGAGACCCGGAACAACGTGGAAAAGCGTAAGGCGGACGGCTGCATTGCCGTGGACATGGAGTGCGCCTCCGCTATGGCGGTGGGGTGGTTCCGGGGCGCGGAGGTGTACCAGTTCCTCTACGCTGAGGACAGCCTGGACGGGGAGGCGTGGGACGCCCGCACCTGGGGGGCGGTGCCCGCGTCGGACTACGAGAAATATCTGCGCGTCGCGCTGGAAGCGGCGGCGCGGCTGTGAAGGGGTGGACAGGATGAAGGGCGTACAGGAGTATTACGACAAGACCGCGGCGGAGTGGGCGGCGGAGGGGTACGGCGACGAGGCATACCTGCCCTGTCTGGACGAATTCCTTTCCCTGCTGCCCCCCGGCGGGCGGGTGCTGGACCTGTGCTGCGGCGCGGGGTACGAGACGGGCCGCATCCGGGCGCGGGGCTTTGAGGCGCTTGGGCTGGACTTCAGCGGCGGGAGCCTGAGCATCGCCAGGGCGCGCAACCCGGACATCCCTTTCTTCCAGGGGGATATGCTGGGGGACTATTCCCAGGTGGGCATGGTGGACGGCATCCTCCTGTCCGCCGGGCTGGTGCACGTGGAGACGGCGAGGCTGCCCCTGGCCTTTGAACAGATGGCCAAGGTGGCGCGCCCAGGCGGCTGGGTGCTGGCCTCCATCCGGGAGGGGAGGGGGAAGCTGGCCGAGTGGAGCCTCCGGGAGATTGACGGCGAGCAGTATGACCGCAATTTCATCGCCCACACCCCGGACGAGGTGGTCCGGGCGGCGGAAGGGCTGTTCTCCTACTGCCGGGAGCTGCCCACGGATATGCCCATCTGGCGGCAGCTGCTGTTCCGGCGGGAGGGCGCATGAGGCTGCGCATTGTCCCCATGGGCCCGGAGCACATTCCCCAGGTGGCGGCGCTGGAGCGGGCGTGCTTCCCCGCCGACCCCTGGAGCGAGGGGCTGTTCCGGGAAGCGCTGGATAACCCCGCCGCGGCCGTCCTGCTGGCCCAGGGGGAGGGGGGCTCCCTGCTGGGCTACGCCGTGGTGTCGGCGGTGCTGGACGAGGGGAATCTGGACAACATCGCCGTGGCCCCGGACGCCCGGCGGCAGGGGGTGGGGGACGCTTTGATGAGGGCGCTCACCGGCTTTGGCCGGGAGAATCTGGCCGCGCTCACGCTGGAGGTGCGCGCCTCCAACGCCCCGGCCATCGCCCTGTATGGGAAGCACGGCTTCGCCGCCGTGGGGCGGCGGAAAAACTACTACGCCGCGCCCCGGGAGGACGCGCTGCTGATGACATTGACATTTGAGAGATAAGGAGGCGTTCCAAATGGAACTCAAGCGTTTGGACAAGGAGGAACTGGCCGCCCTCTACCGCGACGAGATGATGGAGGACTTCCCCCATTCGGAGCTGAAGCCGCTGAGCGCCATGCTCCGGCTGATGGATATGGGCCGGTACGACCCCCTGCTCATCACCCAGGACGGGCAGGCGGTGGGCTATGCCATGCTGTGGCTGGCCGGGGACCGCTCCGGCGCGCTGCTGGAATATTTCGGGGTGCTGCGGGGGCTGCGCAGCGCGGGGCAGGGCTCCAGGATCCTGTCTATGCTGTCCGGGCGGTACGGCCAGCTTTTCGGCGAGGCGGAGGCCCCCTGCTCCCACGACCCGGACATCAACGAGCTGCGCCAGCGGCGCATCGCCTTTTATGAGCGCAACGGCTTCCGGGTGCTGGACTACCAGTGCGCCCTGTTCGGGGTGCGGTTCAACTGCCTCTACCGGGGGCCGGAGGGGGATGACCGGAAAGTGGAGGCCCTCCACCGGGGGATATACGCGCAGTATTTTTCGCCGGCGCATATGGAGCGGTATATCCAGCTCCCCCTGAGGCCGGACGAGGCGGTGAAGCCCGCGCCGGAGTGGGTGGAGGAGGCGTTCCCGCCCCAGGGGAGCGGCGCAGACCGGACACAGGGGGGATAACTGCATGAATATTCTCGCCTTTGAATCCTCCTGCGACGAGACCGCCGCCGCCGTGGTGCGGGACGGCCGGACGGTGCTGTCCTCGGTCATCGCCTCCTCGGCGGACATGCACGCCGTCTACGGCGGCGTGGTGCCGGAAATCGCCTCCCGCAAGCATGTGGAGGCCATCTCCGGGCTGGCGGACGAGTCGCTGCGCCAGGCGGGGCTGTCCAAGGAGGACATCGACGCCGTGGCCGTCACCTACGCCCCAGGCCTCATCGGGGCGCTGCTGGTGGGGGTGTCCTTCGCCAAGTCCGCCGCTTTCGGGCTGGGAGTGCCGCTGATTCCCGTCCACCACGTCCGGGGGCACATCGCCGCCAACTATATCGCCCACCCCGGCCTGGAGCCGCCGTTTGTATGCCTGTGCGTGTCCGGCGGCACCACCGCCATTGTGGACGTGAAGGACTATACCCATTTCGAAGTGCTGGGTTCCACCCGGGACGACGCGGCGGGGGAGTGCTTCGACAAGACCGCCCGGGTGCTGGGGCTGGGCTACCCCGGCGGCGGGCCCATGGATAAAATGGCCCAGGGGGGCAATGACAAGGCGTTTGTGTTTCCACGGGCCCATTTGGCCGACCACCCGCTGGACATGTCCTTTTCCGGGCTCAAGACAGCGGTGCTCAACGCCATCCACAATGCGTCCCAGAAGGGGGAGGAACTGGATCTCCACGACCTGGCCGCCTCCTTTGCCGCCGCAGTGTCCGACTCCCTCATTCCCCGGGCGATGGAGGCGGACCGCATGACAGGGTATCATAAAATTGCTGTGGCCGGGGGTGTGGCCGCCAACAGCCGCATCCGGGCCGATCTGGAACGCGCCTGCGCCCAGGCGGGGGCGAAGCTGTGGCTCCCCCCCCTGGCCCTGTGCGGCGACAACGCGGCTATGATCGGCAGCCAAGGGTACTATGAGTATCTGGCGGGGCATACGGCGGGATGGGAACTGAACGCGAAGGCCAGCCTGGATATCGGAAGGGGATAACTTTTGTGTTATGTCAACTAAAAACACGCTTTAGCCTGCGAAAAAACTAGGGTTTCCCGGTTTGAATAAATATTTGAATTTATGTAAGTCTATTGGAACTACACGGATTGAGGCTGTTGAAAACCTTGTGGAAGCTGTGGATAACTCTCCGTATCAGGAGTTATGAACATTATTATGGAAACCAAATGAAGAGGAGGAACCGCCGTGAAAACCGACATTGAGATCGCTCAGGGCGCCAATATGCTGCCCATCGGCCAGGTGGCCGCCCAGGCGGGCATTGATGGGGAGCTGCTGGAGCACTATGGCCGGGTGAAAGCCAAGATTGACACCACTCCCCTGCGCGGGCGTCCCCGGAAGGGGAAACTAATCCTGGTCACGGCCATCAACCCCACCCCTGCCGGGGAGGGCAAGACCACCACCAGCGTGGGGCTGGCGGACGCGCTGAAACGGCTGGACAAGAACGTGCTTTTGTGCCTGCGGGAGCCGTCCCTGGGTCCGGTGTTCGGGGTGAAGGGGGGCGCCGCCGGGGGCGGGTACGCCCAGGTGGTACCCATGGAGGACATCAACCTCCACTTTACCGGGGACTTCCATGCCATTGGCGCGGCAAACAACCTGCTGGCGGCTATGCTGGACAACCACATCCAGCAGGGGAATGCCCTGGGCATCGACACCAAGAAAATCACCTGGCGGAGGTGCGTGGACATGAACGACCGGCAGCTCCGAAACATCGTGGACGGCCTGGGGGGCCGGATGCAGGGGGTGCCCCGGGAGGACGGCTTCGACATCACCGTGGCCTCCGAGATTATGGCGGTGCTGTGCCTGGCTTCCGGCTTGAAGGACTTGAAGGAGCGGCTCTCCCGCATCATTGTGGGCTACACCTACAACGACAGGCCGGTCACCGCCGCCGACCTGAAGGCCCAAGGGGCCATGGCTGCGCTTTTGAAGGACGCCATCAAGCCCAATCTGGTCCAGACCCTGGAGAACACCCCGGCCCTGGTTCACGGCGGACCCTTCGCCAACATCGCCCACGGCTGCAATTCCGTCTCCGCCACCGACACCGCCCTCAAGCTGGCGGACTACGTGGTAACAGAGGCGGGCTTCGGCGCGGACCTGGGGGCGGAAAAATTCCTGGACATCAAGTGCCGGGCGGCGGGGATGGAGCCCAGCGCCGTGATCATCGTGGCCACGGTGAAGGCGCTGAAGTATAACGGCGGCGTGCCAAAGGGGGAGCTGGGGGCGGAAAACCTGGAGGCGTTGGAGAAGGGCCTGCCCAACCTTCTCAAGCATGTGGAGAACATCACCCAGGTATACGGCCTGCCCTGTGTGGTGGCCGTCAACCGCTTTGTCAACGACACCGATGCCGAGCTGGCCCTCATCCGGGACAGGTGCGGTGCGCTGGGCGTCAATGTAGCCCTGTCCGAGGTGTGGGCAAAGGGCGGCGCGGGCGGCGTCGAGCTGGCCCGGGAGGTGCTGCGGCTGTGCGGGCAGACCCATCAGTTCCGTTTCGCCTATGAGCTGGGCCTCCCCTTGAGGGACAAGATCGAGGCCATTGTGCGCCGGGTGTACGGCGGGGACGGGGTAAACTATTCCTCCGCCGCCTCCCGGGAGCTGGACCGGCTGGAGGCCATGGGCTTTGGGAGCCTCCCCGTGTGCATGGCCAAAACCCAGTACTCCCTGTCCGACGACCCGGGGAAGCTGGGCCGCCCGGAGGGATTTACCGTCACCGTGTCCAAGGTGCGGGTGAGCGCCGGGGCGGGCTTTGTGGTGGTGCAGACCGGGGACATCATGACCATGCCGGGATTGCCTAAGGTTCCGGCGGCGGAGAAGATCGATGTGGACGAGAACGGGGTCATTTCCGGGCTGTTTTGAGCCATGCCCGGGCTGCCCAAGGTTCCAGCGGCGGAAAAAATCGACGTAGACGAAAACGGGGTAATCAGCGGATTGTTCTGAAAAAGGCGCTCCCCGCCGAAGGGAGAGGTAACGTAAGGAAGTTACCTCGCCCTTACTATTTGTATATAGCCGAAAGTGATTGAATTGCAGGGATATTCAACACTTTGGAGGTAAATATCATGGAAAAGTCTGCATTTAAGCAAATAGGCGGAACCTATTACCAGCAGGGTGATTATTTCTTACCGAATTTCTCTGTTCCGGAAAGCGCACCTGTTGGTATTTGGGGAGTACGGCATCTGTGCTACTTGAAGAAACATCGTCAAGCTATTTATACCGCCATGCTCTTATCAGATAAGTTGAACAGCTATCTGGCCGAAATCGACCAGCAGGCCCAAGTTATGTTTTCTCAGCTTGTAAAACAAATAGCAGATCATGAGAAGATTACGGAACATTTGAAGGAAAGTAATCAGCTTGAATGGGTAAGAAAAATGAATAATGTTCAGAATAGAGCAGTAGAAATTGTCAATACTAACTTAATATACACATAATAAGAAGATAGCAGGACGGTAACCATCGTCCTGCTATCTTCTTATTACACAGCAGCATTTCTCATGAATATATGAGTACAACTTGCTCTTTCGTTTAATGTGTGTTATGATATAAGCAGTTCTGATGAATGGAGCACCAAAATGACTATTAGCTATGATAAATTATGGAAACTGCTTATAGATAAAAAGATGAATCGTACAGATTTGAAAAATGCTGCAGGCGTTAGTTTTAATGTGTTGGCTAAAATGAGCCGTAATGAATTCGTTTCTTTGGAGAGCCTTTGTAAAATTTGCTCTGCTTTAACCTGTGATATTGGTGATGTGATGGAGTTTATTGAAAATGAACCTACTTGATTTTGCTATTCAAACTACGAACCAATATATTGACCAAATACCGAAATCTCAGCGAAAAAAGTATGGTCAGTTCTTTACAAGCAAAGAAACAGCCATATTTATGGCTGACTTATTTGACGTACCTGCCGGTAAAACAACATTGCATATTCTTGATCCCGGAGCGGGTTCTGGAATACTATCAATTGCTCTGCTTGAAAGATTGCAAGGGATACCTCAACTTAAATCTGTCCATTTGGTTTGTTATGAAAACGATTCAAAAATTGTCGAGCTATTAAAAACCAACTTAGATTGGGTCTGCCAAAATTCAACCATTCAAATCAACTATGAAATTCGGGAAGACAATTATATTTTAAGCCAAATATTGGACTATAATGGAATGATCGGGGCAAATCCGAGCCCCTTAAAATATGATATGGTGGTTAGCAACCCGCCATATATGAAAATGACTAAGGGCTCTCCAGAAGCAAAAGCAATGCCTGATGTTTGCTATGGCGCACCTAATTTATATTTTCTTTTCGCTGCTATGGGTTTGTTTAATCTCATTCATAATGGCGAATTGGTATATATCATCCCTCGTTCTTGGACATCAGGGGCTTATTTTAAAAGGTTCCGTCAAAAATTTTTGAGCGAAGGTACTTTACAACATATTCACTTATTTGTTAGTCGTGACAAAGTATTTGACAAGGAAAGTGTTCTGCAAGAAACCATTATTATAAAGGTGCGCAAATCCACCCAAAAGCTATCTAAAGTAGTGATTACAACAACACAAAGCAATAATGATTTCTCTAATATAACGACCTTTGAAGCACCTTACACCACGGTAATTTCAGGCGAGGATTGCTATGTGTATTTGGTCACAAGCGAACAGGAGGTAAAAACTCTTGAACAGCTTAATCAGTGGGGGGATACATTACCAAGTATAGGGTTAAGGATGAAAACGGGTCTGACTGTCGATTTTAGGAACAAAGATGTATTGCGTGATGTTGCAGAAGATAGTGCTGTTCCGCTCTTTTATTCACAGCACATCCAAGCTGGAAAAATTCTTTTTCCTATTGGGAAAGAACATGAATATATCGCTACAGAGCAAGCAGGGTTATTGCAGCCAAATGCAAATTACTTATTTGTAAAGAGATTTACCGCAAAAGAGGAACATCGACGACTACAGTGTGGCGTATATTTAGCGAGGAAATATCCTGAATATGCGAATATTAGCACACAAAACAAAATCAATTTTATTAGTGGGTTGCAAGACTTATCAGAGTGCATAGTTTACGGCTTATATGTATTGTTTAACTCCACTCTCTATGATTGTTATTACAGAATACTAAATGGCTCAACACAGGTTAATTCTACCGAAATAAATTCAATGCCTGTTCCCCCATTAGCAAGTATAGAATCAATGGGCAAAGAATTGATAAGTGCGCAGGATATGTCAGAAGAATGTTGCGATCAAATATTAAGGGGTTTCATTTATGAGCAAAGTCGAGGAAGCAAGAGCGATACTGAAAGAGTTGCAAGTGCCAGCTAAGCAGCAGGCCGATTTATGTTGCTTTGTCCTTCTGGCTATGGCAAATATCAAGGAGCAAGACTTATGGTTAAGCGCAACGAACGAATGGATTCGTATCCACGATGTTATTGCTTATACCAAAGAGTATTATGGTGTTGCATACGCAGAGAATAGTAGAGAAACCTTCCGAAAACAGGCGATGCATCATTTTAGAAACGCTGCTTTTATTGAAGACAATGGAAAGGCTACAAACAGTCCAAATTATTGCTACCGCCTAACAGATGAAATGCTTTCGCTTATCCGTAACTATGGAACCGAAAGCTGGCAAACAGTTAAGGCAGAGTTTTTGAATTCCCATGAAACATTGGTTAGTCTCTATGCTTTTAAGCGCACGATGAGAAAAATGCCTGTTCAGATTAATGGGAAAGATTTCACCTTTTCTCCCGGCAAACATAATGAGCTTCAAAAAGCAATTATCGAAGAATTTGCACCTCGGTTTGCTCCCAATTCGGAATGCCTCTATGTTGGTGATACAACAGAGAAAGATTTGGTAAAGAATGTGGCTAAACTTCAAGAGTTAGGATTCGCAATTACGCTTCACGATAAAATGCCTGACGTTGTTCTTTACTCCAAGGAAAAAAACTGGCTGTACTTTATCGAATCAGTAACCTCAGTTGGGCCTATGGAGCCTAAACGCATAAAAGAAATCGAGGAAATGACTGAAGGTGTAAGGGCAGGGAAAATCTATGTAACAGCTTTCCTTGATTTTAAGACCTTCAAGAAGTTTTCCGAAACGCTTGCTTGGGAAACTGAAGTTTGGATTGCGGATATGCCCGACCATATGATTCATTTGAATGGGGACAAGTTTTTAGGCCCAAGGAAATAACTTTCAAAGGACATATTTTAGAATGAAGATACTTGATTTTATCGAAAAAGCAGAGTTGACCGAAAAATCCGAATGCGAAAGGGCAAAACTTGTCTGTTATTTTCACTATAAAGAGACTGATAGCGCTGTATTTTCTATGGCACTGATTTCTGATTTGTTTGCGCAATTTGGGTTCAACGTCCCAAACAGATCAAGATTAAAGGAAAAATTGACTAAAGGGAAAGATAAGGCGTTTATCAACTCTAAAGGTAAAGCTACTACAATAGAGTTTATTCCCGCTATTCTGCAAGGTATAGAAAAGTCTTATGGTGCCTTATGGGCTGATAATACGACGATTGAATCAGATAGTGAAATTATTGATGAGCAAAAGTTTAGCGGAAAACGCCAGTATTTGGATCAACTGATATATCAGATAAATCATTCCTATGCTAATAATTGCTATGATGCAGCAGCTGTCCTGATGCGTAGGCTATTTGAAGTAATGCTGGTCTTATCCTATCAAAATCTCGGAATAGATAATGAAATAAAAGATAGCGCCGGAAATGGGTACATTATGTTAGACGGTATAGTTAAAAATGCCAAAAATAATCAGACACTAAAACTTTCTCGGATAAAGAACGAATTTGACACATTTCGCGTTGTCGGCAACTTTTCAGCACATAACATTACATATACAGCTGGTAAAAAAGATATTGATGATATCAAGATAAACTATAGGGTCATGCTCGAAGAACTATACAATAAGGCGGGGTTATTCTAAATGGAAGAAAATACTAAAATTCGTGTGCGATTTGAAATTGGCGAGATTAAGTTTGAAGCAGAAGGCCCCGCAGATTTGGTAGAGAGGGAGCGTAGCGTTTTCACAAATACGCTCTTACCATCTGCGGTTGAAGCTATTGTGCGTACTCGTGGAACCGAGCAAGCCATGAAATACGTTGAACCGGTGGAGCAACCAAAAGTGTTGCCTTTATCCAATGCTACCCCATTATCCGAAAACGCAATACCTTTAACTGAAGAATCGAAAGATTTATCTCGTACAAGATATATTGCTCAATTTGGGCAAATTGGAGAACAGGATTTTGCGCTTATATCGGCGTATTATGATGAAAAGAAGAATGGTAATACATCTTTTACATCTGATAATGTAAAGCAATATTATAACGATGCCCGGCGGAATAAATTTTCCAATGTCAGTGTACTTTTGGGAAAACTGGCCCAAAAGGGCTTAATTATGGATGATCCAAATGCAGAAAGAAAAACTCCTAAGGCATATATATTAACATCGCAAGGAATAGATTATGTAGAAAACTACTCACCGAAGGAGGAAACAGAGAAGAAACATACTAAAGCCCGTAAGCCACGAAAGAAAGCAGAGTCTGAATATGGAGGAATTAATGTCGATTCTTTGAATCTGAAGAATTATCCAGAAGTGAAATCGTTAAAGGATTTCAAAGAAAAGATGATGACAATTCTATATATCATCACAAATGAGAAGGCTGGTGAATGGTTTACCACAACAGATGTTCTCTGTCTGATGACTGATATTTTCGGAGAAGCGGCAACAAAAGATCAAGTTAACGGCGTTTTTAAACGAGAAAAATTATGGTTTAAGGCTGGAAATGTAGATGGTAGTAACCGAGAGGTAAAACGAAAACTTTTGAATAAAGGAATTGAGTATGCACAATCTCTTGTTGGAGGGACTGAACAATCAGTTTCTCAGTAGTGAGAAACAAAAATATTCAGATGTGTATTGACAAACATCAGTTCTATATGTTAATCTAAAACTCCCATTTAGTGGGTGAACTGAATACGGCCTTTGAGCCGGTACATAGACAACCACACAAGAACCC
>CAJUQD010000022.1 GCA_910588105.1 uncultured Oscillospiraceae bacterium | reverse complement strand
CAACCGAAAACAAGAGATAGACCGCCAGCACCACACTATTCCAAACCAAAGAAACAAAGGCCAAAAGACAAGCATTGTGGAAATGTGCATAACAGGCTATTCCGTCATGGATAACTCTATTCACAGCACATGGAAAAGCCAAAGAGCCGCTTTCCCATGTCCTGCAAACAGAGTTACCCACAACTCCATAAAACAGCCAGTTATACACATTCCCACAATGCCGACTAGGCGCCGTTTGAAAAATGGCAATATGCCCAGCGGCAAGGAATTTTTTCGCCGGGCAAGGCGATTTGGCACAGAAATACTTTGTGTATTTCAAGGCAAAGCAACGCAGCTCGGCGGAAAAAGGCCCGCCGATTGGGCGTGTTGACAATTTTCAAACAAGCCCTACTACGGAATCCCTCTCATTCCTTATATTTCTCTTTATAAGTTATTGACACTCATTTTCTTTTGTGGTATATTTGTAACGCGAAGAGCGAAATATACCGCAAAAGAAAAAGGAGTATGAATTATGAAAAATTGGTATGGCTGTATTGGATTTGTTTCTTTGTTAGGCGCATGGGGATTGATTGGGAGCGAGCCTTTGTTTCTATCGTTTTTTGCTTTTGCCCTATTTTTTGAGTATTTTTGGGTGACTCCCGATGAAATGTTTGTTGATACAATAAAAAGATGTGCTTCATGGGCTTTCTTTGCTAATCTTTTCATTACAACTGCTGCTACATTTGCCTTGTCTTATTTTAAGATGAGCGACAATCCTCTGGCTGCCGGAACAGCATTAGGATTTGGTATTTCAATAGCTATATTTGCTTTTTCTACCTTTGTTTTAGAAATTAAAGAGAGGGTTAATACAAAAAATGATTAAGAACAGGATAAAAGAGTTTAGAGCAAGATTTGATATGAAACAGGAAGATTTAGCAAATTTGGTTGGAGTTCGCAGAGAAACAATTGGAAATCTTGAAAAGGGTAAATATAATCCATCATTGGTTTTGGCCTGGAACATTGCAAAGGTATTTCATGTTTCAATCGAGGAAATTTTTACTGTTGAAGAATAGGAAAGTTAGGGCTTGCACAGAAGCATACAGGGAACACTTCATGTATACGTTCAACGGCTATTGCAAGACCGTCATACGCTATGCGGCTAAGGCTGAACCTTGCGGGGACGGCTTTTGCTTCGGGCCGGTCAGGTCGATTTCAAAGGACAATGTTCACAGCTCACGCCATTTTTCCACCAGCGGCATGGGCCTTGATTTTCTCAAAGGTTTCATCGCTCAGATCATGTTCTACCTTGCAGGCGTCCGCCGCCGCCGTCTCCGGGGAAACGCCCAACTGAATAAAAACCTGTGTCAGCAGCTTATGCCGCTCATAGATATGCTGGGCAATTTCCTCACCGGGAGGCAAAAGCGTGATATACCCATCATCGTCCATCTGAATATAGCCGTTCTCCCGCAGGTTCCGCATTGCTATGCTGACGCTGGGCTTGGAAAAGCCCAATTCATGGACAATATCAATGGAACGCACCATTCCGTGATCTTCCCGGAGTTTTAAGATCGCCTCTAAATAGTCCTCAGCAGATTCGTGGATATTCACAAAATTCCTCCTCCCACAAAAGTCCCCGTGCACAGGTTAGCACATTCTAACCAAAAATGCAAGTTTTTCCGAAAAGGGCCTTGACACTGGCAGTTAGCAGTAGTAAACTAAGGCCGATTTCAAGGTTAGGGTTTACTAACTGCACCCCGGAGGGAGGCAAGAGCATGATGCCGCTGACAATGGCAAAGGCCGGAGAGACGGTCACGATCCGCAAAATCTCCGGCAAGGACGATGTGCGCCAGCATCTGGCGGAGCTGGGCTTTGTGGTGGACAGCGATGTGACGGTAGTCAGCGAGATTGGAGGGAACCTGATCGTGCAGGTGAAGGACAGCCGAATCGCGCTGGACAAGACCATGGCAAACCGCATTATGGTTTAGGAGCAGCGTCCGAGCCATCGTGAGCAGCGCGGATGGATCGAAGCGAGTGCGAGCGGCAGGGCCGCAGGCCCCAGAAACCAGCCCGAGTCGAAGGGAAACTGTACGTTGCGAACAGGCGAGGCGTGACAAGGAAACAAAAAGGAGGAGCGCAAGATGAGAACACTGAAGCATGTGAAGGTGGGCGAGACTGTGACCGTGGCGAAGCTCCACGGGGAAGGCCCGGTGAAGCGCCGGATCATGGACATGGGCATCACCAAGGGCGTGGAGATCTGCGTCCGCAAGGTGGCCCCCCTGGGCGACCCTATGGAGCTGAACGTCCGAGGCTACGAGCTGTCCGTCCGCAAGGGCGACGCGGAGATGATTGAGGTTCAGTAAACTGACGCGGCAGGAGGCCGCTATTCTTTAGAATAAAAGTTAGCTACAGCTAACAATCGAAAGGAGAGAATTGTATGGACATCAAGATTGCCCTGGCGGGCAACCCCAACTGCGGCAAGACCACGCTGTTCAACGCCCTCACCGGCTCCAGCCAGTATGTGGGCAACTGGCCCGGTGTTACCGTGGAAAAGAAGGAGGGCAGGCTGAAGGGTCATAAGGATGTGGTCATCCAGGACCTGCCCGGCATCTACTCCCTGTCCCCCTACACGCTGGAAGAAGTGGTGGCCCGGAGCTATCTGGTGAACGAGAAGCCGGACGCCATCCTCAACATCGTGGACGGCACCAATATTGAGCGCAACCTCTACCTCACCACCCAACTGATCGAGCTGGGTCTGCCCGTGGTGGTGGCGGTGAACATGATCGACCTTGTGCGGAAAAACGGCGATACCATCAACCTCAATAAGCTGGGTGAGGCCCTGGGCTGTGAAGTGGTGGAGATGAGCGCCCTCAAGGGCGAGGGCGGCATGGCGGCGGCGGAAAAGGCCGTGGCCATGGCCCAAAGAAAGCAGACCGGGGAGCTGCCCCATGTGTTCACCGGCAGCGTGGAACACGCCCTGGCCCACATTGAGGAATCCATCCAGGGCAAGGTGTCGGACGGCTATCTTCGCTGGTATGCTATCAAGATTTTTGAGCGAGATGAGAAGGTCCTGGAGGAGCTGGACCTCGGTTCCGAACTGAAATCCCATCTGGAGCAGCACATTGCCGACTGCGAGAAAGAGCTGGACGATGACGCCGAGAGCATCATCACCAACCAGCGGTATTCTTACATCAACTCTGTGGTCACCAAGGCTGTGAAGAAGAAAGCGGCCAAGGGAAGTCTATCCGTCTCCGACAAGATCGACCAGATCGTCACCAACCGTGTGGCCGCCCTGCCCATCTTCGCCTTGGTCATGTTCCTGATCTATTCCATCGCTATGGGCACTTCCCCGGCGGGTCTGTTCGAGGGAGAGGCGTGGGGCATCGGCATCGGCTCCTGGGGCACCGACTGGGCCAACGACAACCTCTTCGGCGAGATGGTCCCCGGCCTGTTTGACACCATTCTGGGCGCTCTGGGCGTGGCCGAGGGCGGCTGGCTCTACGGCTTGATCCAAGACGGCATCGTGGCCGGCGTGGGCGCGGTGCTGGGCTTCGTGCCTCAGATGCTGGTGCTGTTCCTTCTGCTGGCTATCCTGGAGGACGTGGGCTACATGGCCCGCGTGGCGTTCATCATGGACCGCATCTTCCGCCGCTTTGGCCTGTCCGGCAAGAGCTTCATCCCCATGCTGGTGGCCACCGGCTGCGGCGTCCCCGGCATCATGGCCTCCCGGACCATTGAGCAGGACCGGGACCGGAAAATGACCATCATGACCACCGGCTTCATCCCCTGCGGGGCCAAAATGCCCATCATCGGCCTGTTCGCCGGCGCGGTGTTCGGAGGCTCTTCCCTGGTGGCCACCTCGGCCTTCTTCATCGGTATCGCCGCCGTGGTGATCTCCGGCATCATGCTGAAAAAGTTCAAAGCCTTTGCCGGGGAGCCTGCCCCCTTTGTCATGGAGCTGCCCGCCTACCACGCTCCCTCCGCCAGCAACGTGCTCCGGGCCACCTGGGAGCGGGGCTGGTCCTTCATCAAGCGGGCAGGGACGGTGATCCTGCTGTCCACCATCGTGCTGTGGTTCCTCCAGGGCTACGGCTTCACCGACGGCACGTTTGGCCCTGTGGAGGACAACAATACCTCCCTGCTGGCCGCCATCGGCAACGCGATTGCCTGGATCTTCTATCCCCTTGGCTGGACAGGTGACATGGCATGGAAAGCCACCGTGGCCTCCTTTGTTGGCCTCACCGCCAAGGAGAACGTGGTGGGGACCCTCGGCACCCTCTACCACTTCGCCGGGGAGATCAGCGAGAACGGCGAGGAGATCTGGGCTATGGTGGGAGCGGACTTCGGCGCTCTTACCGCCTACAGCTTCATGATTTTCAACCTGCTCTGCGCCCCCTGTTTCGCCGCTATGGGCGCTATCAAACGGGAGATGAACAACGGCAAGTGGGCCGCCTTCGCCATCGGTTATATGTGCGTGTTCGCCTATGTGGCCGCTCTCATCGTCTACCAGATCGGCGGACTGATCGCCGGGGTGGTCAGCTTCAATCTGTGGACTGTTGTGGCACTGGCTCTCCTGGCCGCGATTATCTACCTGCTGGTTCGCAAGGGATATCGGGGGGAAGAAAACACTCGGCGGCTGACCTCTGTGGCTGCTGCCGCAAGATAACCAACGGGGAAAGGAGCGATTGACCATGCCCGCTATCTTGGGAAATATCATTGTGATCGCCGCATTGATTGCTGTTGTGGCACTGGCTGTTCGGTCCCTGCGGAAATCTCACAAGTCCGGCGGAGGCTGTAATGGCGACTGCGGGAACTGCCGTGGCTGTCACTGAAAACTTCAAATCTTGCAAGACATGGCGAGGAGGCATGGGCAGTGCAATCTGCTCATGCCTCCTCGCGTTGGGGAGGAACAATTCTATGGCAGGACTACGGGAAGCCCACCTTCGCTATCTGCCGGCGATCTACAAATTGGGCAAAAGCAATCCGAATGTGGGGACGCAGGCCGTGGCAAAGGCTTTGAACTGCTCGAAAGCCTCTGTCACGAAAATGATGGCGACTCTAATGGATATGAATCTTCTGGTGCGGGAGAAATACGGAAAAATCTACCTGACGGACACCGGCTTCCTGCTGGCAAAGGATATGCTACGCTGCGTTGAGCTGATCCGTAAACGGTTTCCAGCGATACTCGGCTGAAACGGACCACCATGCTGGTGCTGGCCGTCGCCCTCCACAACATCCCGGAGGGGATTGGCGGCGGGCGTGGTGCTGGCAGGTTGGTTGTCGGGAAACAGCGGCATTAAAAGCCGCCCCTTTCCCCTGGTTTTGCCGAGTATAACGCGATCCCCGCACCGTGGAAAGATAAATCAGTTAATTGCCACATTTCCACATTGATGTGGAAAATAAACGGATTTTCCCACCATTTACCTTTTTGATTGTGCATGATATACTAAGAGCATCTTGAAATCCCCCATACTTATTGGCAACAGACACAGATTGGAGGGAAACCATGAACGGAACCATCGCTGTGGGCGGAATGGCCCTGGCTGACGTCCATATCATTGCCGAGCAGCACATGGATGTGGCCCGGCGCCACGTGGAGCAGACGCAGGCGGAGCAGGTGCGGCTGGATGCCGCCGTCCGATTGTGCGGGGAAGAGCTGTCCGGGCTCATCCGCCAGCTCCAGGAGGAGGGCGACTCGGATCACGCGGACATTCTGGACTTCCAGCTTCTTCTGCTAGAGGACGACAGCTATATTGGCCGCATCTCCTGCATGATCCAGGAAGAGCAGGTCAACTGCGAGTACGCCGTATCCCAGTGCTCCCAGGCATACCGCGAAGAGCTGGCCGCACTGGATAACCCCTATCTCAACGAGAGGACGGCGGACATCGCCGACATTGAGAAGCGGCTGCTCCGGGTCCTGTCCCGGCGGGGGACCGCCCCCATCCGGCCCGGCCCTAAAATTGCCGCCGCCCTGGACCTCACCCCCTCCCAGGTGGTCGAGCTGGGCCGGCAGGGCCTCCAGGGGATCGTGCTGGAACAGGGCGGACTGTCCTCCCACTGTGTGATTCTGGCCCGGTCCATGAATATCCCCTGCATCATCGGCGTTGCCGGACTGCTGGGGCAGGTGCAGGACGGGCAGCGGCTTTTGCTGGATGCCCAGCGCGGACAGGTCACCGTGGAACCCTCGCCAGAGCAAGTCCAGGCGTTTGAACGCTACCAGGCCGCATACCGGGCGGAACAGGCCGAGTTGGAACAGTTCCGCCACACGGCCACCGCCACCGCCGACGGGAAGGCCATGCGGGTGTACGCCAACATCACCTCCGAGCAGGAGGTTCCCGAGCTGCTGAGGCAGGGCGGCGAGGGTGTGGGCCTGCTTCGGACGGAGCTGCTGTATATGGAGCAGGATGCGCCGCCAGGCGAGGAGGTCCAATACGCCGCCTATTCCGCCATCGTCACCAGGCTGGCGGGCCGCCCCCTTATTGTGCGCAGCTTAGACGTAGGCGGCGACAAGCACATTCCCTACTTGAACATCCCCCAGGAAGACAATCCCTTCCTGGGTTACCGGGCCATCCGCTACTGCCTGGACCATCCCGAGGTGTTCCACCCCCAGCTGGCCGCCGTCCTGCGTGCCGCCGCCCTGGGGCCGGTGCAGCTCATGCTGCCTATGATCGCCACCATTTCCGAGGTGGAGCTCACCCGGGAGAGCATCGCCCAGGTTCGGGCGGAGCTGAAGGAACGGGGGGCGGAAACCGGCCCCATATCCTTGGGCATGATGGTTGAGACCCCCGCCGCCGCTGTAATGGCCCACCAATTTGCCGGGGCTGTGGACTTCTTCAGCATCGGAACCAACGATTTGACCCAGTACCTGTTCGCGGCGGATCGGAACAACGCCAGGGTGGCCGCCCTCAATTCCTATTTCCAGCCCGCCCTGCTCCACATGGTGGATCGCGTCTGCCAATGCGCCCACCGGCACGGCATTGAGGTGGATATCTGCGGGCAGGCCGGGGAAATGGACGAACTGATCCCCCTGTGGGTGGGCATGGGCGTGGACAACCTGAGCGTCAGCATCCCCTCCATCCCCAGGGTGCGCCGCACCATCAGCAGGTGCCCAGCCGCCCGGTGCAGGCGGCTGGCAGACCGGGCCCTTCAGTGTTTTTCCGACCAGGAGGTCTTGGACTGCGTAAGGGAGGAGGTGAGACAATGGTCGTAAAAGAGCTGCAGGTTCAAAACAAGCTGGGCTTTCACGCCAGGGTGGCCTCCCGCATTACCCGAAGCGTCAGCGCCTTCCAAAGCTCGGTGAATGTCCAAAAGGATGGGCGCCGTTTTGACCTGAAAAGCGTCACAGGCGTGATGATGGTCAACGCCAAGCACGGAGATATTGTAACCGTGGAAATCGACGGTCCGGACGAGGAAACCGCCGCCCAGGCGCTGGAGGTTCTCTTCGCGGAAAAATTCGGGGAGACATGACAAATCCAACAGAGGGAGGAGAGCAAATGGACAGCATGGAGGTGGCGATGGGCCTGATCGCACAGGCAGGCGATGCCCGGAGCAGCTGCATGGAGGCCATCGGCCTGGCCAAAGAGGGAAAATTTGACGATGCCCGGGCCGCACTGGAGCGGGCGGACGATGGCATGGTGGCAGCCCACGAGATCCAGACGGGCCTGATCCGGGAGGAAATGAGCGGCAGCGGCGCTCCCGTGTCCCTACTCATGGTCCACGCCCAGGATCATCTCAACCTGGCGCTGGTGATGCGGGACGTGGCGGACGAGTTCCTCCAGGTCCACCAAAAATTGATTGAATTGGAGGGGAAGGGGTAATGCTTACCATTACACTGATCTGCAACCTGGGCATGTCCACCAGCGTTCTGGTTGACAAGATGGCAGCCTACACTAAGGGCAAGGGAATTGAGGCCGACATCGATGCCCGCGCCTTTCAGCGGGTGGAGGACCGTATCCATCGGACCGATATTCTGCTGATCGGCCCCCAGGTCCGCTTCATGGCCAAGAAGTTCCAGGACCAGTACGGCGGGGAGGTCCCCGTTATCCAAGTCATGGATATGTCCGACTACGCCCTGCAAAATGTGGAGAAGATCTTCGAACAGGCGTACCGGGAGTATCAGGCGAAAAAGAGTTAAGGAGGAGAAAACATGAAAAAAGAGACAGGCGGGTTTATGGGCTTCATGGAGGAGAAGTTCCTCCCGGTAGCCTCCAGGCTGGGCGGACAGCGCCATCTGCTGGCCCTGCGCGATGGCGTGGTCATGATTATGCCGCTGCTTATCCTGGGCGCATTCTCCATGATTATTGCGGAGTTCCCCGTGGAGGCGTTCCTGAACTTTATGGCCAGCGTGTTTGGGGAGAACTGGAACGCCTTTGAGGGCGTTATCATGAATGCCACCTACGGCATTTCGGCCATCGTGGCCTGCTTCGGCGTGGCCAGCTCCCTGGTGAACAGCTACGGGGAGAACGGCACCCCCGCGGGCATCATCGCCATGGCGGCTTTCTTCGCGGTGGTGGTTCCCACCGCCCTGACCAACGCCGACGGCGAGGCGGTGGATGCGTGGATCGCCGGTTCCCTGGACGCCACTCTGCTGTTCACCGCCCTGCTCACCGCCCTAATCGTGGGCGAAATCTACCGCTTCCTGGTGCAGAAAAACTTCACCATCAAGCTGCCGGATTCCGTGCCCAAGGCGGTGTCCGCCCAGTTTACCGCCCTGCTGCCCGGCACCGTCATCATCGTGCTGTTCACCGTGGTGCGCCTGGTGTTCTCCGCCACCCCCTGGGGCGGCTTCCCGGAATTCGTCAGCGATATCATCTCCACCCCCCTGCGGCACTTCGGGACCTCCTATGTGGGCACCCTGGTGGCCTGCTTTGTGGAGCATTTACTCTGGTCCTTCGGCCTGCACGGCTCGGCCATTGTGATCTTCCCCATTTTCGAGCCCTTGTGGATCATGAATATGGCGGAGAACGTCTCCGCCGGCGCCCACAACATCGTCACCTTCACCTTCTATGAGAACGGCGTGTGGATGGGCGGCTCCGGCGCCACCCTGCCCGTGGTCATCTACATGCTGGTCTTCGCCAAGTCCAAGCTGCTGAAGAACGTGGGCAAAGTGGGCATCGCTCCCGGCCTGTTCAACATCAACGAGCCGGTCACCTTCGGCCTGCCTATCGTGCTCAATCCCATGCTCATGATCCCCTACATCCTCTCCCCTATGGCCGCCATGTCCGTCCAGTACCTGGGCACGGCTATCGGGCTGTTCCCCTTGTGTAATAACATGGTGCCCTGGACCTGCCCGGTGCTCATCAGCGGCTTCCTCACCACCGGCAGCATCATGGGCGTGGTGGCCCAGCTGTGCGGCCTGGCCGTGTCCTTCCTGATCTGGCTTCCCTTCATCCGCGTCTGGGATAAGAAGTGCTACCAGGACGAGCTGACCGCCATATCCGCCGCCAATTCGTAACTCAACTCCGTTTCCCGTTTGATCCCGTATGATGTAGGTAACGCATACCGGCGGGGGGGCAGCCTCCGGCTGTCCCCCCGCCCCGCTGTTTAAGGAGGTAACCATGGCTTTTCTGGGTATCGAAACCGCAAAGGCGCCCACCGGGATGCGGGTCAGGAGGTTCCTGGCATTTCTGATCGACGCCGCCATTGTCATCGCCCTGTCCTTTGCCGTCTACCGCTTTACCGGGCGCCCCGACTTTTTCGCCGTCCAGGCCGCCATGGATGCCGCCGAAGCGGCTGGCGGGAAGGACCAGGCCCTCACTGCCGCCGTGTTCACCCAATTCAACAGCGCGTACAGCGTGCTGCTCATCATCGCCTTCTGCTATGAGGCGCTGGTCCAGCTGATCACCAACGGCTCCACTGTGGGCAAGCTGGCCATGGGCCTGCGCACCGTCCCCCAGAACCCCGCCCGGGGCCGCCCCCTTCACAGCCTGCTGCTGTGCGCCAGGAGCGCGCTGAAAATACTGTCGCTCTACCTGTTCCAGGGTTTTCCGTTCCTGATCTGCTGCCTGACCATCTTCACCAACGGGGAATGCCGCTCCGGGTTTGACATGGCGGTAAAATCCGTGACTGTATTCCGGGAAAAAGCCCTCCCCCATCCATAAGCCAAGAACTGTCCATATATTGAGCAGAAAGAGGGAATCGGTATGCGCCATTCTGAAAAGACCATGCGGAAGATGCTGCTGGCACTGCTGGAGCGGGACGATTTTGTTACCCTCAGCAGCCTTTCCCAGGAGCTGGACATCTCCAAGCGGTCTGTGCAGAATTACCTCAACAAGGCGGACGGATGGCTGACGGAACACGACCTGCCCAATGTCCGCATTGTAAAAAAGCAGGGCTACGGCATCCGGCTGGATATGGACGCCGCCGACCGTCAAACCCTCGTCACGCTGCTCAACAACCAATATTTCACCCTGGCGGACGGCAGTGCAAACCGGCGGGTGGAGCTTTTGCGCAGCCTGATCTTCTCCCGGGAAGAACTGACCATCCAATTCCTGGCGGACAGCTTCTATGTCAGCCGCTTCGTTATCCTGTCCGACCTGGATTGGGCGGAAAACTGGCTGGGCCAGTATCAGCTGCGCCTGTTCAAAACCCAGGGCCGGGGCATCGGCATCGCCGGGGATGAGGTGGCCCGGCGCTCGGCCATCGCCGGTTTTTTCGACCTGTGCGAGCGGCGGGGCCCCGCCGCCGCGGGCCAGGCGGACCCGGTACGGCTGGCCAAAGAGCGGCTGGAAAAGATGGAGCAGGTCTACACCGAGGAGGATATCAAAAAGGTGTGCGGCATCATTGAGGAGGCGGAGCGGGAGTTCGACTTCTTCATGGGCAGCGAATACTTTACCTCCCTGGCCACCCATATCACCATCAGCGTGTTTCGCCTGCGGCACGGCCACCAGATCAGCAAGGAATTTCTTCCGCCGGACGGGGAGTTCCCCCAGCAGGAGATGAATACCGCCCGTTTCATCGCCGGGCGGCTGGCCGAGACCTTCCAAATTCGTTTGCCCGAATCGGAGTGCACCTACATCTGCATCCACCTGATGAGTTACAACGCCTTCCAATCCCAGATTGAGAAGGAGCGAAAGGTGCCGGAAAATGTAGAGCTGCTGGCCCTTCAACTGATTGAGGCGGTGGACGCGGAAGTCGGCGGGCCGTTTGCCTCGGACAAGGTGCTGTTTTTCGGGCTGCTGGCCCACCTGCAAGGCGCCCTCTACCAACAAAAAGAAAACCCCGGTGCCAGAACCAAGCCCAACGTCCAGCTGCCCGAGTCCTGCCGGGAGCTCTATGAAAGCGTGGAAAAGCAGATCCCCCTCTACTGCCGCCTGGGCGGGGTAGTTCCCGACCAGCAGGAGCTGATCTCCCTCACGCTGCACTTCGTGCTGGCCCAGGAGCGCACCACCACCAAATGGCGGGCCCTTCTGGTGTCCAACGCCGGGGTCATCATCCAGCAAAACCAGCGCAGGTACTTGCAAGAGCGCCTGCCCCAGATTGAGATCGTGGACATATGCTCCCCCTACCAGTTTTCGGTATACCCGGACAGCAGCTATGATTTCATTATCTCCATGGCGCCCCTGAGCAGTCCGGCCAAGCCGGTGGCGGACGTATCCCATATGACCAAGGCCCAGCGGGTGCAGTTCATTGAGGAGTTCCTGTTCGAAAAGCTGGATAGCAAAAGCAGAGTATAACAGTTTTCCGATACACCGCCTTTCAAGCAAGCCTTAAGGAGGGATTTATAAATGACAGCAAGGATAAAACGGCTGTGCTCCGCGGCAACCGCCGTCTGTCTCGGACTTTCGCTCCTGCCATGTACGTCCCTTGCCGCGAAAACAGAAACCTTTGACACCACAAAAGTTCCCACGCCGGTTTTTGACCAAAACCCCGGTTACGTCGAGCTGTATTGGAAGGCTTGGGAAATGGCTTACGACCACGTTGTGGAGGATCCCGGCGTACCTCACAGCCCGTATATGGACGAGGTGTGCTACGACAACGTCATTTGGATTTGGGATTCCTGCTTCATGACCCTTTTCAACCGATACGCAGCAAAGGACTATTTCCCCGGCGTGGCCAATTTGAATAACATTTACATGCCCCTTTATGACAACGCAAATACCACCCAGTCCATTTGGTTCGCCGACAACCCCAACCTGCTGGCCTGGGTGGAATGGGAAAATTATCTGATGAGCGGCGATGTGGAACATGTAAGGTGGCTGATTAATGAGAAGCAGTACCTGCAAAAGCATTATCAGATGATGGAGACGTCAAAGCCCGGCGATGCCATTCCCCACAGTTCCCACAGGATTGCCCACGAACGGACCCCCTACGGCTACACAGGCTCCAACCAGATTGTCGGCATGGATAACAGCCCCCGGGGGCGAACCTATGGGGAGGGCAATATTCTATGGATTGACACCATTTCCCAGCAAGCGCTCTCCGCCTATTATATCGCCAAGCTGGCGGAAGCGGCCGGTAACAGGGAAGTCCAGGCAGCCTACCTGGGCTATTACGGCGAGCTGAAGTCATTGATTAACCAGTATTATTGGGATGAGACGGACGGCATCTATTACGACATCAACAAAACAGACCCCCTTCTGAAAGACAAAGTGAAAACTGTCGCCTCCTTCTGGCCGATGCTGGCACTGGTGCCTGACGCAGCCCAGGCCGAGGCGCTGCTTGCCCATGTGAACTCCCCCACCTCCTTCGGCGGATTTGTGGACTTCCCCTCCGTCGCCCGGGACGACCCCGACTTCGACAACGCCACCGGCGCCTATTGGCGCGGCGGGCTTTGGCTGCCCACGGCCTACATGGGCATCAAGGGCCTGGAGAATTACGGATACACCGCCCGCGCGGACGAGGCGGCGGAGAAAATTTTGGAGCAGCAGTATCAGACCTATAAAAATGTCTCCCCCCACACCATTTGGGAGACCTACGCCCCCAGTTCCAACGCGCCGTCCACCGAATACGGGAATATTGTCCGCCAGGATTTCTGCGGCTGGTCCGCGCTGGGCCCCATCTCCCTGTTCATTGAAAATGTGCTGGGATTCCACCATGTCAACGCAGTGGACAAGGTTGTCGAATGGCGGCTCCACCAGAAAGGCCGGCACGGCGTCACCAATTTTACCTTTGGCGGTATTACCACCGACATTGTCGCTGATGGCGGAATTGTAACCGTCCGAAGCAGCGGCGACTATACCCTCAAGGTAAACGGAATCGCGATGCCTGTCGGCCCCGGCGTTCAGAGTTACGACCTGTCCGGCCGTGTGGTGGATCCCCCGGCCGACCTGCCCTTTAACCCCCCCCCCCTTCCCGTATCCCCGGAAAATATCGCCTTGAACAAGGCGGCTTCCGCCATCAGCTCTCAGGACGCTTCCCACAGCCCGGGGAAGGGGAACGACGGAAGCGGGGCCACCATGTGGATTGCCGCCGACGGCAACCCCGGCAACTGGTGGATGGTTGACCTGGGCGAAGCCTATCAACTAACAGGCGGGTCGATCTCTTTCGAGACCGAGGCCCTTTGGAAGTATCAGGTTCAAACTTCCCTTGACGCGGTGAACTGGGCTCCCATGGTTGACCGTTCCCAAAACAGCCTGACCGCACCCGTCCAGGACTTCGCGGGGGAAGCTGCCGCCAGGTATGTTAGGGTTACGGTCACGGAATGTCCCGCCGGCTGCTGGACCGCGTTCAGGGAATTTGAACTTTATGGCACGCCGCTGGCAGCCAATGCTGCGCTCAACAAAACCGCCACCGCCTCCAGCTTTGAACATTCCAGTCGGGCCCCCTCCTGTGGCAATGACGGAAACCTTTCTTCCATGTGGATCGCCGCCAACGGCAGCCCCGGACAGTGGTGGATGGTTGATCTGGGCGGAGTTTATCAATTGATCGGCTCTAAAATTACATTTGAGGCAGAGGGCGGCTTGTGGCAGTACTATATTGAGGGATCGGAGGACGGCCAGGCCTGGATCATGCTGGCCGATTGCTCCGGCAGCTCAAGCACCGCCCAGGTTCAGACCCACCCGTATACTGCGGCGGCCCGGTATGTCAGGGTTACATTCACGTTGCTCCCCGATGACTGCTGGGCGGCATTCCGCGAGTTTGAAGTGTTTGGGGCAGAGCTGGGCCATTAAAGCCAGCTATCAATTATACGGAAAGGAGACCGTCCTATGTTAAAGAGAAGTTTTTGGACACGCGCCTTCGCGTTATTCCTCAGCGCTCTTCTGATGCTGTCCACCGTTACCACAGCGGCCGCGGTTCAAGGGGACGCCGCCCAGCAGGATGTCTATATCGCCAACGTGGCCCTGGGAAAAAACGCTTCGGCAAACTGTCACCAGAACGATGAAAGGGCGCCCTCCCGGGCGGTTGACGGCAACGCTTCCACCATGTGGGTCGCCAACAACGGCAACCCCGGCAACTGGTGGATGGTCGATTTGGGCCAGGCTACCAACCTGCTGGGCGGTGAGATCCTTTTTGAAAAGGAGGGCGACGTATGGAAGTATATCGTTGAGGGCTCCGCCGACGGCGTCACATGGGAACCCCTTGTGGACAACTCCGGCAATTCCTCCGGCGCCAGGCTCCAGGTACTGGACTTTACCGCGTCGGCCCGCTATATCAGGGTTACGGTGACAGGGGTTCCGGCCTCCAGGTGGACCGCAATCTGCGAGGTTCGGCTTTGGGGCGAGGACACCTTTGAAATTACTGGCTCCAATGTGACGCTGAACAAGCACGCAACCGCAATCAGCGAGGAAAACGCAAACCGATCTGCGTCCAAAGCGGTTGACGGGGATCTGTCCACGCTGTGGATTGCCCAGGGCGGCGACGCGGGCAACTGGTTGAAAGTTGACCTGGGCGCCCGCTACAGCGTCAACGCGCTGCGGCTGACCTTTGAAGCCGGGGACCGGGTTTGGAAGTACAAGGTGCAGGTCTCCGCCAATGACGCCGACTGGATCACCGTTATTGACAAGTCAGCCGGCAATTTCGCCCGGAAATCCCAGGCGTATCCTCTGACCCCCACCCCCGCCCGCTATGTCCGCGTGGTTTTTGACTCTGCGCCCGGCAGCGCCTGGACGGCGCTGGGCGAGCTGGAAGTGTTCGGCGTCGAGGCCCCGCCGGCGGGGGAACCTGAAAAGCTGTTGGTTCTCGTTCCCCATGAGGACGATGAGGCGCTTATTGCCGCCGGGATCATCCACAACGCCATCCTGGAAGGCGACACCGTCAAGGTGGCCATCGTGACCAACGGCGACTGCAACGGCTGGAACCAGTCCCTCGGCGTCAGGCGCATCAACGAGAGCATCGCCGCCATGGAGGTCCTCGGCCTCTCCCGTGAGAATATCACCGTATTCGGCTACTCGGACACCGGCGGGTTCGAGCCGTGGACCCGCTACGCGGACAGCTTCCTTTACAAGCTATACCACGCGGACTCAGACAGCCAGGTTCTCTCCAGCAATTTCGGCAATACCCAGACCTACGGCGTCTCCGGGGTGCTGGACGATTACCATTACCAGAAAACAGGGGAACACGGAAGCTATACGCGCCAGAATTTCATCTGGGATCTCACCTCGTACATGGAAGAATATATGCCGGACCGAATCTATACCACCTCCGCCTATGACCGGCATGGGGATCATGGGTATCTGAATGTGTTTGCCACCGATATCGTTCGCGGCATTGTGGACAGGAATCCCTCCTACGCGCCTGTCATGTACGAGATGATCGTCCACTCCACCGACGGCGATGTGCGCTGGCCCATTCTGGACAAGGACCCCGCCCCGCTGCAAAACTTTACCGCCCCAGCCAACATGGATGAAATTCCCCTTCGCTGGGAGGACCGCATTTCCGTGCCCATGCCCTTTGATATGCAAACCATCCCCAGAAGCGGAAATATGAAAAACGTATGCCTGGCCACCTATACCTCCCAGTACAGCAACTGGATCGGCTCCTTCACCAAAGCCGACGAGTTTTTCTGGGCAAAGGACTTTTCCAACCTCGCCTTCCGGGCGGCGGTAACGGCCTCCAGCAGCACAGGACAGGGACCTGCCGCCTATGTCGCCGATGGGATGGTGGGAGGGTATCTCCAACTCCCGGACCGGGACTGGGTTGCCGAGCAGGAAACCGCCGGCGCCTGGGTGCAGCTTGACTGGGCCGAAGGCCAGGATATCAGCAAGATCGTCCTGCGTGACATACCCAGCCAAGCCGTCAACGTCACCGGGGCTGTCCTGACCTTCAGCGACGGCAGCAGCATTCCCGTCCCTCAGCTCCCAGACGATGGAAAACCCTTCACTGTCCCCGTCGGCAAGCAGAATATTACTTGGGTGCGCTTTACCATCGAAAGCGTGTCCGGCACAGCAGCCGGGCTGGCCGAGCTGGAAGTGCTCTAAGAGCCTGTTTAAAGTCTTTCAAAGCGCCCGGCCCCATTCCATCACAATGGGGCCGGGCGCTTTTTCACTCCCTATCCATTGCCTGCTTGCCAAAACCCGCACAAACGGCTATAATTGAGCTATGGGCGCGGGCAAAAGGCGCCGCTTTGCCGCCCAGTCATCCCCGCGCGCGTATTCCCACGCGCCGTATGAGAACGGCTGGCGCGGGGCAAACAGTTTTCCCGCCAGGATTATCACACATAGAGGAGGCTACCATATGGTAAAAGAAAAAATGGCAAAGGTCATGGTAGACGGCGTGGAATATTCCTACCCCCAGGGGACGCCCTACCGCACCATCGCGGCGGATTTTCAGCAGCGGTTTCCCCATGATATCCTGCTGGTCAACCGGGACGGCAAGCTCTGTGAGCTCCACAAGCCCTTGGACCGGGACTGCTCGCTGAACATGATTACCGCCCAAGACATACCCGGCATCCAGACCTATGAGCGCAGCGCGGTCTTCCTCATGCTCAAAGCGTTTTATGACGTGGCCGGCCGGGAAAACGTGGAGCGCATCTGTGTGGCCTACTCCCTCAGCCGCGCCCTGTTTATCCGGGCCCAGGGCAATTTCGTCCTGGACCAGGCCCTGCTGAACCGGGTGGAGGCGCGGATGAGGGAGTTGTCCGCCCAGGCGCTGCCCATTGAAAAACGCTCCATCAGCACCGACGACGCCATTGCTCTGTTCCAGCGGGAGGGGCTGTTCCACAAGGCCGAGTTGCTCAGCTTCCGAATCAATTCCCACGTCAACGTGTACTCCCTGGACGGCTTTGTGGACTACTTCTACGGCTATATGGCGCCCGATACCGGGTATATCAGGTGCTTTGGCCTGGAGCTGTTTGAAAGCGGCTTTGTCCTCCGCCTGCCCACCCGGGCCGACCCCGCCCGCCTGGGGGACTTCCGGCCCGCCAGGAAGGTATTCCGGGAGCTGTATGAATCCAATTTGCGGGCCGAGGCGCTGAACATCTCCAATGTGGCGGATCTGAACACCGCCGTCTCCCGGGGCAATGCCACACCGGTGATCCTCACCTACGAGGCCATGATGGAGAAGAAAATCGGCGATATCGCCGCCGCAATTGCCTCTCTCAGGGACGTCCGCTTTGTCATGATCGCGGGCCCCTCCTCCTCCGGCAAAACCACCTTTTCCCACCGGCTGTCCACCCAACTGCGGGCCTGCGGCCTGCGGCCCCACGCCATCGCCACGGACAACTACTTCCGAAACCGGGAGGATACCCCCCGGGACGAAAACGGCCACTACGATTTCGAGGGCCTGGGGGCCATGGATGTGGAACAGTTCAATACGGACATGGTGCGTCTGCTGAACGGGGAAACTGTGGAGCTGCCCACCTACAATTTCAAAAAGGGCGTCCGGGAATACAATGGGAATTTCCTCACCCTGGGAGAGGGGGACGTCCTGGTTATTGAAGGCATCCACTGCCTCAACGACCAGTTCACATACGCGCTGCCCAGGGAAAGCAAATACAAAATCTACATCAGCTGCCTCACCACGCTGAATATTGACGATCACAACCGCATCCCCTCCACCGACGCCCGGCTTTTGCGGCGGATCGAGCGGGACGCCCGGACCCGGGGCTACAGCGCCCAGGCCACCATTCAGATGTGGCCCTCCGTCCGCCGGGGTGAGGAAAACAACATCTTTCCCTTCCAGGACAGCGCGGATGTGATTTTCAACTCAGCCCTGATCTACGAGACCGCCCTTCTCAAGCCCTACGTGCAGCCCCTGCTCTTCGGCGTTCCCCGGGACAGCGAGGAGTATATTGAGGCCAAACGGCTGCTGAAGTTCCTGAACTATTTCCTGCCCATCCCCGCAGATAATATCCCCAAAACGTCCCTGATGCGGGAGTTTATCGGCGGGGGCTGTTACCACGCCTAAGCGGACGCGCCGTTGCGCGTTGGCGTGGGATAGGCCCAGATAAAAGCGGGGCGGCACTCATGGCAAATAAGCGCCGCCCCGCCTTTTGCCCTATTGCTGTGGAGGATGCCAACAGATTTGAGGGGGCATTAAAATTCTGTCGGGCGGCAGATCAGACCGCCTTCCGTTCGCGGGGGTGTGGTCTGCCGTCACGTTTAATTGGGCCTGCGCTTGCGGCCCCGATTGCAAAAGGGGATGGTTCCATGGCGGATCTTTTCGACTATCTGCGGCAATTCAACCTGCTCTCTGTGGTGGTCCGCCTTCTGGCGGCCATGCTGTTCGGCGGAATGCTGGGCATTGACCGGGCCAAGAAGGGCCGGGCGGCGGGCTTCCGCACCTACATGTTCGTCTGCCTGGGGGCCGCCCTGGCCATGCTCCTCAGCCAATATGAGCACGCCATGCTGGCCGGGCGCTGGGCGGACAAGGCCCTCGAAGTTGGCATACGCACCGACGTGTCCCGCTTTGGGGCCCAGGTCATCAACGGAATCGGCTTTCTGGGCGCGGGCACCATTCTGGTCACGGACCGGCAGGAGGTCAAGGGCCTGACCACCGCCGCCGGGCTGTGGGCCTCCGCCTGCATGGGCCTGGCCATCGGGGCAGGCTTTTACGAGTGTATGTTCCTGGGCTTTGCGCTGATCTTCCTGTGCATCTGCCTGCTGCCCCACATTGACGCGATCATCGTCTCCCACGCCCACAACATGAACATCTACGTGGAATTCACCTCTCTGGACGACGTGGGCGCCATCATCGGCAAGATCAAGGAGCAGGGGGCCCGGATATATGAGGTGGATATCATCCAGGATCGGAAGGAATCCGCCCTGTATCCCTGCGCGGTGTTTTCCATCCGCCTGGGCCAGCCCCGTACCCACGGGCGGATGATTATGGCGATTTACGAGTTGGACCGGGTCATCGCCATCGACGAGGTATAGGAGGTGGGAGAACATGCTGACTTTTTTTGACCGGCTGGTGGAGGTAAACTTCACCTCTGCGGCGGTGCGCATGCTGCTGGCGGTGCTGTGCGGCGGCCTCATCGGCATGGAGCGGACCTATAAGCGGCGGGCGGCAGGCTTCCGCACCCATATCCTCATCTGTCTGGGCGCCGCCATGACCACCCTGACCAGCCAGTACCTCTATTTAAACCTGGGATACTACACCGACATGGCCCGACTGGGCGCCCAGGTGGTGGCCGGGGTGGGCTTTATCGGCGCGGGGTGCATCATCGTCACCCGGCGCAACCGGATCAAAGGACTGACCACCGCAGCCGGACTGTGGGTGGCGGCAGTCATCGGCCTGTCCCTGGGGGCGGGTTTTTACGCGGGGGGGCTTTTCACCACCATCATCATCATCCTGGCGGAGTTCTGCTTGGCCAAGCTGGAATACCACCTGATGGACAGCGCCCCGGAAATCAATTTGTACATGGAGTGCAGCGGACGCCCCTGCCTGGAGAACGTGCTGAAGTTCTGCCGGGAAAAGGGGATGAAGCTGCTGGACATGGAAATCACCCGCAGCGCCTCGGGGGACAAATCCGCCTCCTGCGTTATCCTCACCCTGCGTCTGAACAAGCGCAGCGACAAGCAGGCGATCAGCCAGATGCTGGCCCAGCTCTACGACATCAAGGGCGTGGAGGTAGCCGAGGAGCTCTAGGCGCCGTTTGAAAATTGTCACACAAGCCCTAAACCAAAGGCGAGGGGGGAACACCCCCCTCGCCCTTTTGTGCGCCTTATTGGCCCTTCACCTCCCACACATGGTCGGTGCGGTATTTCCCGTCGCTGTACCGGCTGGAGCCGGACTCAAAGAGCACCAGCACCCCATCCGGGCTGAGGCACAGCCCCTCCGTCATTGGGCATTACGGTCATGGCCTCGCTCTGCCGGGCGCTGTCCAGGATGTAGCAGCCGTACTCGCCATCGGCGCTCGGGGTGGTGAAGTTGAGCTCGGGGGACAGATTATAGTCCGCCTTGGGGTGGCAGAAATTGCCCATCCACAAAATTCCCCGGGAGTAGTTCAGGAAGAACGGGGAGACGGGCACCGGGATGGTCCACTCCACCGTCACATCATGGCTGCCGGAGGCGTGCAGCTGGTCCAGGGGGAATACGGCCACGCTCTCTGCCGGGGCTCACCCCCACAAAGACGCGCACAGCGCGGCGCACGCCAGCAGCGCCGCCTTTTCAGGCCAACGCTTTTTCATTCCAATACCTCCTCAATTTTCCCTAAGAGCCTGTACCAATAGCCGAAGTATTCATATGTGCGAGCCTAAATTGCCGGTGGCAAGGCGAAAAATCGCAGGATTACGTTGTATATTTCAAGATTTTACAACGAAGCCAGCGGCAGTTTAGGCCGCGAAAATGTGTGCTGAGGCTATTGATACCGCTTCTAGATACCCAACTCCTCCCGGGTAAAGGCGCGGGTGACGGCACGCCCGCCCTCCCCGCCCAGCAGGGAGAAGTAGACGTAGGGCGCCTGTGCCGGGATGGTAAACTCCGCCCGGTCAAAGGGCTGCCCCGGATGGGCGCACAGGTTGACCGCCCACTTGGGGCTCATGTGCATAATGGCGCGGCTCGCGCGGGAAAACTCCATCACAACCCTTTCCCCCTGGAAGGACAGCCGGGTAAAGGCCGGGCCGGTGCTGGCGTAAAACCGCCCCCCTCCAGCGCCCGGATCACCGACGGATAGCTCAGCTCTTCTGAAAGCAGCATGGTCCACGCCCCAAACGAATCGCACAGGGGGGAACCGAAGGGCTGATGGTTGTGGTTGTCCTCCGCCCCGTGGACGTATGGCCTCTTCCCCATGCGCAGCATTCGGTCATAGAGAGCCATGTTCTCCTCCGCGCCGCTGATCTTCATGGAGCCGGTGTTGAACACCTCCAGGCTGAAGCAGCCGGAATAGGCCAGGATATCCTCCTGGCTCTCCATGGACCAGCAGGGGTGGTTATAGGCCACCAGGTACCCGCTCGCCCGGGCCTGGTCGATAAACGCCTGAATATATGCCCGGTCATAGCGGCGGGGGCCCAGGTTCCCGGCCTTTTCCCGCCGGACCGCCTCCTCCGGGGGCATGTATTTGCAGAATTTGGGGTCGAACCCGATGAGGGTGGTGTTGTGGGGCTCCCTTGCCAGCAGGTTCAGGTGGATCTCCGGGCCGTAGTTGTCCAACCGGCAGTCGGGGGAGGGGCGTATGTACGCCTCGTACCCCGTCACCATCAGGAAATCTGGCCCGGAGACCGCCGTATGGTCGTAGGACGCCTCGTGGTCGGTGATGGCCAGGATGGAATAGCCCTGCCCCCGGTAGGCCCGGACCAGTTCCTCCGGGGTGAGCCTGCCATCGGACAGGTTGGAGTGGCAGTGCAGGTTGGCCTTGAACTGTGGGGCGCCCGGCAAGATAAACTCCATATCGCGCTTCCTTTCTCCCTGGGGTGGGGACAGAGACGGGGCGGACCGCCCGGTCCGCCCCGTTTGCCCCTTATTTCATGGCAGCCTCTGAAGTGTTCCAATAGTATTTCAGGAAGTTGGCCCGGGTGGGCACATTGAGGTAATTCTCAAAATGGAACTCATGGGGAAGCAGGGCGGGGACGATGAGCTGGGATTCGGCGGCGGTCTTCCCCGAGGTGGCCGCGCGGTCCATGCGGAAGTCCATCGCAGGAGGCGCTGTTGGACACACCCAGGGCTAGGCTCTGGTCTACCTGTAGAGCACCGCACAGAAACCGTATCAGTATTTTGCGGCGGCCGTTCGGATCATTGTCACGCACTCGTCCACAATGGGGCCGTCCCCTTCCGCAAGGGCGGCCAGCGGAGCGCGGACGCTGCCGATGTCCGGCCCGCCGGAGCGGCGGAGTATCTCCTTGATGACGGCATACAGGTTGCCGTGGGCGGAGCACATCTTGTAGATGATGCGGCAGCAGTCGTTCTGCACCTGCCGGGCCTGCTCCAGCTCGCCCGCGTAAAACAGCTCCCAGGCCTTCAGGTACAGCTCAGGCATAGCCGCGTAGGTGCCGCCGATGCCTCCGATGGCCCCGGCCGCCAGGCCGGAGACGAACTGCTCGTCGGGGCCGTTGAACACAATGGCCCCCTCATCCCTCCACATCTGGATATCCTGCACCGGCATGGAGGAGTTTTTCACGCCGATGACCCGGGGGTTCTTCAGCATCTCCCGCAGCAGGGGGACGGACAGGGCCACCCCGGCCAGCTGGGGGATGTTGTAGATGATGAAATCGGTGTCCGGCGCGGCGTCCGAGATATCGTTCCAGTACTTTGCCACCGCGTGGTCAGGCAGGTGGAAGTAAATGGGCGGGATGGCGGCGATGGCATCCGCCCCCTGCTCCTGGGCGTGGGCGGCCAGCTCCCGGCTGTCCGCCGTGTTATTGCAGGCCACGTGGGCAATGACGGTGAGCTTCCCCTTTGCCTCCGCCATCACGTTCTCCAGCACCAGCTTGCGCTCCGCCACGCTCTGGTAGATACACTCGCCGGAGGAGCCCCCCACGTACAGGCCCTTTGCCCCCTTGTCCGCCAGATAGCGGACCAGGGCGCGAACCCGTTCCGGGGAGACGGCGCCCTCCCCGTCATAGCAGGCGTAAAACGCGGGGATGACGCCCTGGTATTTGGAAAAATCTTTCATATGTTATGCTCCTTCGTTGATTTTGACCTTAAACACCGCCTTGGTCACGGTCTCAGGGCCGTCCACCCGCATTTTGATCTTGTGGGCGTCGTCGGGGAACACCACCAGGAAATCGCCGGGGGACAGGACCAGGCTGTGCCGCCCCTGTCCGCGGTAGGCGTAGAAGTCCCCCTGGCAGCCAAACTGCTCCAACGCGGCGGGGGAGGCGATCTCCACCCGCTCCGAGCCGGACAGCATCAGGTGGATGTCCAAGTAGAGGCGGTGGGCCTCGAAAAACGCCTCACCCTCCGGGACGGTCTCATAGGTGAACCTGGTACAATAGACCTCCTCCCCCTTGAGCTCCACTCTCTCCTCCCCCAGGGAGGAGAGGAATTCCGGCGTGATGCGCTCCAGGGCCAGATCCAGGTTGGGGTGCATGCCCCGGTAGTCCAAGGCGGTGGAATTGGATGCGAGAATCATACGCTCACCCCTTCACAGCGCCCATGGTGATGCCCTTGGTGAAGTACTTCTGGAACACCAGGAACACGATGATGATAGGGACGGAGGCCAGCGCTGCGCCCGCCATGAGCAGGCCGTAGTCCTGCCCGAACTCGCCCATCATCTTGGAGATGCCCAGGGGCATAGACAGCACGCTGGTGCCGGTGAGCATGAGCAGCTGCATGAAGTAGTCGTTCCAGGTGTTGATGAAGGTGAAGATGGCCAGCGCGCCCACGCCCGGCTTAATCATGGGGAACACGATGGTGGTAAAGGTCTTCAGCTCACCGCCGCCGTCGATGCGGGCGGCCTCCAGGATCTCGCCGGGGATGCCCTCAGCGAACTGCTTCATCAGGAATACGCCGAAGGGCCAGCCCACCACCGGGTAAATCACCGACCAGAGGGTATTGGTCAGGTGCAGGCCGTCCATCTCCCGCAGCAGGGGGATGAGGATGACCTGCTTGGGCAGGGCCATGGCGCACACGATGAGGGAGAACAGCACCGCCCGGCCGATGAACCGCTTCTTGGCCAGGGCGTACCCGGCCAGGGCGGCGGTGCCGCAGGTGAGCACCATGGCGGCCACCGACATGAACACCGTGTTGATGAGCCAGCGGAAGGCCGCGGGCAGCACCGGCCCGGAGAAGAACACGACCTGGCTGTGATCGGAGGTGAACCACTCGCTCCCCGGCACGTGCAGCTCCCACAGGGGGGCGCTGCGCTTGCTGAACAGCTCGTCGAAGTTGCGCATGGTCCACTCGCTGGGCCACCACTCGGGGGTGGAGCTGTTGACGGAGGCGGGCGTTTTGAACGCGCCGGTGAGAATCCAGTACAGGGGGAAGAGGAAAATGACCGCCGCGACGACGATAATAAGGATCAAGGTGATGGTCCGATAGACGGACGTGCGCTTTACGCCTGTATTCATATCTTCCCCTCCCCTCAGCTGTCGGACTTGGCCAGCTTGAACTGGACCGCAGACAGCGCCGCAATGCACAGGGCCAGGATCACGCCCATGGCGTTGGCGTAGCCGTACTTGTACAGGGTGAACGCGCTGTAGTAGATATAGTACATCACCGTGTCCGTGGCGTGTTCCGGCCCGCCGGAGGTCAGCAGCTGGATCAGCGCGAAGCACTGGAAGCTGTTGATGGTGGTGATGACCAGGATGTACAGGGTGGTGGGCATGATCTGGGGCCACTTCACCTGCCAGAACACCTGGAGGTCGGTGGCGCCGTCCACCTGGGCGGCCTCCACCAGGGTCTGGTCCACATTGCCCAGGGCGGAGACGTACAGCACGATGGGCTGGCCCACCGAGGTGGTGAACAGGATCAGGATGATGCAGCCCAGGGCAAACTGGGAATTGCCCAGCCAGTTGATGTTCTTCTCCCACAGCCCCAGGTTGGTGCCCACGTAGTTTAAAACGCCGTTGTAGTAGTGATAAATCCACTTCCACACCACGGTGACGGCCACGGAGCCGGTGACCACGGGCAGGTAGAAGATGACGCGGAAGGCGGAACACGCCCAGTTCTTCATGTTGTAGATCCGCGCGCCCACCCACAGGGAGAACACGCACACCGTGGGGACGGACACCACCACAATGATGACGGTGTTCACCAGGGCCTTCAGGAAGGTTTTATCCTGGAACAGGTCTACATAGTTTTTCAGCCCGATGAAGTCGCTGGTGCCGCCGGCGCTCATGGTGGCGTTGGTCAGGCTGGTGATTACGCACATCACCATGGGGTAGACCACGAAGGTCAGGAAAAACACCAGACTGGGCAGCAGGAACAGATAGCCGGAGATGGTCTCGCGGCGCACCAGGGCGCGGCTCATGCTGCCGGGTTTGGACTTTGCCAAGGTACAGACCTCCTCTCTAGTTCTGGAAAAGGGAAGCGCCCTCCCAGCGCCTAAACGCAGGGAGGGCGCGCGTTACCCTATATGCCGGTTTGGTTCAGTCGCCGCAGGCTCAGCCCGCCTCGGCAGCCTCGGCGGCCGCGTTGGCCTCAGCCGCGAAGGCATCCAGCTCGGTCTGGACGTCGCCGCCGTTGCCGATGCGCTGCAGGGCGTTCCACCAGGCGGTGCGGGCCTCGGGCCAGCCCAGGGTAATCTGGTAGTAGGGGCCCATGAAGGGGACCAGCTTGCCGTACTCGGTCATCAGATCCTCGTACTCGTCGCCGGCGTACAGGCCGGACACGTCGCGGGTCGCCCAGTAGCCGGTGGCCTCCACGATCTTCTTGTACTGGGCCTCGTCCTCGGTCATGAACTTGGCAAAGGCCTTGGCGGCCTCGACCTTGGCGGCGTCGCCGTTGTCAAAGATGCCGAAGCCCCAGATGCCGCCCTGGAGGACAGGGTCGCCGGACTCGGTGGGGAAGGCCATGGGGAAGATCTCGAAGTTGGCGGTCTTGCCCTGGGTGTCGCTCTTGGCGGCGCCCACGTTCCAGCAGGTGGCCATGGCCAGGGTGCCGTTGCAGAACAGGTTGATCTCGTCGCCGCCCACGATGCCGGAGTCGAACTCGATGCCGTTCACGTCATACAGGGCCTGGAGGGCCTTGACGTTCTCGGCGCAGTTGGCCTCGTAGCGGGTGAAGGAATCGTTGGTGTAGTGGCCGCCGTACATGTTGGTGACGAGGGCGCGGTTGCCCTGGTCGCCGCCCTGGCCGCCGCAGAACACCACGCCCACGTTGGGATGGATGGCGGCAACGGCCTCCACGGCCTTCAGGAAGTCGGAGGTGGACTTCCAGGTATGGGTATCCTCATTGATGTACTGCATGGCGTCGGCCTGGGTAAACAGGTCCTTGTTGATGCCCATGCAGTGGGCGGTCTGGCAAACGGGCAGCTCGTACACAGCGCCCTCGGCGTTGGTGCAGGAACCGACGGTCACGTCATAAGTACCGGCGGGGATCAGGTCCTTCAGATCCACCAGGTAGCCCTTGGCGCCCCAGTTGGCCACCAGGCGCTCGGGGCCCTCGAAGATCAGGTCGGGGGCGTTGTTGGCCTCGATCATGCCGTTGACGGTCTGGTCGCCGTTGGTGTAGTCCAGGTAGACCAGGTCGATCTTCACGTCGGGATACACGGCGTTGAAGTCGGCGATGAGGGCCTTCACAGTGGCCTCGTCGGTCATCTTGCCCACGGGATAGGTGGCCAGAACCAGATTGGCCGCCAGGCCGGCGGGCTCATTGGCCGGCTCGGACTGGGCGGGCTCGGGCGCCTTGGTGGGGTCGGGAGCCTTGGTGGGATCAGGGTCCTTGCTGCCTGTGGAACAGGCAGCGAGCGTCAGCACTATGCATAGTGCCAGCACCAGCGCGAGGGCCTTCCGAATCGTCTTCATTCTTATGTCCTCCTCATTTTCAATAATTCCGGCCCGCTTCTCACTGCGGGCTCTTGTACAGATTGTATAATGATTTCCAGCCGTTGTCAATATGATTATGCAAATTATTTTTTCTTCTCTTTTCTGCCCGAAAAAAATTTCATTTTTCCAGCAGTTCGCCCAAAATCCCATCCACCAGGATGAGGGAACGGGGCACGTGGAAGGGGCCTTTAAAGGTGGAGCCCTTGGTGGACGGCATGGTGGGCAGGCCGTCCCGGCGCAGGTAGCCGTACCACTCGCCGTACTCCGGGTCGGCAAAGTGGGCCTTGCAGTAATCCACCGTCTTGTAGAACCAGTCCAGGTACTTTTCCTCCCCGGTGTCCCGGTAGAGCATGGAGGAGGCGATGAGGATCTCATTATGGGGCCACCACAGCTTCATGTCGTGTTCATAGGCCTCGGGAGGCTTGCCCAGGCAGTCGGTGAAGTAGAGCAGCCCGCCGTACTCGTGATCCCAGCCCATGCCGATGGCCCAGTCGAAAATCTGGGCGGCCTTGTCCACCAGCGCCTTGTCCCCGGTGCGCTTGGCGTGCTCCAGCAGGAACCACACCCCCTCGATGTCGTGGCCGGGGTTGACGGTGCGGCCCTCGGTGTAGTACAGCCGCGGGGTTCCGTCCACATCCACGTTCTCCAGCACGCACTTCAGCTCGGGCTTCACGTGGTATTGGAACATTTCGTCCACGCACTGCTGGGCCCGCTGCTCATAGAGCTCTTTCCGCTCCGGATCCACCCGGAGCATCACCCCGGTGACATTGAGGATAATCATGGGCCCGCCGAAGGAGCGGCCCTGCCGGGTCTCCGGGATGGTCTTGGGCCCCAGCCCCGTGGGATCTGCCATGCCGTGGCCCAGATCCCAGTAGAGGTCATAGGCCCGCCGGGCCCGCTCCAGCCGGACGGCCTCGCCGGTGACGCCGTAGTATTCCGCGTTGGCCAGGGCGTAGAACGCCTCGGAGAAGTAATAGCGCCGCTGGCGCAGGGGCCTGCCGTCCCCGGTGACGGTGAAGTACATCCGCCCTCCCGCGGCGCGGTTGATGCAGTGCTCCTCCATGAAGTCCAGGCAGCTCCGGCTGGCCTCCAGCCACTCCTCCTTCACGCCATAGGTGTGGCACAAAAAGGCGAAAATCCAGCCGCACCGCCCCTGCATCCACACGCTCTTGTCGGTGGAGTAGATCTCCCCCGTTCGGTCCAGGCAGGTGTAAACCCCGCCGTGCTCCCTGTCCATGCCGTGCTCCAGCCAGAAGGCGGCGCAGCGGTCCAGCTCATCCCGCACCCATTGGCGGGTCTGTTCCATTTTTACCCGGTCCATCGGTATCTCCGTCCTTTCCTTTGTGCGCTCCGCGCAAAGCAGATGGTTTTTCTTCCCCGCGGCTTGTTGGATTTCCACAGTCCGCATCCACATTGTACCACTCCGGGCAGGATTTTTCAAGACTTATATTTTTTGAAAATTTCTTCTATTTTTCGCCGAAAGGACGTGACAGCCGCCCCCGGCCTATGGTATCATAGCCTCATCACAGTTTGGAGAACGGAGGTCTCTTCATGAAAAAACACATCGTCTGTATCGGCGACTCCAACACCCACGGCTACTGCGCCGACCCAGCCGACTGCGCCGACGGCGGCATCCGCTTCAACGAGGACGAACGCTGGACCTGCCTGCTGCAAAAGGCTCTGGGGGAGGGCTGTCTGGTCACGGAGGAGGGGCTGAGCGGCCGCACCACCGTGTTCCCCGACCCCCTCCATGAGTCCATGGACGCGCTGGGCGTCCTCTACTCCCTGCTGAAGAGCCACGAGGCGGTGGACCTGCTCATCATCATGCTGGGCACCAACGACACCAAGGAGCGGCTGGGGGCCAACGCCGCCTGCATTGCCATTGGCATGGAACGGCTGGTCCGCAAGGCCCAGAGCGTGGACTGCTGGGGGGAGCGCGCCCCCAACATCCTCATCGTCTGCCCCCCCTCCATCCTGCCGGAGATGGAGGACAGCGAGTGCGGCATCCCTATGGGAAAGGGCTGCCTGGAAAAGTCCCGGGAGCTGCCCGGCTACCTGGAGAAAACCGCCCGGCTGGTGGGCGCCCACTATGTCGACGCGGCGCAGTGTGAGTTTAACCGGGTGGACGGGATGCACCTGACCCGGCGCGGCCACGCCCAGCTGGCCCAGCTTCTGGCCGGCCTGGTCCCCACGCTGTTATGAACCAGATTTTCAACCCGGAAAATTTCTTTTGGAAATGCTTTGACAAAATGGCCGATGTGCTGGGCCTGAGCCTGCTGTGGCTGCTGTGCTCCCTGCCGGTGGTCACCGCGGGCCCCGCCTGCGCCGCGCTGTACGACGCCGCCGCCCGCTGCGTCCGGGGCGGCGAGCCCGGGCCCTACCGCCGGTTTTTCCGCACCTTCCGCCGGGAATTCAAGTCCGCCGCCCTGTGCTGGCTGGCGTGGGGCTCGGCGCTGCTCCTGCTCTACGCGGGCTACCGCATCGCCGCCGTCCTGGCCCGCCAGTCCAGGGCCATGGTGGTGCCGGCCATGGCCTACCTGGTCCTGATGGTCCTCCCCGCGGGGCTGCTGTGCTGGCTGTTCCCGCTGGTCTCCCGGTTTGAGTACACCTTCCGGGCGCTCAACCGCACCGCCTTTCAGTTCTGGTTCGCCCACCTGCCCTCCACCCTGGCCATGACGGCCCTGCTGCTGCTGTGCGAGCACCTGTGCGTCCAGCTGCTCTTCCCCATATTCTTCCTGCCCTGCCTGCTGGCGCTGGCCCACTCCCTCTTCGCGGAGCGGGCGTTCCGCAAGCATTCCCCGCGGGACAGCCAAGATGGGGACGAGCCGGCCTAGGGCTTACCTGAGCATCGTCAACATACCCAGACGGCGGCTCTTTCCCGCGCGTCAAAGGGGGCGGACCCAATTGGGTCCGCCCCCTTCGTCTTCCTCAAGGCAGCGCATCGTACGCTCCCGCGTCCACCGGCCCGCACCACTCGGTGGAACAGCCCTCGCCGGGGGCCTCAAAGGCCACGTGGGAAAACCAGCTGTCCTTGGCCGCGCCGTGCCAGTGCTTCAGCCCGGCGGGAATGGCCACCACATCCCCGGGATTCAGCGCCCGGGCCGTCCTTATACGCCTCCATAGCCATACGGAAAGCCGCACAGGCGTTGGCCAGCCCGCAGTCTGTTTCACCCATGTCATATATGCCCCCTGTCTGTTTACGGACAAAACATCCCGCACGAAACAATGATAAATTTGATGAAGCGCGAGAAGCAGGGGAATCCATTCCGTTTCCAGATAGAGCGTGCTGCCGTCGCCGGCCGGAAATCTTGATACTGCGGCGGCTTAAAGGGCGAATGCTCAGTCCAGCCAGCCCTCCCGGCCCTTGACACCGAAGCGCTCCTCCATCAGGTGGAGCTGCACGTCGGTGATGGTGTTCACCAGGGGCAGGTGGGCGATTTTCATGTAGATCTCCGCCGCCTTCTCCGCTGTCTCAATGAGGCCAAAGGTCTCGTCCAGGTCGCGGCCCGCGCCGTAGATTCCGTGCTGGCTCCACACCACCAGCCGGGCGGTCTTCATCTCCTGCGCCGTGGCCTGGCCGATCTCATTGGTGCCGCACAGCATCCAGGGCAGCACGTTCACCCCTTCGGGGAACACCACAATGCACTCGGTGCACATCTGCCACAGCGTCCGGGTGAAGGAGCGGCTGTCCAGGTCGTGGACATAGGTCATGGCCAGCAGGTTAGCCGGGTGGCAGTGCATGACGATGCGGTTGGCCGGGTCCACGGACAGGCGCGCGGCGTGGCTCATCATGTGGGCGGGGAACTCGGAGGTGAATTTGCCGCCGTCGGCAAAGCCCCACAAAAGCTGGGCGTTCCTGCCGCCGCCGGTGATATGGATGAGGCCCAGGTTGTCCGCCGGATCATACTGCACGTTCTTGAAATATTTGCCCGTCCCCGTCACCAGGAAATACTTCCCGTCCAGCGCCGGGGCCTCAAACCCGGTGGGGATGTCCCGGATCACCGCGCCGACGTCCAGGTACTGGGACACGTCGGCCTCGTCCAGCAGCCAGCTGATATTGCCGCCGTTGCGCTCGTCCCAGCCGTGGGCGTACATATTGGTGCAGGTACGCACCATTTCGATCAAAAAGGGCGCCTCTAAGATGTTTTTCATGGCAATCAACCTCTCTTGCTGAGTACGTCAGCCTCGTATTTCTCAACGGCCCCGAACCACTCCCCGTCGGCGGGCGCACCGCACACGCGGCAGTATTCGTCCCAGACCTCCCCGAAGGGCGCGGTTTTCAGCTCCTCCTGGAGCACCATGAGCTTGGTGAAATCGCCAACCTCCTGGAGCCGCTTTTCCTCCTCCGCCGGCTGGAGCAGGGCGGACAGCAGGGCCTTCTGCAAATTGCGGAACCCGGTGGCCCAGGCCGCCACCCGGTTGATGGACGCGTCGAAGTAGTCCAGGGCGATGTTCACCCGCTCCGCGCCGCAGCGGACGATCTCCCGGCAAATCTCGCGGGTCTCATCGTCGAACAGCACCACGTGGTCAGAATCCCAGCGGATGGGCCGGGTGACGTGAAGGGCGATTTCGGGGAAAAAGGCCAGCAGGGCGGGGATTTTGTCGCTGACCACCTCGGTGGGGTGGTAGTGGCCATTGTCCATCAGCGGGATGCACTTGTCCTTGTTGAACGCGGCGTAGGAGAGGGCAAACTCGGCGCTGCCCGCGGTGTACGCCTCCACCCCAATGCCGAACACCTTGGACTCAATGCAGGGCTTCACCAGCTTGAAGTCGTAGGGCTCGGAGAGGATTTCGTCGATGGACTCCCGATAACGGATGCGCGGCCCCATGCGGTCACCGGGGATGTCCTTGAAGCCGTCCCCCGTCCAGATGTTCATGACGCAGGGCTGGCCCAGTTCCTTCGCCAAGTAGCTGGAAATGCGGATACAGGCTTTGCCGTGCTCAATCCAGAAGCGCCTCGTCTCCTCGTTGGGAGAGGAAAGGGTCAGCGGATCGCATTTGGGGTGGGAGAAGAAGGTGGGGTTGAAGTCCGCGCCCAGTCCCCGCGCTTTGCAAAACTCCACCCACTTGGCGAAGTGCCTGGGTTCCAGCTTGTCCCGGTCGGCCCATTCTCCGTCCTCGAAGATGGCGTAGCTGGCGTGGAGGTTCAGCTTCTTTTGGCCGGGGCACAGCTTGAGCACCACGTCCAGGTCGGCCATCAGCTCCTCCGGGGTGCGGGCCCGGCCGGGGTAGTTCCCGGTGGTCTGGATGCCCCCGGTGAGGGGCTTGGAGGGGTCGGTGTCGAACCCCCGCACGTCGTCCCCCTGCCAGCAGTGGAGGGACACGGGGATGGCGCTCAGCGCCTTGATGGCCCGGTCCGCGTCCACCCCCAGGGCGGCGTATTTGGCTTTTGCCTCGTTGTAACTCATATGGATTCCTCCCGTTTTAAGGTCAAGGGCCTTCTTTTTCTTTCTGTAGAAAGAAAAAGAAGCAAAAAGAAAGACTTTTAAACAATTTCCACCTTTCTCTTTCAAGAAAAAGCAGGAGCCATCTGGATTTTGAGATTTCCCAGCGCGGTGGCCTCGATGGGCAGGGCGATGACGGTTTTGCCGGTGGCCTCCTCCGTGAGGCGGTTCAAAAACTGGTTCTTTGCCCCGCCGCCCACGATGTACAGCTTTTCGTATGTACGGCCCGTGTTTTCCTCCAGCTCCCGGATGGCGTCCCGGTAGCTGAGCGCCAGGGATCGGTACGCGCAGCGGAAGTAGTCCCCCACGGTCTGGGGCTGGACGGACAGTGCCCCGTCAAAGGCCGCCTTCATGCTGTCCGGGGCCAGGAAGCAAGGGGCGTTGGCGTTCACGGTGCCGTCAAAGGTGCTGGCCTCGGCTTCCGCCACGATTTCCCCGAAAGGCTTGCCCGGGCACAGCTCGTCCCGGAGGCAGTTCACGATCCACATACCCATAATGTTCTTCTGGTAGCGGTTGTAGCCCACGCCGCCCTCGTTGGAGTAGTTGGCCGCCATGCTCTTTTCATCGGTGATGGGTTTGGGTGTTTTCACGCCTAAAAGGCTCCACGTGCCGGAGGAAATGTAGGGCTGGGGAGCCCCCACAAGATCGAACGATCTTGCGGGGAGCGCCGGAGCGGCAGAGCGGCCGAAGCGACCCGCGCTGCTGGTCGGGGAGATAGCAGCATCCGCGATGGCGAGAATGCCCTCCACGGCGGAGGCGGTATCGTGGGTGGCGCACAGCACGGCAGGGATGCCCTTGTACGTGCCCACCGCCGTCCCCGGTTTGCAAAGGCGGGGGAACAGATGGGCGGGCAGGCCCAGCTTTTCGGTGAGTTTCAGGTCAAATTCCCCGGTTTTGGCGCTCACCAGCCCCGTGGTGGTGGCGTTGGTGTACTCCTTGGCCTTTACCCCGGTGAGCTTCCACAGCAGGTATTCCGGCATCATGAGGAAATCGGTGACGCCCTCCAGGCGGCCCCGCTCCAAATCCTCGCAGAGCTGGTACACGGTGTTGAAGGGCTGGAACTGGCACCCGGTATGGGCGTAGAGCTCGGAAAATGGGACTTTTTTGTGGGCTGCGGAGATGACCGCTTCAGTTCGATTGTCCCGGTAGGCATAGCAGGGCCGCACATCTTCCGCACCACGGAGAAGAACGTAATCGCACCCCCAGGTGTCGATGGAAAAGCTGTCCAGCGCGCCGAACTCGTCCAGCGCCTTGTCAATCCCCGCCTTCACGTGGCCCAGCAGGGCGTCCACGTCCCAGGTGAGGCGGCCGTCCCGCTCCGCCACCCCATTGGGGAAGCGGTAGACCTCTTTGGTTTTGACCTCGCCGTCCTCAAGCCAGCCCACGATGTGACGGCCCGACGATGCGCCGATGTCAATGGCTAGATAGCGCCGTTCCATTCACGTCCCCTCCCCCGTTTGCTGCCCCCAGTATACCCCTTCCCCGCGGCAGGGTTAAGGTCCTGGCTTGAAAATTTTCGGACGTTATTTGCAATCCATTCCCGTGCTGTGATATACTGAGCCTATCAATGTAAGGGGGGCTGAGCCTTGCGTCAGGAGCTGCTGGATTACCTGCGGAAAATCACCCCGGAGGAACAGGCCATTCTGGACGGCGGAGACGGCATCCGCCGGGATCTGTACACCTTCTGCCGGGAGTTTGTGGTAGACAGCCGCAAGCTGCTGGAAAAGGGGCGGCTCATTGAGATCCGCCCCCACACCCGCTTCGCCCCTTTCCCCCGCCACCGGCACAACTATGTGGAGATGGTGTACCAATGCGCCGGTTCCGCCGGCCACATCGTCTACCATGCCGGACGCCGGCAGGCCATCACCCTGCGCCGGGGGGACCTGCTGTTCCTCAACCAGAACGTGTCCCACGAGGTGCTGCCCACCCAGGCGGACGACCTGGCGGTGAACTTTATCATCCTGCCCCAGTTTTTCTCCCGGCCCGTGTCCATGATTGAGCGGGAAAATGTGCTGCGGGACTTTCTGCTGGCCACCCTGTCCGGCACAGTGGACGGCTCGGGCTGGCTCCACATCCGGGCGGAGGGGCTGGTGCCGGTGGAAAACCTGCTGGAAAGCATGATCTGGACTCTGGTGGATCATCGAGGCGGCACCAACACTATTTTGGAAACCAGCATGGGCCTGCTGTTTATCAACCTGTCCATGTACGCCCCCATTGTGGGCCGGAGCGGCCCGGATCAGGGCGAGCAGGCCCTGGTGTTCGCCGCGCTGAAGTACATTGAGGACCGCTATCCAGACGGCACCCTGGCCCAGCTCTCCCAGGATCTGGGGTGGCCCGGGTACGCCGTAAGCCGCCTGTTAAAAAAATATACCGGCTCCAACTTCAAGGAGCTTTTACAGCAGCGCAAGCTCCAGCAGGCCGCCTACCTGCTCTCCCACACCCCCCTGCCCATTGAGACCATCCTGTCCTACATCGGCTATGACAACAGCAGCTATTTCTACCGCCGTTTCCGCCTGCGCTACGGCTGCTCCCCCAAGGAGTATCGGACCCGGGAGGGGGCCGCCCTGCAAGGCTGACCCGGCGGCGCCACGGCGCACAGGAAAGCGGCCCTGCCGACGTCCGGCAGGGCCGCTTTCCTGTGCGCTGTCTGCTGCGTCTTTTGCCGCCCGCAGCGGACAGGGCGCCCCGCCGCGTTACGACAGCGCCTGGCCAAACACTTTCACCAGCTGCTCCTGGTGGAAGGGCTTTTCCACAAAACCCCTGGTACCGATTGCCTTGGCCCGCTCGAAGGTGTCGCCATAGGCCAGGGAGGAAATCATCACAATCCTGGCGTCCGGGTCGCTTTTCAGGATCATTTCCGCCGCATCCAGCCCGTCCATCCCCCGCATGATGATATCCATGGTCACAAGATCCGGCTTCACCACGCCATACTGCTCAATGGCCTCTTCCCCGCTGCGGCAGTATGCCGCCACCTCATAGTCCGTCCCCTTCAAAACGTCCTCCAGCTGGACTCTGACCAGCCTGGAATCGTCCACCACCATAACCCGCTTGCTCATCCCAAATCCTCCTTCCCTGCGGCGCTGTCCTCCTGGGGGGCAGGCCACATGATGAATCAGATGCGCGCCCTTGCTGTGCTCGTCGGCATAGGTGAGCACAAATTGCGCCTCCTGCCCCTCCGGCTCATAGCGCCCGTGGTAAAATGTGGGCGTGCCGAAATGGGCAGACACCTGGGTGGCCTGGAACATGGCCCCCGCCACCTTGCCGCACAGCACGTTGAGATACTCCTTGCTGAACTCCTCCAGATCCTCCGCCGTCACCGTCTCCTCATGGAAGGAGTTGCCCGCCATGCGGGCCAGCAGGCTGGTGTCGGCGCACAGGGTCAGGCTGGTGGAAAAGCCCTTGTCAAAGGTGATGTGCACGGTGCAAAGGTCCTCCCCCAGGGGCTGCTCCCCCTGGTGCAGGCGCACCCCGGCGGTCCGCTCCGTCACATCCTGGAGGGCCTTGTCCAAAATCCGCTCCAGTTCCTCCCTGGTCATGGCGGTATTCATACCCCAGCCCCCCCTCCGTTCTGTCCAAACTGGGCCTCCTGTTTTTGCCCTTCTCCATCCAGCACCCGCCGGATGCGGCTGAGCAGGTCGTCCGGGGCAAAGGGCTTTAAAATATAATCGCTGATCCCCAGGGTGATGCCCTCCAGCACTGAATCCTTGTCCTCCATGGCGGTGAGCATAATCACCGGGATATCCGCCCGGTCCTTCATGTCGCGGATCTCCCGTAAGGTCTCAAAGCCGTTTTTGGGCGTCATGCGAATGTCCAGGAGGATCAGGTCCGGCTTCACCCGCTCCAGGTACCGCAGCGCCCGCACCCCTGAATTCACCGTGATTACATCATAGTATTTCTCCAGGGTATCCGTTATCCGCAGTAAAATGGTAGCCGCGTCATCCACCGCCAAAATGCGTTTCCTGCCGTCCTTTGCGCCGGTCTCTATCATGTTCACCCTTCCTCCTTTTCAAGCCTTCCCAGAAGCCCGCCCAAAAGCGCCTCGGCATTGTCGTCCTCATACAGCTTCAGCTGCCCCTGGATCTCCCGCAGGCTGTCCTCCGCGTCCTGGGGCAGCGCGCAGCGCAGCAGGGCCTCCACCATCCCGGCGCACTCCCTTGAGCGGAAATCCTGAAGCTCGCCCAGGGCCGCGCCCACCCGCTCCCGCAGCTCCTGGGGGGAGAGGGGGAGCTTTTCCCCCTGGGCCTCGTTCTGCCTCCGCCCCTCCAGGAACTGCCCGATCTGGTCCAGCAGCGCCTCATGGGCCTCCAGCAGCCGGGGGAAGTGCTGGGCGATAAACGCGGTGTCGCCCTGGGCGGCGGCGTTCTCCTGGGCCCGGGCCAGGTTGGACACTTCCATGGCCCCAATATTGGCGGCGGCGCTTTTGAGTGCGTGGACCTGCGTGCGGTAATCCGGCAGGTTGGAATCCTTCAGTTCCTTCAAAAGCCCGGTCTTGCGCCGGCCGTCCATGTAATACAGCTCCAGCAGCTCCACAAAGCCCGCCTCGTCCCCGGTGTAATAGCGCGTGGCCGTGTCCATATCGATCCCCACGATGGGGAAGGCCGACGGGTTCAGGGCGGGGCGGCCCTCCTCCCCGCCGTCCCCGGACTGCCGCCGGTCCTCCGGCACCCAGCGGGCCAGCAGCTGGGCCAGCTCCCCTCGGTCCAGGGGCTTGGCGATGAAGTCCTGGAAGCCGCAGTCCAAAAACTTCTCCCGCATCCCCTCCATGGCGTTGGCGGTGAGGGCGATCATGGCCGGGGCCTTTCCATTCTCCCCGCACTGCCGGCGGATGATCGTCGCCGCCTCAATGCCATCCATCATGGGCATCATATGATCCATGAAAATGATGTCGTAGCGCTTTTGCCGCACCAGCTCAATGGCCTCCGGCCCGCTCTCCGCCTCGTCCAGGTCAAAGGCGTAGCTCTTCAAGAAGCCCCGGGCCACTTTGCGGTTGATGACGTTGTCGTCCACCACCAGCACCTTCACCCCAGGGGCGGTAAACGCCTCCGCCCGTTCCAGCTCCGCCCGGGACACCTCCGGCACCTCCGCAATGGTGCGCCGGTCCACAATCTTCTGGGGGATCGTGATAATAACCGTGGTACCCTCGCCGTAGACGCTCTCCACACGGATCGTTCCGCCCATCAGCTCCACCAGGTGCTTGACAATGGCCAGCCCGAGCCCGGTGCCCTCCACGCTTCGGTTGCGCTTGGAGTCCACCTGGCGGAAGTCCTCAAAGATTTTGTTCAGATCCTCCTTCCGGATGCCGCAGCCGGTATCCTCCACCCGGAAGGTAATCAGCTCCTCGTCCCCGTTAGGGCCCGGCTCGCCGGTGACACAGGCCCGGACATAGCCCTCCTTGGTGAACTTGATGGCGTTGTTGATGATATTAATCAAAATCTGCTTGATCCGCCCCTCGTCGCCGTTGTAGCGGCAAGGGATTGTGTCGTCGCACTCGTACTTCATGATGATCCCGCGCTTGGAGGCCGCCATATCCATCATGCCTACCACCTCGCCCACTACGGTTTTCAGGTGGTAGTCAGTGTACACCAGCTCCATTTTTCCCGCCTCCACCTTGGACAGGTCCAAGATGTCGTTGATGATGGCCAGCAGGTTTTTGGCGGCGGACTGCACATCCTTGGCGTGGGCATAGATGGCCGAGTCCCGGCACTCCTCCATAATGATATCGTTGAGACCGATGATAGCGTTCATGGGTGTGCGTATCTCATGGGACATGTTGGCCAAAAACTCGCTCTTGGCAATGTTGGCCTTTTCCGCCTGCTGGCGCACCCGCTTGATCTCATTGATGTACGCCTTGATGTCGGTCATGTCCAGGATCAAAATGACGCAGCCCTGCTTCTGCCCGTTTTCGTCCATGATCTGTTTGCTGTGGCACTCGTAGTTCTGCCCGTTGATGGAAAAACTCCAGGGAATGTGCTCGTTGAGCATCTCCTCCCGGAAATCCTCCACCACCCGGATATTCTCCCCCAGCTTGTGGGCGGGCAGGCTGGCGAAAATGTTGGCCGCCGCCCGGTTGTAACTCACCAGCCGGTCGTGGTCGTCCAGGGCGATCACGCCGTCCCCCAGGCTTTCCAGCACCTTCTCCGCCGCCAGGTGCCGGAAGTCGTAGTTGCGGCGGCTCCACACCACGATGACCACCATGGACATGGCGATTGCCAGTGTCACCGGCGTCAGATCGAACACGTTGGCCAGCTTGAACACATAGGCCACCAGCACAATGACGGGCAGGGTGGAGATGACCAGGATCGTCTGATACTGGCGGCTGACCTCCCGGTCCGAGCGCAGGCGGATGGCCCGCACCAGGGTGAAAATACAAAGCGCATAGGGGATGATGATGCGAGTAACCATGAACAGCATATACAGCGGCCCGTAGGAAATGCTGACATAGTGGAAGCCGTCCGCAGTGGACAGCCACTCAAACTCCCGGTAAAACAGGCCGTTCCAGTTGAAAAATACCGTGGGCAGAATCAAGAAATTGATAATCCCAAGCACGCGCAGCAGCTTTTTGGGCGGAGTGGCGTAGCAATAGGTGTAGATAAACCAGCAGTAGCACAGCGGCACAAAGGCGGAGCCCACGTTTTCCATCGTCACCGCCGCCACAGCGGCCTCCACGGTGGGAGCGGTCAGCTCCAGCAGGTAGCCTACATTCTGCACCAGCGAGCCGCACATGATAAAAATCAGCAGCTTCTGTTCCCGCGCCCCGTCCCCGTTGAGCAGGAGAATCAGGGCCACAAAAATGAGGCATGTGCCCAGACATTCCAGTATTATGACAAGGTTTACCATTTTGTCCACCCGCCCGTATCCTGATTCATATTCGGGGGCCGCGCGCGGCAGCTTTTGCCGACAATAACAATAGTACATTTTGGCCACGATGTCAAGGAGTATCCCCCCCCATCGCCCTCCCCTCCCGGCGGCAGGCCGGGAGGGAATGGCGCGGCGCCCTTCGGGGAAAAATGCACCCATCAAACAGGGGAGGCGGTTAAAATGCGGGCTGAAGTAATACAGGGGATTCTGATTCCCTTTTGGGGGACCGTTTCGGGGGCGGGGTGCGTACTCTTCATGCGCAGCGGACTGCGCCCTGCCGTCCAGCGGGCGCTCACCGGCTTTGCGGCGGGGGTTATGGTGGCGGCATCCGTCTGGAGCCTGCTGGTCCCCGCCATGGAGCAGGCGGGGGATATGGGGCAGCCCGCATTTCTCCCCGCAGTGGTTGGATTTTGGCTGGGCATCCTGTTTCTTCTGGCGCTGGACCGAACGGTCCCCCATCTCCATCAGAACAGCAGCCAACCGGAAGGCCCCCATTCCCATCTGAAAAGAACCACCATGCTGGTGCTGGCCGTCACCCTCCACAACATCCCGGAAGGCATGGCAGTGGGGGCGGTGCTGGCGGGCTGGATGGCGGGGGAACAGGCCATTTCCGTCACGGGGGCTTTGGCCCTGTCCATCGGTATTGCCGTCCAGAACTTCCCGGAAGGGGCTATCATTGCCCTCCCCCTCCGGGGAGCGGGCGTCCGCAGGCGTCGGGCGTTCCTTTGCGGCATCCTGTCCGGGCTTGTGGAACCCATCGCCGCCGCCCTCACCATCTGGGCGGCGGGGCTGATTCTTCCCTGGCTGCCCTATCTGCTCAGCTTTGCAGCCGGGGCCATGGTCTATGTCGTGGTGGAGGAGTTGATCCCGGAAGCATCCGCTGGGGCCCACTCCAACCTGGGAACGCTGTTTTTCGCGGCCGGGTTCACCCTCATGCTGGCGCTGGACGTGGCTCTGGGCTGACCCCCCCGGCTCCTGCCTCAAAGGGGCGCGGTGGCGGCGGGTGAGAGGCTGCGGTAGTGGAG